>JADLGR010000108.1 GCA_020849175.1 Deltaproteobacteria bacterium
ATCTCGCAAAGGCGCGGAGCTCGGGGCTCTCGGTCACGGAACGCGGGCGACCTGGCAGCGGTTACCGTGTCACGTCGCCGCTCATCATCACCACGGCCTCGCGAAGCGACGGCGAGGCAGAGCGCGGGGCGATCGCTGTCGAGCTCGACGAAGATCCCCGGCAGCTCGCTGCGATGCGCCAGGCCTTTGCGGTCGGCGCGGGTCTCGTCGGCCTCGTCATCGTCCTCACGGGAGCCGATCTGTGGCGTCTGCGGCGCCGGGTGACGCGGCCGCTCGACGCCATCGCGTGCGCACTCGATCGCCGGGCGCAAGGCGATCTCGACGCGCGGGTGCCGATCGCAGGCGACGACGAGATCCGGGCGGTCGCATCGGCGCTCAACGAGCTCATCGACGCGCTCGGCGAGAACGACCGTCGCGTTCGCCAGCTCACGGCGGCAATCGACGACGTCATCTGGCTTCTCGTGGTCGAGCCTGCGCCGCGGTTCCTCTTCGTGAGCGAAGCGTACGATCGGGTCTACGGTCGCCCTCGTGCAGCGCTGCTCGAAGATCCGAGGTCGTGGCTCGAGGCCGTTCATCCCGACGACCGAGAGCGGATCGCCGCATTCTGGCGCTCGCGTCCGAGCGGGCCGGTCGAAGTCGAGTACCGCGTCGTTCGGCCCCGGGACGAGATCCGTCACCTCTACTCGCGCGTCTTTCCGGTCGAGCGGACGGGAGGTGGCGCGCCGCAGATCGCAGGCATCACCCGCGACGTCACGGAGCAGCGCGCGCAGGCTCTGGCGCTCGAGGTCAGCGTGAACGAGAGTCGGAGCACGCTCGAGAGGCTGCGCGTCACCGAGGAGCGGAGCCGCGCGATCCTCGCTGCTCTTCCCGACGTTCTCCTCGAGGTGACTCCCGAGGGTGTGTGGGTCGACTGTCGCGCCCCCCGACCCGAGGACTACTTCCTGCCTCCGGAGCAGGTCGTCGGCCGAACGATCGCGGAGGTCGTCCCCGCGGAGTACGTGGCGAGCGTCGTGCAGGCAATGGATGAGTCGCGGCGCACTGGAAGAGTTCGGCCGGTCGAGTACGCAGTCGCGGTCGCGGGGGGTGTGCGTCACCTCGAGGCACGGTACAGCTGGTGCTCCACGGGAAACTGCCTCGTGACGGTGCGGGACATCACGGCGCGCAAGGAGGCCGAGGTCGTGCTGCAGGCCGCGCGGAACGCGGCCGAGTCTGCCAGCCGCGCCAAGGGAGACTTTCTCGCGCTCATGAGCCACGAGATCCGAACGCCGATGAATGCGGTCATCGGGATGACGGGCCTGCTCCTCGACGGGCCGCTGAATGCGGAGCAGCGCGAGCACGCCGAGATCATCCGCACGTCGGGTGAGGCGCTGCTCGGCCTGCTCAACGACATCCTCGACTTCTCCAAGATCGAGGCGGGACGCCTCAGCCTGGAGACTGCGGCGTTCGATCTCCCGGCGCTGCTCGAAGAGGTGCTGGGCCTGCTCTCCGAGCGAGCGTCGACGCACGGAGACGTGCTCGCCTGCGAGATCGGCGAGGGCGTCCCGGAGTTCGTGCTCGGAGATGCCGGGCGAATTCGGCAGGTGCTGCTCAACCTGCTGGGCAATGCCATCAAGTTCACGAAGGCGGGCCGTGTCACGCTCCGCGTCGACCGCGACTCACGCCCGGAGGACGCACTGCGAATCCGCTTCGAGGTGAGCGACACGGGGCCCGGCATCGCCGAGGAGATCCAGCCGCATCTGTTCCAGGAGTTCACGCAGGCCGACGCGTCGACGACGCGGCGCTTCGGCGGAACAGGCCTCGGGCTCGCGATCTCGAAGCGGCTCACCGAGCTGATGGGTGGAGAGATCGGGCTTCGAAGCCGCGTGGGCGTGGGCAGCACGTTCTGGATGACGCTGCCGCTGTCGGCCGCGAAAGCGATCGAGCGAGAAGATCACGATCGCACCGAGCCGTCGATGGGCGCGCTCGGTCTGCACGTTCTCGTCGCCGAAGACAATGCGGTGAACCGGCGCCTCGCGCTCGCGCTCCTCCAGAAGCTCGGCTGCCGTGCGGACGCGGTGTCGAACGGCCGCGAGGCGGTCGACGCGGCGCAGCGAACGGCCTACGACGTGGTGCTGATGGACTGCCAGATGCCCGAGATGGACGGCTACGAGGCGACGCGGGAGATCCGTCGTCTGGAAGGCACGACTCGCCGCACGCCGATCGTCGCCCTCACGGCGAACGCGCTGCGCGGTGATCGCGAACGCTGTCTCGAAGCTGGCATGGAAGACTACGTCTCGAAGCCCGTCCGGATCGACGCGCTTCGTGCCGCACTCGGGCGCTTCGTGCGCGAGGTCGCGCCGGCGCGGTAAGCTGCCGCGCGTGATGCCCGACCTGCCGGCACCGGTCGATCCGAAAGTCCCCTACGCCCGGTCGCTGATCGCGCTCGAACAGAGCGACTACGCGCAGATCCTGCGTACCGTGTCGCTCCTGTTCCGCGTCTCGCGACGGCCCGAGTTCGAACGCCTCGTCGATGCAGGCGCAGCTCAGCCTGCGCTTCACCGCCCGGGCAACGCAGGCGTGTTCATGGGCTACGACTTCCATCTCACCGAGGACGGGCCGCGCCTCATCGAGATCAACACCAATGCGGGCGGTGCGCTTCTGAACGGCCTCCACACGGCGGCGCTCTGCCCGCCGGCGAGGCTCGCGTGCCTGTGCTCCGGCCTTCAGCCGGTGGAAGCGATGGAGCGGCGAATCGTCCGCACCTTCGAGGCGGAGTACGAGGCAGTTCACGGTGCCGGCGCACCGCTGCGCCGGGTTGCGATCGCCGACGAGCGGCCCGCGCAGCAGTTCCTCCGCGAGGAGTTCGAGCTCTTCCGCCGCCTGTTCGAGAGGGCGGGGATCGAGGCGCGAATCTGCGACACGTCGGAGCTCGCACGCGATCCGGCCGGCGGCGTTCGGCTCGGGTCCGAGACCATCGATCTCGTCTACCTGCGCGACACCGACTTTCTGCTCGAGACGCCGCGTACGGCCGCCTTGCGCGCCGCGTACCTCGCGGGCGAGGTGGTCGTCACGCCGGCGCCTCGCGAGCACCATCTGCTCGCGAACAAGGCGCGCCTCGCCATCTTCTCCGACCCGCAGGTGCTGACCGCCCTCGGCGTCGCGCCGGAGGACGCGGAGTTCCTCGGGCGCGTCGTTCCCGAAACACGCCGCCTCGAGGCGCTCGGCCTCGACCGCGCAGCCAGGGAGCGCCACGCGTGGGTCTTCAAGCCCGGTGCGGGCTTCGCGAGCCGCGGTGTCTACCGGGGAGACAAGATCTCGCGCAAGAAGCTCGAGGAGATCGCGGCGCAGGGCGGATATCTCGCGCAGCGACACATCGAGCCGGGCGCGGTGACCGTGGCCACCGACACGGGGTCGCAGCGCATGAAGTTCGACGTGCGCGCCTACGCGTACCGCGAAGAGGTTCTGCTCCTCGGCGCGCGCGTGTACCAGGGGCAGGTCACGAACCTGCGTACTCCCGGGGGTGGCTTCTCGGCGATCTGCGTCGTCCGAGATGCGGGCGGCGAAGCGCCCGAGCCGCGGGCGTGTCGCGCGAGCGGCTGAGCGGCAGCGACGCGCAGCGCCCGCGCAGCATCGGTGAAGCACCAGTAGAGCACCGGTGAAGCAGGTCGGGTGGCGCATCTCCTCAACCCCTGCCGCCACCCTGCCGATCCGATACGCCGACGCCGACGCGTCGGAGGCCCCCCCGTGCGAATCTCGCCCCTCGTTCGCTCCCTCGTTCTTCCTGCGTGTCTCTTGCCGGCCGTCGCTCTCGCAACCGAGCAGGCGGGAGTATCCGCCGCGGTGCGCGGCTCGGTCACGCTCGCTCGCGCGCAGGCTGGAGGCCGCGCCGTCGTGAGCGGAGAAGACATCTTCTTGCAGGATTGGATCGAGAGCGGCGACCGTTCGGGAATGCAGATCCTGCTGCTCGACGAGACGGCGTTCACGATCGGTCCCGACAGTGCGATCGCGATCGACGAGTTCGTGTACGACCCTGCCACCAGCGCTGGACGGCTTGCAGCGCGCGTCTCGAAGGGCGTCTTTCGCTTCGTCTCGGGCAAGATCGCGAAGCAGCCGTCGGACAACGTGAACGTCGCGCTGCCGTCGGGAAACGTCGGAATCCGTGGCACGATGGTGGCAGGCGCGGCCAACCCCACGACGCGCGCCTCGCTCGTCGTGCTCCTCGGCGAAGGTCCCGACAACGCAGCGGGCGAGCCCGCTGGATCGATCGACGTGTGCAACGCGGGTGCGTGCACGCACGTCGAACGGCCGGGCTTCGGCGTTCGAATCGACGGGGTCGAGTCGCCGCCGTCCCCTGCCTTCCGTGTCTCCGACGTGGCGTTGAGCGCGATCCTGGGCTCGGTCAGCGGCAGCGACAGTCCCCCTTCGACGGACGAGGCGGACGCAGCGGTAGACCCCGGTCTGGCGGCGCGCGAGGACGCGCGCACCGACCACCGGGAGGCCGCCGAGCAGCGCCGCAGGCTCGCTCGCCTCGATGTCCTCGACTCCGCCACCGACCTGGCGGCGCAGGACGCCACCTTCGACGATGACGAGAAGCGCCTGCACGGCTGGGTGAAGGCGCCGAATGGACCGACGAGCTTCGATCAGCTCCGCAGCATCTCGCAGGGGCAGATTCACTACGCGCAGTCGGGCGTTCCGTTGACGGGCGGCAGCTACGACTTCAGCGTCGACGTCGACCTCGGCGCCCAGACCATCGGCGGAGGCCACAGCATGTTCCAGGTGAACGGCTCGCGAACCGGTGTCGAGTACTTCTCCACACCGGTCTCGTACGGCTCCTTGCAGGGGCCGGCGCAGTTCTATTTCTATTCGAGCTCGATCTCGGGCAGCGGCTGCGGCTCGTACTGCACCGCGCGCCTCGCGCTCTTTCCACAGAACGCCGCCGGCTATGCGGCGATCGAGGCGCTCCACGGCATGACGATCAAGGACTTCGGCGGCAGCGTGATCGATCAGGGGGCCGGGAAGACCACCGCGCACCCCGGCCCGACGCCGTAGCACGCTCCGGGCTCGGGACGCGTCCCGGCCCGGAATCGGTCCCCTCTTTCCTCGCCGCCGGCGTAGAATCGGGCCGGGGGATGAAGGAGGGCCCATGGCTTTCCGCTCTCGCGCGCTCGTCGTCGCGGCCGCCTTGCTGCTCTCGGCGACGGCTCCAGCGGACGCTGCGGACGATCTCTTCTCGGGTACCTACGAGGTGACCGGCGTCACGACCGACCTTCGCACGGGCGAGTCGCGCAAGATCAGCGGACACGTCGTCCTCACGAAGCGCGGCGCGGTGTATCGCGCCGCTTCGCAGCTCGCAACGGACTATCCGACGTCGGGCGGCACGGTGCACGCCGACGTCATCGGAACCGGCGAGGGACGGATCGAGGGCGACGTACTCGAGGGGACGTCGCACGTTCAGCTCGTGCTCCAGCGAGTCCCGGGCATCGACACGAACTTCGCCTTCGTTCCGCGCGAGGTGGGACCGCGCATCGTCTCGACGTTCACGGCGCGCTTCGACCGCGACAACGCGCTGCTGGTCGAGCTCTCCAATCGACCGGAGAAGGGAGAGCAGTACGCCGCGACGACGACGAAGCTCCGCGGAACGCGCGTGGCCATCCCAGGGCAGGAGCAAGAGACGCCGGCGCCTTGACTGCCTGCTCGCTCGTGCCTCGCGGCGCACGCGGCTCACAGGGCGACGGCTTCTGCCGACAGCGGCGAGTCACCCGCCTCGTTGTAGGTGGTCGCGCGATAGGTTCCGGCGTCTTCCGTGCGCGAGAACAGGAGCTGGAGCGTGACGTGGTCGGGATCGTCGGCGCTTCGCACCACCTGACTCGTTCCCGGAACGATCGGCGAGCCGTCGAGCGGGGTGGCGTCGTACGTGAGCCATTCACCATCGGGCTGTAGCGAGGGCATTCCGAGCACGATCTGCGTGTCGCGTTCGTAGAATCCGGTCTCGGGCGAGAGGCGCCAGAGCCAGACGCCATCGACCGACTTCGACGCGAAGTCGGGAATCGAGATCGTGAACCAGCCAAGAGCGCAGCCTTGTAGTGAAGTCGCCGAGAGGGCAAGGGTTCCGAGCATCGTCCGAAGAAGCCATCGTCGCATGCCGTGATTCCCCCGTTGTGCCCTCCTTGCTCTCGCATCGGTGGGGCGACGAACGGGCGCGTGAGGCGCGTCACGGCACACGGCCGCGCGTACGCGCGCAACGTGAGCGCGGTCACGAAATCGTGTGCTGCAGGCGTGATGGCGCGGAAGTCAGTCCCGAAAGCTCGGCTTTCGACCCTCGCGCCGAGCGCGAATCGCCTCGTCGAGATTGTCGGTGGTCATTCGCACCAGAAGCTGGTTGCGCGCCTCGAGGTCCATCGCTGCATGAAGGCTGCTCGTCTCGAGGTTCGACCACAGCACGCGCTTGGTCATGGCGACGCCATGGGGGCTGTGCGCACAGATCTCTTCGGCGACGTCGAGCGCGGCGCCGAAGAGCGCGGCGTCGCCAGCGACGCGCGAGACGAGTCCGATCCGCTCGGCCTCGTGCGCGCCGATCTCACGGCCCGTGAGGATGAGCTCGAAGGCGCGCGCCGCGCCGATCATTCGCGGCAGGATCCACGAGATGCCGAGCTCGGTGCCGGTGAGGCCGTTCTTGATGCCGGCGCCGCAGAACGTCGCCGACTCCGCGGCGAGGCGAAGGTCGCACGCGGCCGCGAGGCACAGGCCGCCCCCGTAGGCCGGACCGTTGATCGCTGCGATCACGGGCTGCGGGATGTTGCGCAGAGCCGGAACCAGGTCGGCGAAGACGGCCATGGCGCGCGTTGCGATGCGTGACATGGGCAGCCCTGCGATGCCGGGCGGGACGCCGTGGTCTTCGAGGTCGAGGCCCGAACAGAAGCCGCGCCCCGCGCCCGTGAGGACCACGACCCACGCGTCGTTGTCCGCGCCGATCTCGAGGATGGCCTCGTGCAGCGGAACCACCGTCTCGAACGAGAGCGCGTTCAGCCGCTCGGGGCGATTCATCACGATCGCGCGCACGTGCGGGCGCGGCGTCTCGATCTCGATGTAGGCCATGCCGTCTCTCCTGCGAGCACCGGAGCTCGCGAGGACGGCATTCTATCAGCCGGACGCTCCGATGCGGCGGCTGTGGCGACGCACCCCGCACAGGATGGCGAGGCCGACCAGCACCAGAGCCCGGCTCCCGGGCTCTGGGACGACCGTATCGACACCAGAAAGCGTCAGATGCGTGCCCGCGGTATCGACCGAGTCCGCGCGTAGCAGGCGGCCGGAGAGCGCTGACCCGTCGTCCGAGAGGCCGACCGTGATCACCCAGCTCTGCCCGGCAGCGAGCGACGCGAGGCTCCACTGAAGCGCGAAGTCGACGTCGCATGGCGCAGCGGCGCACGCGTTCGTTCCATCGAGCAGGCCGTTCGCGATGGCGCTCTCTTTCAGATCACCGCCAGGCGCCGAGAAGTCGCTCACCTGAAAGGCAACGGGATCCCCGTTGGCCGGGGCGTCCCAGACCATCTGCACCGCGTCGAGGAAGCTGTCCGAGCCGTCTGCCTGCACCTCGAGCATGAAGCGCAGATCCGAGAAAGGCGCCGGGTCCGAGTTGAGGATCGTGTAGGTGACGGACATCCGGGGAGTTCCGAGTCCGGCCACCGCATACTGATAGTCGAGGTTCGTGAGGAGCGCGTGAGACTGCGGGTCCCTCGTCGTGCCGAGATCGCCCACGAAGAGCAGCGGCGAGACCCATGCCAGGCCCGTCGCGCCGTAGGCGACCTCGTCGAAGGCGCCGTCGAGCAGAAGGTCCCCACCCGGTAGCGTCACCAGAGCGCGCGACGGCGCTGCCGCAAGCAGTGCGAGGACCAGCGCTGCGGCCGAGAGCCTCGTCGATGAACGCAATGAACGCATCTCGTCCTCCTTCGTGTCGGTCTTCCTCGAGGGCAGCGGCCGCTATTGCCGCGTTCCCTCGGGCAACCGAACGAGCGCGTACTCCCGAACGAAGCCGGCGGTCGACACGGCCGACGCCTGCCCGGCTTCGCCGAGATCGTTCGGAACGGGCGCTGCGGTCATGCGTACGGCGGGAAGCAGAAGACCGAAGCTGCCGGCCGGAGTGCCCGACAGGACGATCGTGAACCGCATCGTCTCGATCGGAACGACGTTCTCGCCCAGCAGGTCGTCCGCGATCTCCTCGATGAGCTCGCTTCGCGACTTGGCGTTCTTGGGATCGACGGCCGGGTTTGCCCGGAGCTCCTGCCAGTTGCGGATCACGGCCTGCTGGATTCCCGTGTCGTCGAGCAGCACGCGTGCCTGCCCCGGCCCCTGCACCCAGGGAAGATCTTGCTGGCCGCCGGAGCCCTTGATGTCGACGAAGAACCCACGCTGCACGAGGACGAGCTTGCGCACGGGCACCGAACCGCCGGTGCCCGGCTTGTCGCCCCAGGCCAGAACGAGGTTCTTCACCGGCAGCGGGTTCTTCGCCCCCGCCGGCGGCTGCGGGATCTCCTCCGGCGGCAGGCCGAAGTTCGTCTGGAGGAAAGTGAGCGCCTGTGCGTACGCGTCGGCGTCCGAGAGCTTCACGGGCTTCAGGTTCGACGGAAGGACGCTGCCGTCCGCAGGCCGCTTCAGGTACTTGATGCTTCCGAGCCCGAGATGCTTGCTGAAGCTGAGGCGCGTGAACGCTCCCGTTCCGCCGCGCTGACCGCGGGTCGCCATGCACTCGCCGGGATCGATGTCGCCCGTGGGTGTGAAGAGCTGCTTGCAGTCCGGAGCGTACGTCGGCGTCGTTCGGCCGAAGACCGCCTTCACGGCCTTCGCGGCGTCGAAGCTTCGTGAGAGCGGCGATCCCATCTTCGCGTTGATCAGCTTGTCGACGAGCTCGCTGTTCGAGCTGCCGATGAGACCGGGAAGCCAGTCGCCGATCTGCTTCACGAGCTCGGCCCGCGACGGCGGCCGCGGATCGGTGGGCGGGACGTCTCCCGCGCTTGCCACCCACGGCAGGCCGAGGCAGGCCGTCGTGACGAGAGCTCCCCAGCGCTTCGAGCGGTGGCTGGCCATGTTCTCTCTCCTCTCATCGTGAGCCGTGTCGAGGCTGTGTGATCGAGTGCGTGTCCTACCGCGTCACGGACTGAAGGTGGTCTCTCCCACGGAGTTGCAGCCCTCCATGTACATGTACGCGTACCAGTTGTGGCCGGTGGGATCCGAGTAGACGTTGTTGTACCGCTCGTGATCGAGACGGCTCAGAGCCGACGATTCCGTCGTGCTGATCGAATACGCCACCGGACACTGGTCCTGGCAGGTGCCGAACCAGTTGAACGGGTCGTAGTCCTCGCAGCCGACGCTGTTGTTCCGGTAGTGGTTGGTCACCCACGCCGTCGCCATCGCGACGTCGTGCGCCTCGTCGGCGAAGTCGTGGTAGTCGTCGTCGAGGCTGCCGCCGATCCACATGATCCCATGGAAGCCGTCCCACTGGTGCGCGTGCCCGCCATCGACGGGATCGGTCATGGCATTGCGGATCCCGCCGAGGTTGTCGTCGTCGGCGCTGAAGCACGACGACAGGTGGATGAACTCGAGATCGAGGTCGCCGACGTACACGTTGTCAGCGGTGCCCCCGGCGTCGAGCGCGCACTGGCCGCTCCACGGCGCACGCATCGTGCCGGCCCAGTGGTCGCCGCTGTCCGAGCCGTGCAGGCCGATCATCGCCGCGTCGGCGTCGTCGAGGAACGAGTCGTCCTGGCACCCCGCGATCGTGTCGGGATCGCAGAAGCGCCGGATGGTCATGTTCCCGTTGCTGTACTGACCGTCTCGGAGATGGCCCTGGTCCCCCATCTCGTCGTACCACTCGTCGACCATGTCGGGCCAGTGCGAGACGTCGTTTCCGCCGCAGCCTCCGGACGCCGATGGAACGAAGTCGCCGATCGCGAAGACCTTCGCCTCCAGCGCGACGGCGAGCGCCGGC
>JADLGR010000109.1 GCA_020849175.1 Deltaproteobacteria bacterium
ACGCGCGTAGCCGAAGTCGGGCTCGAAGACGAACGGGATCGGGCCGCAACGAGCCGGGTCCGTGTTGCGCCAGACGATCATTCGCTTCGAGACGTAGCCCGACGAACGCCCGCCGACGAGGCTCGAGTTGGCGTAGATCGCCGAGACGATCGGCCCGCACGCGAGCGCCGCACGTAGCTTCGACCGCATGTCGTCCTCGTCGGAGAAGTCGAAGCTCACCTGCACGCTCGCCGTGACGTGCATCATGTCGAGCGCCATCGACCCGTGTGCGGGCAGATACTCGCGCATGATGCGGTAGCGCTCCTTGGGAATCCGTGGGGCGCGTGCGGTGTCGTGGAGCGGCTGCATGCCGAGCGCGAGCCAGGCGATGCCCGCTGGCTCGGAGACGCGGCGGAGCGTCTCGAGGTGCTCGCGGAACTCGCGTGCGGCGTCGAGCGCGCTCGCCCACGGCCGGCCCGAGAGCTCGAGCTGACCGCCGGGCTCGAGCGTAATGCTCTTCCCGTCGCGGTCGAGGGCGATGACGCGACCGGCTTCGACGACGCGCTTCCATCCGCCGTCGATCGCATAGCGCCCGAGCAGCGCCTCGATCCCGTGCTCGCCGTCGAAGGGAACGGGCGTGGCGCTTGCCTCGTAGAGCCCGAGATTCTCGTGCTCCATCCCGAGCTGCCAGTTCGCGCGAGGCTTCTCGCCGGCGCGAAAGAAGTCGACGAGATCGCGCACGGATTCGACGGGCCGTTCGAGCTCGGCAGCCGCGCTGCGGTCGAGCGTCATGGCGTCACCGCCTGCTCGACGAAACGCTCGAGGAAGTCGGCGAGCGTCAGCTCGAGCGAGCTCGCGTGGGCCCACGGCATCGTCTCGCACGGCCCCTCGGTCTTGCCGTCCTTGAACGGTCCGACGAGAGTCACCTCGCCCCGGCTCTTCACGCTCACGAGCGCGATCGTCCGCCCGCGCGAGATCTCGAACTGCACGGCGCGGATGTGCTTGTCGTCCATGCGCGGCTCGCCGACGCGGATCCTCAGATGTGCGAGGCCACGTGCCGCGAGCACGCTGTGGAAGGCGTCGACCGCCTCGAGGACGCGGCCGTGCAGGCGGTGGGAGACAGCGAACGCCTGCTCGAGCGCCGCCGTGTGCTCGGACTCGCGCTCGGCGAGCGCCTCGGCAAGCGTGCACAACCGCTCACGCAACGCGCCCTCGGAGGCGGATTGCGACACCGGGGGGGCCGGAGGAGCCATCACCGCGAATCGTCGCACAACCGCGCGATGCCCGCCGGGGCCACGGCTGCACGCAGGCGTCCTCGCCAGGCAGACGACTGGCCCTTGCTAGAGCGCCTCGTCCACGGCGACGAGCGAGCGGCTCGAGAGATCGGCGAGCAGGGTCTCGCGTGCCGTGCGGAAATCCTCCCGCTTCGCGACCGAGCCCACTGCAATCGCTCGGCTGCGGATGCTCGCTGGATTGACGAACCGGCCGTCTTTTTGGACGCGGAAGCAGACATGGGGCCCGGTCGCGAGGCCGGACGATCCGACGTATCCGATCACCTGCTTCTGCCGCACGCGGTCACCCACCGAGAGCCCCTTCGCAAAGCGCGAGAGGTGCGAGTAGAACGACACATAGCCGTTCGCGTGCTCGATCTTGACCAGATTTCCGAAGCCTCCGCCCCAGCCGCGGTGCACGACGACGCCTTCTCCGATCGACCACAAGGGAGTCCCCTCGGCTGCGACGAAGTCGATCCCGAGATGCGGGCGCTGGATTTCGAGGATGGGGTGCAGGCGGCTGTACGTGAAGCTCGAGCTCACTCGCTCGTACTTGAGCGGCGCCGCCAGGAAGGCGCGCTCCATCGGCGAGCCATCGGGCCGAAAGTACGCGCCCCGGCCCTTCTCCAGCTCGAAGTACACCGCTGCGAGATCCCCCTCGGCGCCTCGGTAGCGGGCCGCGAGGATGCGGCCCGGCCCGACGAAGGTCTCGCGGCCATCCGTACGAACGCGATAGAGCCGCTCGTAGAGGATTTGGAACTCGTCGCCGCGCTGGATTCCGTGGGCGAAGTCGACGTCCCACTGGAAGATCTCCGCATAGTCCGTCGCGAGCTGGCGCGACTCGCCGAGGCTCTGGATCGCATCGTAGAGCGTCGTCTTGATGAGACCGGCGACGCGCGCGGTCCGGCGCACGACATCGTTGCCACGCGTCTCTGCAACGACGTGCTGCCCGTCGGAGACGATGCGGTAGCTCTTTCCCGACGTCGTTGCGTAGCTGAACTCCTTGAGCTTCCCATCGGGCGTGCGCGTGAGCGAGTACCGGTCGCCGGCGCGCGCCGCGCGGAAGTCGAGCAACGACTCCATCTCGCGCGCGATTCGCTGCACGGTCGCGGGCCGAATGCCGCTCGCCTGGAGCGACTTCGCGAGCGTTCCCCGGGGCGGGATGACGCCCGTCGTGACGAGCGGCTCAGGAGCAGGCTGCAATCGGCTCGGTGCAGCGGGCTTCGCAGACTCGAGCGCTGCGAGGTCTACGAGCGCCGGACCGGGCGCACTCTGGCGCAGCGCGAGCTCGGCATCGGTCGGGGCCGGTGCGGGAGCGGAGGCCTGTGTGCCGGAGACGGCCGGCGCCTTCGGCATGAACGCCGTCGGGGCGAGCGCTCCCACGAGGGCGACTCCGACTGCGAGCGTTGCCGGGAGCGGCACACCGAGCCGAGATCGTGCTGCGTCGAGCCTTCCGGAAAGGCTCAGCTTTCGTCCGCTCTTCATGGGCCTCCCGTGCTCCGGTTCGCGGGGGATATACTGATCGGAACGTGCGCAGGTACGCCGGTAGATACGGATATTGGAGCAACAAGACTGTGATGGGCGTCACAAGACGCGGACATTTTTCTATTCGTCTCATCTTCGGAAACCTTGAGTTGGTAAATCCCTACGGTCCTCTCCTGCCGGTCGTTTCCGGCCCGCGTGGGGGTTTCCTCTGAACCGCCCGAGCAGTACGCAGGCAAGCCGCTCCTCCGCGACCCGACGCGCGGGCGTGCGCCTCGCCGCCGCGATCGCTGCCCTCGTCGGCCTCTTCGCGGGCCCGGCCGGTGCAATCTGGCCGTTCGACGGGCAGGACCTGCCCGACCCGGAGCGTGATCTCGGGCAGGCCGCCGCGCAGATCCTGTCCCGCGCGATCCGCTTCCACTCCGTCAACCCGCCCGGTGACGAGCGCCCGCTCGCCGAGTTCCTCGGCGACGTGCTGAAGAAAGAGGGCGTCGAGGCCGAGGTGGTCGAGACACCCTCGGGAGCTTCGAGCGCGGGTCGCGCCGCCTTGTGGGCGCGCGTGCGCGGGAGCGGCCGCAGACGGCCCGTGATCCTCCACTCGCACCTCGACGTGGTTCCGGCGAACGCCTCCGAGTGGGTGGTGCCGCCGTTCGAGGGCCTCGTCGGAGGCGGCTACGTCGTCGGCCGCGGCGCCCTCGACGCAAAGGGCATCACCGTGGTGCAGATGCTGGCACTGCTCACGATCGCCCGGCGCGAGACGCCGCTCGATCGCGACGTGATCCTGCTCGCGACGCCCGACGAAGAGACCGGCGGGCAGCAGGGCGCCGGCTACATCGTCCGGGAGCGCCGGAGCCTGCTGCAGGACGCCGAGTTCTTGCTCACCGAAGGGGGCGGAATCCTCGAGAGCGAGCCTCCGGTACCGCCCGTCTGGGGCGTCGCCGTGACCGAGAAGACGCCTTGCTGGCTGCGCGTCGTCGCGCGCGGAACTCCGGGGCACAGCTCGAGCGAGCCGCACGATGCCGCCGTCCCGCGGCTGATCGGCGCGCTCGAGAAGGTGCGCAACTTCGAGAGCGACTACCGCGTCGTGCCGGAGGTGGCCCGGATGTTCGCGTCGCTCGCGCCCTACGCGCGCGACGAGGACCGCAAGCAGCTCTCGGATCTCGCGTTCTGGATCGAGTTCGACCCCACGTTCCGCGGCCGCTTCCTCGCCGATCGCGGGCAAAACGCGCTGGTTCGCAACACGGTGACGATCACGGTGCTCGAGGGAGGAACGCAGACCAACGTGATGCCTCTCGAAGCGTCCGCACACCTCGACGCGCGACTGCTCCCCGGCGAGAGCTGCGCGGAGTTCCGATCGGAGATCGTCGACGTGATCGGAGACCCGCGCATCGACGTCGAGACGCTCCTGGCTTTCGATTCCGGATCGACGTCTCCGGTCGACACCGAGCTGTTTCGCGCCATTCAGCGCGTCGCGGGAAGGTTCGACCCCGGCGCGCTCGTCGTCCCCCGCGCGATCGCGGGCTTCACCGACGCGCACTACTTCCGAGCACTCGGCATCACCTCCTACGGCTTCGTCCCACGCTGGCTCCCGCCGCGCGAGAGCCTCGGGATCCACGGACCGAACGAGCGAGTCTCGATCCGGAACCTCGAGCGCGGTGCACAGGCGATGGTCGCGATCCTCGAGGATCTCGGGTCGGCGGGGAATCGATGATCGGCACGACACGCATTCGGGTCCTCGCTGCGCTCGCCCTCGCCGCCGCGAGCCTCGGAGCGGCCTGCGCCGGCGACGTGGACGAGACGCGAGGGATCCTCTGCGCTCCCATCGAGCTTCCGGCAGGCTGGAGCGTGCTTCGGATGCCGTGCGCTCCGGCAGACCTCGACTCGGGCGCACTGCTCGCGGCGGTGAGTCCGTCGGGCACTGCCGCTCTTCACACGTTCGAGCCGGAGACCGGGCGCTGGGTCGCCGCGCTGCGCAGCGATGGCCGCGAGAGCGGCGAACGCTTCGCGATCGAGCGGCAGTGGGCCTACCTCGTCTGGCTGAGCGCCCCGGCACGGCTCGAGCCGCCGCGCGTTCGGATCCGCGGCGACGTCTTCATCTTCGCTCCGGGTGAGGGACGGCTCCCTGGCGCGCAGCTTTCGATCCTCGAGCATCCGCAACTCCACACAGTGTCTGGTGTGGGCGGTGCGTTCTCGTTTGAGGACGTCCCGGCCGGCCCCGTCACGCTGGTCCTGTCGCATCCCGACTACGCAGCCACGCAGACCGCGACCCTCGCGGTCGGTCCCGACGGCATCGACCGCGTCACGCTCCAGGCGCCGCCGCTGCCGATCTTCGGCCTGCTCGCCGCGATCCTCGGCATCGAGCCCGACCCGCAGCGCTGCCAGATCGCGAGCACCGTGACGCGGCCGGGCGCCTCGATCTACGGCCCGTACCCGACGCACGGCGACGCAGGGGCCACGGTCACGATCGCGCCGTCGCTTCCGCCGGAGTCGGGCCCGGTCTACTTCCAGATCCACCCGAACGGCATCGTCCTCCCCGATCGAACGCTGACCGAGACGTCCGAGGACGGCGGCGTGGTGTATACGAATGTGCCGCCGGGCGAGTACGTGCTGCGGGCCAGCAAGCCCGGGCGAACCTTCACGGAGGCCCGCGTTCTTTGCCGGGCCGGCCTGCTCGTCAACGCATCCCCGCCCTACGGCATGGCGGCGCTCACTGACGC
>JADLGR010000110.1 GCA_020849175.1 Deltaproteobacteria bacterium
GCGCCGCGCGGCTTACAGGATGCCGATCGCCTTCGCCGTCGCGTCCACGGCGCGCTTCGCACGCGCGGCCAGCTCCTCGATCTCGGCGCGCGTGATGACGAGCGCGGGCGCGAAGCACAGGGCGTCGCGAACGACGCGGCAGGTCACGCCCGCGTCGAAGCAGTGATCGAGGGCGCGCAGGCCGACTTCGCCGGGCGGGTCGAAGAGCTCTGCCTTCGCCCGGTCGCGCACCAGCTCGACGGCGGCCATGAGGCCGACCCCGCGCACCTCGCCGACCAGCGGGTGATCTCCGAGCGCCTCCTGGAGGCAGCGCTGGAGATGGGGACCCACGTCGTCGCGGACGCGCTCGACGAGACCCTCGGCGGCCATCAGCCGCAGATTCTCGATGCCCACTGCGCATGCGAGCGGGTGTCCCGAGTAAGTGTAGCCGTGCGCGAGCCTCCCCCCCTTGTCGCGCAGTGTTCGTGCGACACGCTCGCCGACGATCGCGGCCGAGAGGGGGACGTAGCCGGAGGTGACGGCCTTCGCGATGTTCATGAAGTCGGGCGCGATGTCGAAGGTCTGACAGCCGAACCACTCGCCCGTTCGGCCGAAGCCGCAGATCACCTCGTCGGCGACGAGCAGCACGTCGTGCCGGCGGCAGATCTCCTGCACGCGCGGCCAGTAGCTCGGGGGCGGCACCAGAACGCCGCCGCCTCCCTGCACGGGCTCGGCGAAGAAGGCCGCCACGCGCTCGGGGCCAAGGGAGAGGATGCGCTCCTCGAGCGCGTCGGCTGCGCGCCGTCCAAACTCGTCTTGCGTCATGCCGCGGCCGTACTTGTATGCGTACGGCGGCATCACGTGCGACACGTCGGGCAGCAGGCCACTCATCGCGTGCATCCCCGCCATTCCGCCAAGAGAGGCGCCGGCGAGCGTCGAGCCGTGATAGGCGTACTCGCGCGAGAGCAGGATCTTCTTCTCCGGACGCCCCTCGAGGTTCCAGAAGTGCCGCACCATGCGCACGATGGTGTCGATCGATTCCGATCCCGAGTTGCCGAAGAAGATCTGGTCGAGACCCGGCGGCGTTCGCTCGGCGATCTTCTGCGCCAGCTCGATCGTCGCAGGCGTCGTCGTGTCGAGGAAGCTCGAGTAGTACGAGAGCGTTCGAAGCTGCCGCTCCGCCACGGCAGCGAGCTCGTGACGGCCGTAGCCGAGCGCCACGCACCACAGCCCCGCGAGGCCGTCGAGGATTCTATTTCCATCGGAGTCCCAGAGCCAAACGCCTTCACCGCGCACGAGCACGCGCGTTCCGCCGCGTGCGGCCATGCGCTGCGGATCCGTGAACGGATGGATGTGATGGGCCGCGTCGAGGCGGCGCCACTGCGCCGTGCTGCGCTCGGGAAGGGTCGTCATCTCGTCTCCTGTCGCCTCGGGAGTGCAGCGCCGCAGCCCATGGTGCGACGCCGCGAAGGATCAGGAAAGCGCGACGGGGTCGCCGCCGCGCGCCGCCGATCGGTAGGCCGCATCGATCACGGACTGGCACATCCGCGCCTCCTGCCGATTCGGAGCGGCCGTCGCAGGAGACGCGAGCGCGGCGGCGAAGAGATCGAGCACCGGCGGGAACCATGCCGCGTGCCAGGAATCGTCCGGCGCATCGGGCAGGACCGGCCAGTCGCGCTGCGCGCCGCCCGTTTCGCGGACGAGCACCCTCGCGCCGTCGATCGCGAGGGACCCTCCGTCGCCCGAGAGCGTGACTGCGGTTCTCCGCTCCGTGGCTGCCCACGTGAGAACGAGGTGCGCCTCGACGTCGCCGCCGAAGTGCAGCGTCACCTCGGCCGTATCCTCGACACTCGCCTGTGTGAAGCGGCGCCGGGCAGTCGTGGCGCGCACGCTGCGCGGCGCACCCGCCCCGAGCAGTCCGAGCGCGAGGTAGAGCTGGTGCCAGCCGTGGTCCATGAGGATTCCGCCCCCGGCGAGGCTTCGGTCGAGACGCCACGAGTCGGGGCCGCCTGCGGGCTCGGTCCGCTCCGTCACGAAGTCGATGCGCAGCGGGCGGCCGATTGCGCCGGCCTGCACCGCCGCACGCGCCGCGCGGAAGGCCGGCGCGTAGTGCCAGTTGTGGGCAGTCACGAGCGCGACGCCGGCACGCTGCGCCGCCGCGAGAAGCGACTCCGCGTCAGCGAGGGTCGTCGCGAGCGGCTTCTCGGTGAGAACGTGTCGTCGCGCGATGATCGCAGCCGCGACGGTCTCCG
The DNA here is from genome assembly GCA_020849175.1 of Deltaproteobacteria bacterium. Taxonomy (GTDB): domain Bacteria; phylum Myxococcota_A; class UBA9160; order UBA9160; family UBA9160; genus MYXO. The sequence goes on from JADLGR010000110.1 coordinate 2,232, forward strand.
CGTGTAGCGCCGGCGGCACGGCCACGTCGACGAAGACCGGCTTCTCGGCCGCGAGCAGATCGCGAAGGCTCGCGTAGAGCCTCGCCGCCGGACCGAGCGCTGCACGGGCCCGCTCACGGCGTGTGGCGTCGGGCTCTGCGACGCTCGTGATCGCGAAGCCGCCGTGGCGCTGGAAGCCCGGCAGGTGACCGTGCTCGGCGACGCCGCCGAAGCCGACGAGTGCACCCTCGATCGGCTCGTGCGCAGCGGCGGGGCCGGCGCCCGCGCGCTCGTCGGTCAAGCGCAGTCCGCCTCGATCTCCTCGAGCGCGGTCTCGAAGATGTCGAGGCCTGCGAGCGCCTCTTCCTCTCCGATCACGAGCGGCGGGTTGATGCGAACGCGCGCGCCGTAGGCCATCACGAGGAGCCCGAGCTCGACGCAGCGCCCGTACAGACGCTCGGTGAGGCGAGCGGGCAGAGGCTCCCGCGTGGCACGGTCCGCGACGAGGTCGAGACCGATGAGGAGCCCCTTTCCGCGCACGTCGCCGATCACGCGGAAGCGCTCCTGCATCTCGCGCAGCCGCTCGAGCATGAGCTCGCCGACGCGCTGCGAGTTCTCCACGAGACCCTCCTCGAGGATGGTCTCGACCGTGGCGAGCGCGGCGGCCGACGCCAGCGGGTTTCCGCCGTACGACGACGAGGAGGACGAAGGCTTCGACCACGGCTCGGCCTGTGCGATCTCGGCGGTGGTCACGACACCCGTCACCGGGAAGCCCGCACCAAAGCCCTTTCCGATCGTCATCACGTCCGGGAGCGTGTCGGTGTGCTCGAAGCCGAACATCGTACCCGTTCGGCCGAAGCCGGTGATCATTTCGTCGACGATCAGGAGCGCGCCGAGCTCCTTCGTGAGATCCCGGACGGCGGGGAGCCAGTCCGCCGGCGGAACGACGTTTCCGGCGGTGCCCTGGATCGGCTCGACGATCACGGCTGCTACGGCGCCGAGACTCGCTGCGCGAAGCTGCTCGCGCGCGAGATCGACACAGCCGAGGCCGCAGCCCGGATAGGCAGTCTTGAGCGGGCAGCGATAGCAGTCGGCGTACGGCACGAGGTGCGCGCCTGGCGTGAGCGGCCCCCATCCTCGCTTGAACGGATCGCCGATCAACGACAACACGCCGCCGGTCTTTCCGTGGAACCCGCCCCAGAACGACACGACCTCGAACTTGCCCGTGCGGGCCTTGGCGAGCCGGATCGCGGACTCGACCGCCTCAGCGCCGCCTGAATAGAGCTGCACGCGCCGCAGCGGCTCCGGAAGGATCGAGGCCAGGAGCTTGAGCAGCGCAACGCGCGCCTGGCTGGTGAACGAGCCGACCGCGAGCTGGCTCGCCTGACGCGAGATCGCCGAGGCCCAGCGCGGGTGACTGTGGCCGAGGCTCGCGACGCACACGCCGGCCATGAAGTCGAGATAGGAGCGACCGTCTTCGTCCTCGAGCACCACGCCCTGGCCCGACCGCATCGCGATTCCGGCGAGGGTCGCGAGGCGCTGGATTCCCGGCGCCAGCCACGCCTGCTCCTCCTCCACGAGCTTTGCCGACTCGGGGCCGGAGATCCTCACGGGCTCGCTCATGCGAACTCCTCATCCAGGGGGCAGGGCTGGCGGTCTGCCTCGCGGGACGCCCGCAGGCGGGCCAAGAGATACTGTGCAATCGCCGCTCCCGCATCCCGGCGGCAGCGGGAGAAGGACGGCCAGTCGTTGACGTCGACCAGCCACGGCTCCTCCGCGCCATCGACGATCAGGTCCCCACCGTAGACCGCGAGACCGAGCGCTCGGGCCCCGGCCTGTGCCAGCGAGGCCCAGCTCGCGGGCGCCGGATGCGGCTCC
>JADLGR010000111.1 GCA_020849175.1 Deltaproteobacteria bacterium
ATGGTGAATCCGGCCGCGGCCGAGCAGCGCCGACTCTACGTGCTCGACCGCATGCGCGAGCAGGGCTTCGTCGACCGCGCGGCGTGGGAGAAGGCAGTGGCCGAGCGGCCCGTGCTACGCGATCCGCACGAGTACGCCGACTACGCGGCTGCCGCGGGCTTCACCGAGGAGGTGCGGCGCACGCTCTACAAGCAGCTCGGGAGCGCGCGCGTGCTGCGCGGCGGGCTGCGCATCGAGACGACCGTCGATCTCGACCTACAACGCGACGCGGTGATCGCGGTGCAGCGCGGCCTCGAAGCCTACGAGCGCCGCCACGGCGGCTGGCGGGGTCCGGATCGGACGGTCCCGTCCTCGCAGCTCGACGCCGCGATCGCCGAGGTCGGGCGGCAGAACCGACTCGTTCCGGTCGCGCCGACGCAGGTGATCGAAGTTCCCGAGAACCGCTCGCTCCTCGGCGTCGTGACCAGTGTCGATGCGAATCGCGCGCGCTTCGCGCTCGCGCCCGGCGTCGAAGGGACGGTCGCTCTCGAAGACGCTGCCTGGGCCTTCAAGCCGGCCTTGAAGAAGGAAGGGGATCCGCGTGGCCTCGACCGTCTGCTGAAGGTGGGCGACGTCGCGCGCTTCGTGCTCCGCCCGCCGCCGCGGCCGATCGCGAAGCCACAGACTCCGGCCCCCTCGAACGTGCCGCCGCCGCCCGCCCCAGAAGAGGGAGAAGAGGGCCCCGAGCTGCTGCAGGCCGCTGCGCTGCCGAGCGTCTCGGCTGGCCCCGAGGCGGCACGCGTGCTTCGCTGGGAGCTGCACCAGGTACCGAAGGTCGAAGGCGCGCTGCTCTCGCTCGACGTCGCGACGGGAGGCGTCCTCGCGATGGTTGGCGGCTACGACTTCGCGCGCAGCGAGTTCAACCGCACGACGCAGGCGCGCCGCCAGCCGGGGTCGTCGTTCAAGGCCTTCCTGTACGGCGCCGCGATCGAAGCCGGCTTCACGCCGACGTCGATCGTGATGGACTCGCCCATCACGATCTGGGACGTAGGCTCGATGCAGTACTGGTCGCCCAAGAACTACAAGAACATCTACAAGGGCGCCGTGCCGGTGAAGGAGGCGATCGCGCGATCGCTCAACAACGCAGCCGTGAACGTCTTCCTCGAGGTGGGTGTCGACCCGGTGATCGACTACGCGCGGAGGCTCGGCGTTCGCTCTCCGCTGGGCCGTCACCTCTCGCTCTCGCTCGGCTCGACCGAGCTGCCGCTCGTCGAGCTCGTCCGCGCCTACGGAACCTTCGCGTCGGGCGGCACGCTGCTGCAGCCGGTCTTCATCCGCCGTGTGCTCGCCCGAGACGGCAAGGCGCTGCTCGAGAACGTCGTGCTCGAGGAGCTCGACGCGCCGCCGCCGCCGCGGGCCGCGGTGCCTGCGCTCGCGAAGAATGCTCCGCCGCCCCCTCCTCCGGCGCCGGACCCGTCCGGCTTCGTACTGCCGTCGCAGGGCCTTCCGCCCGACGAGGCCTTCATGATGACGTACCTCTTGCGCCAGCCCGTCGAGAATCCGCACGGCACCGCACACAAGGCCGCTGAGCTCGGCCGGCCGCTGGCCGGCAAGACCGGGACGACGAACGAGCAGAACGACGCCTGGTTCATTGGCTTCTCGCCCGAGGTCGTGACCGGGGTGTGGGTCGGGTTCGACCAGAAGAAGATGCTGGGCGACAAGGAGACCGGCGGGCGCGCCGCGCTCCCGATCTGGATCACCTACATGAACGCAGCGCTCGCCGACCGGCCGGCGAGCGACTTCCCGATGCCGGAGGGGATCGAGTTTCGGCGGGTGGGCGGCGTCGAGGTCGTGAGCGGCGGTGGAGAAGAAGACGAGGGAGCCGAGCAGCAGGTCGTCCACACGACGCCCGTTAGCTACGAGCCGTTCCTGACGCGCGTCATCGCGCGCAAGCAACGCGGTGCTGGAGAAGGCGAGGAAGGAGGCGAGGAGGGCGGTGAGGTGACGACCAGCTACGACCTCCTTCGCGAGGAGGCCTTCTGACCCGGACGCGGTCGACCGGCGACGACGGGTCCACCTCCTCGGCTCCACGCTCCATCGCGTCAGGTCTCACAGAAGAGGGGTTCCTCGATCTGTGTGCGGGCCGCCGCGGTGCTGCGGCGTGTCGCTACCCGACCTCGTCCGAATCTTCTGCCGCGAGCCACGCGGCGGCGGCGCGGCCGAGCGCAGCGAGGCCCGTTCCGAAGAAGTGATCGGCCTCGGCCGCGCATTCGAAGCGCGCGGCGACGAGGCGTTCGGCGAGGGCCCGTAGCGCGTCCGGCGGCGCGATGCGGTCGTGCTCGGCTGCCACGAGGAGCACGCGGCCGCGGAAGGCCTCGAGCGCGGCGGCGTCGAGCATCGCGGTGGGCGGCGCGACGAGGAGAAGGCTCGTGACGCGCGGCGCACGCATGGCGACGCGGGCGGCCGCGGCGGCGCCGGCCGAGTAGCCGGCCGCGCAGAGCGAGCCCGGGTGGGTGTCGGCGAGATGTTGCAGCGCAGCGAGGTAGTCGGCGTCGTGATCGCGGGGCTCGCCGCTCGGCGTACCGCCGCTCGCACCGACGCCGCGCCAGTCGAAGCGCAGCGACGCGAGGCCTGCGCGCGCCGCGGCGAAGGCGATCTCGGTGACGACGGGCGACTCCATGCTGCCGCCGTAGAGGGGATGCGGGGGCGCGATCAGCACGGCGCCTGCTGCGGGCGATGCACCCGCGCGGTAGAGCCCGTCGAGCGACGCGATCTCACCGTCGGACGCCGGTCCGGCGATGACGACCGAACGCTCCTCGGCGATCCGTCCGCCCGCGTCCTGCATCGCGCTCCTCCCCGCCGGCGCAGCTTGCCCGCGTCGAGCGCCGGAAGCTAGCCTCGACGCGATGGTGCCTCCCTCGGCCGGACGCGATGGCGCGTGAGACGGCGTCCGCGCGTCGCGCGCGGGCGCTTCGTATCGTCCGGCTCCTTGCGAAGGCGTATCCCGACGCGGCGTGCGCGCTGCATTACCGCGGAGCCTTCGAGCTGCTGGTGGCCACCATCCTCTCGGCGCGCTGCACGGACAAGAAGGTGAACGAGGTGACGCCCGCAGTCTTCGCGCGGTTTCCGACACCGACGGCGATGGCGCAGGCCGATCCGGCGGAGCTCGAGCGGCTCATCCAGCCGACCGGATTCTACCGGCAGAAGGCGCAGTCGATCCTCAGCGCCTCGCAGGATCTCGTCGGCCGGTTCGACGGCAGCGTTCCTGGAACGCTCGAAGCGCTCGTGACGCTCCGCGGTGTCGGTCGCAAGACGGCGAACGTCGTCCTCGGAAACGCGTTCGGCGTACCGGGACTCACCGTCGACACGCACATGACGCGCGTGAATCGCCGTCTTGCCCTCACGCAGCACGAAGACCCGGAGAAGATCGAGCTCGATCTCATGGAGCTCGTCCCGCGCAAGGAATGGACGATCTACTCGCACCGCGTCATCCAGCACGGGCGCGTGTGCTGTGACGCGCGTCGCCCGCGCTGCGAGCAGTGCCCGCTACGCGCGGAGTGCCCCTGGCCGGAGCAGCACGGCTCATGAACGAAGCGAACCCCGTCTACCGCGGGCGCTCGATCTCCGTCTTTGCGGAAGAGGTGGAGCTCCCGAACGGGCGGCGCGTGACGCTCGACGTGGTGAGGCACCCCGGTGCGGCGGCCGTCGTTCCCTTCGCGACCGAGTGCGACGTGCTGCTGATCCGGCAGTTCCGGCACGCGGCCGGTGGCACGATCTTCGAGGTCCCGGCAGGCAAGCTCGACGGCAGCGAGGACCCTGCCGTTTGTGCGGCGCGCGAGCTCGAAGAGGAGACCGGGCAACGCGCCGGCCGGCTCGAGCGCCTCGGCGAGATCTGGACGACGCCCGGCTTCACCGACGAACGGATCCACCTCTTCGCGGCGTACGATCTCGCGCCGACGTCTCAGAAGCTCGAGGCCGACGAGATCATCGAGGTCGTCCGAGTGAGCCTCGAGAGGGCCCTTGCGATGATCTGGTCCGGAGAGCTGCGGGACGCCAAGAGCGCCCTTGCCCTGCTGCATGCTGCGCACCGGGCGGGCCGCCTGCAGCCAGCGTGAGCGCGGTGGGGCAAGCGCGACCGCTCGGCGTCGCACTCGCCTGGCACTGCCACGACTTCCCCGCCCTCCTGCGCCTCGTGCGCCGGGCCGAGGCCCTCGGCTACGCAGCCGCTTTCGTCGACGGCGACGCGAGCCAGATGGGGGGCGAGCCGCCGCGCAGCGTCCTCGACGGCTGGAGCGTTACGCTGGCCCTGCTCGCCCGGACCGAGCGGATCGAAATCGGGTCGATCCGGCTGGTCCATCACTGGAACGCAGCGCGGCTAGCGCAGTGCGCAGCGACGGCGGCGCATCTGTTCGGGAGTCGGTTTCGCTTCCTCATCTCGATCGGCGGACACCGGATCGATCGCGCCTTCGGCCTTCCCTTTCCAGAAGTACGCGAACGCGTTCGCTGGCTGGACGAGACACTCACGGCCGCCCGTGCGCTCTGGCGCGGCGAACGCGTCCGTGTCGAGGGGGACTTCGTGCGGCTGGACGGAGCCGTAGTGTGCCCTTCTCCGCCCGGCGGCGTCCTCCCAGTCGCGGTCGCCGCTCGCTCTCCCGCGCTCCTCGAGCTGGTGGCCGCGCACGCAGACGTCTGGGACGTGAACCTGCCGCCCGTTCGGGCGCGGGTCGACCGGGCCGGCCGTGCGCTCGCAGCCGCCTGTGTACGGCGGGGACGCGACCCCGGCGCGATCGTGCGGAGCCAGTGGATCTTCACCCGCGTGGGCGCGAACGGACCCAAGGCCGAGGCCGTACGGGGAGAATTTCGCCGGCTCAACCCGTGGTTCGCGGACGTGTCCGACGCCGAGCTGAACGAAGGCCTGGTGGCCGGTCCGGCCGTCCACTGCCGGGGCCGGATCGACGAGATCCGGGAGTCGCTCGGTCTGGCGCTCCCGATCGTCGATCTCTCGGGCCTTTCCGAGGCGAGCGCCATGGCTCAACTCGACGCGCTGGCGCCCGATCAAACCTCCGTTGACTCGGGGAGTTAGGGGGGATAGGTTGGCTGGAGCCGGCGGCAGAGCGCGCCCCTTCCGCCCGCCTCGGGTTCGACGTCCCGTCTCCACCGGGAGCGTCGCACGATGACAGGTCACGGACGAGAACCCTGGAGGCAGACGGCGTCGTGAAGCGAATCCATGCTCGATCGTCGAACGACGCGGACACGAGGGCGTAGGTGTACGGTCGGGGCTACTCCGGCGGCATGGGCTTTGGGCCTCCGATCACGCCGGTGGTGATCAAGCAGCTCCTGGTCGCCAACACGGTCGTCTTCATCGCGCAGCATCTCTTCCCGTGGCTCACGCTCGTCGGCTCGGTCACCCCGGCGGCGTTCCTGCAGCACGGGATGCTCTGGCAACCGTTCACCTACATGTTCCTCCACGATCCGCGAAACCCGCTCCATCTCGTGTTCAACATGTTCATGCTGTGGATGTTCGGGTCGCAGGTCGCCGCCGTCTGGGGAACGAAGCGCTTCCTCCGCTACTACCTGACGTGCGGCGTCGGGGCGGGCGTGCTGATCGGCGTCGTTCCCTACCTGCTCGTGGCAGCCGGACTTCGCTCGCCGGCAACACTCGAGCTGCCGACGCTCGGGGCCTCCGGAGCGATCTACGGCGTCGTCCTCGCCTTCTCCCTGATCTGGCCCGACCGCACCATCGCCCTGCTCTTCCCGCCCGTCGCGTTTCGCGCAATCTGGCTGATCCCGATCATGGTCGGGGTCGACCTCCTGATGGGACCGTCGAACGTCAGCATCCTCGGACATCTCAGTGGCGCCGCGATCGGATGGCTCCTGCTGCGCGGCTCGGGGACCGGCCCGGGCCTGCCGTCGCTCGAGCAGATCCGTTACCGCTGGAATCGCTACCGCATGCGCCGGCGCCTGCGCGCCGTGCAGCGGGAGGATGGCGGCTGGCGCTCGGAGCGGCTCCGGGAGCGCGTGCGATGAGCAGACCCCGCGGTCACCCCTCGCACTCCAGGGCGTGCGACGATCGTCGCGGTGGGCTCGGCGGCTTCCTGCGCACGCTCCTCTCCGGGATTCCCTGGAGCGAACGCGTCGAGTGCGATGACATCCTCCGGTTCCCCTCGCCCGGGGGCCTCAGCCTCCGCGTCCACAACGTGAACGGCAAGACCTGTGTCCACGGCGAGGCCCGCGATGACATCGAGGTGAAGGCCTGCAAGACGGCGCGGGCCGAGTCGACCGAAGCGGCCGCGCAGCTCCTCGAAGACATCCACATCGTCGACGTCGAGATGGGCGGAGTCCTCTCGCTCGATGTCGAGATCCCCCGGCGCTGGAATCGGCATGGCAGCGTAAATCTCGAGATCCGCGTTCCGGACAAGCTCCGGGTCGAGGTCAACGCAGCGAACGGGAAGGTGACGATCGCGGGGCTCCGCAGCGCCGTGAAGGCGCGTTCGAGCAACGGCTCGGTGACCGTGAGCGACGTGGTCGGAGACGTCGACATCATGACCTCGAATGCAAAGGTCGAGTGCAGCGATACCTGTGGCCGGCTGGTCGCGCGATCGAGCAACGGCAAGGTCGAAGTCGATGGCCACCGCGGCTCGATCGATGCCTCGACCTCGAACGGCCTCATCTCAGCCTCGGTCGACGACGTCTCGCGCGAGGGAGTCGTTCTCTCGACGAGCAACGGCCGCATCGTGCTCGACCTGCCCGAGCGCGTCGATGCAGACGTCGACATGCAGGTCGACAACGGCGTCATTCGAAACGACCGAACGCTCGGCGGTGGGATGCGCGAGACGAACGGCCGGCTCCGCGGGACGCTCGGTCGCGGCGGTGCTCCGGTCAAGCTCCGGACCTCGAACGGATCGATCGCGCTGCGCTGAGGCTGCGAGCCGGGTCAGGGCGCTGCGCGAGGGCAATCTCCGGGACTCGTCCGCGGTAGCCGGCCGCGCTGCCCCAATCCTCGGGGCGGGCGGCTACGGCCGGTCGGTCAGCTTCTCCCGGATCTCGACGCCGCCGCGCTCGAAGATCACTGCCGACGGCTCGATCCGCAGCAACGTGAGCCTGCCGACGAGGTCGCCCTCGCGGTACTCGCGCGGGGCCGCATCGCCTGGCGCTTCGAGCAGGGCAGTGCGCCGCTCGGGCTTCGGGTGCCAGACGGTTCGCAGCACCAAGACCCCGGCAGATGCCGGTGCAGTGCGTGCGATGCGTTTTCGCGTCGGCGCAGTGCTGCGCACCCCGTCATTGGGCTCGGCCGCATCTCGCGCCACAGGCTCGGCGACGATGGCGCCGGCCTCGGCGCCCGAGGCCGCGTACCCCGGGAGCGAAGTCTTCGGAGCGGCCGCACGTGGCTCGACGCTTGCGACACGGATCGGTGTCTCGCTCGGGGGCGTCGCGGAGCCGAGCGGCGCCGGACTCTTCGGCACCGGCGCGCGCGCCAGCGGCACGCTCTCGGCCGGCAGCGGTTCGTGACGATGGGTGGGGACCGGAAGCGCCATCGGCGTGGGTTCGGCGGCGAGGGGAGCATGCGGCAGGGCCGGCTCCACATCGGGCGAGACCGCGGGCAAGTCCTGCGCTGCAGCGTCGTCCAGTGCGGCGAGGTCGTCCTGCGCCGCAGCGACCTCCGCTGCGGCGACGGGAGGCGTGACGATGGGCGGCGTGACGGCGGGCGGGGCTGCGGCGACCGGCGGGAGCGAAGGCGCCACCCCGGCTGCCCCGGGCGGGACGGCGAGTGGACTCGCGATGGTGGACCGCTCGTCGTGCAGGAAGCCGTGGGGCTGCAAGAGGAGCATCGCACCGGCGCCGACGGCCGCGGCCGCGAAGACGCCCGCGATCCAGCCGGCGCGCCGGCGTGCGATCTCGGGCGTCGAGGGGGCGTCGGAGAGGACCGCGGCTTCGAGCGACGGCGCTGCCTCGGCGGCTCTGTCCTGCTCCAGACGGCGGAGCGCTTCGAGGATCGTGCTCACCCCGTCTCCCTCCCCGTCTCGATCGAAGTGGGAGCCGGCGGCGAGACCGGCTGTGCGTCGGGAAGCGGTGTCGCTTCGATCGCCGGAGACGCGACCGCAGGCTCCGGACCGGCACCGACCGAGCCCGGTACGACGTCGCTCACGCTCGCCTGCGGCGGCGGCGGCTCCTGCTGCGGAGCGCGCGAGAGCCACAGCCACAGCCCGGCGCAGACGATGAGCGCGGTCGCGAGCGAGACGTCGACGAGACCAGGGCGTGCGAGGCCTCGCGGCAGCCATCGGCGACGCCGGTGCCCGCGGACCTCGTTCGCCGCCGCTCGCACGCGTGCGGGCCCGATCTCGCGCGCTCGCGCCACGTATCCCGCAAGCAGCGCACGGTCGGCGAGTACGTTCACGACGCGCGGCACGCCGCCGGAGAGGCGGTGCAGCTCACGCAGCGCGGCGGCCGAGAACGGCTCGATCGGTGCGCCGGCGGCGACGCGCAACCGGTGCTTCACGTACTCACGCGTCTCGCTCGGAGAGAGCGAGCGCAGTCTCCAGCGTACCCCGATTCGCTGCTCGAGCTGCCGCAGCTCCGACGATTCGAGCATCGCATCGAGCTCGGGCTGTCCCAGCAGCACGATCTGGATCAGCTTCGACGTCTCGGTCTCGAGATTCGAGAGCAGCCGAACCTGCTCGAGAGTCTCGCGCTCGAGGTTCTGCGCCTCGTCGATGATGAGCAGGACGCGCCGAGACTCACGCTTCTTCTCGAGCAAGAAGCGGTTCAACGCTTCGTTCAGCTCGCGCTGTGACTCACCGTCGTGACGGATCCCGAGCTCGGCATTGATCGTCTTCAGCAGCTCGATCCCCGAGAGCTTTGGATTGAAGACGAACGCGACCTCGCTGTCGCCACCGAGCCGCTGTAGCAGCGTTCGGCACAGCGTGGTCTTGCCGGTGCCGACTTCGCCGGTGATCGCGATGAAGCCTTCGCCCTGCTCGATCCCGTAGAGAAGATGCGCCAGCGCTTCGCGGTGCGACTGCGCCAGGAACAGGAAACGGGGATCGGGGCTCAGCGCAAACGGTTTTTCGCGCAGGCCATAGAACGCGGTATACATCCTCGCGCCGTCCTCATCGAAGGTGCAACCCGTTGAAAGAAAAAGGCTATCACTCGCCGCCCGGGAATGGAACCGCGGCCGGCGTCGATGTCGGCGCCACGCTCGCGAAGATCGCCCTTCGGACACCGGGCCACGCCACGCAGTTCACGATCATCCCAGCGGCGGCGCTGGGCGACGTCGCGGAGACGCTCGAGCGTGCGCGACCGGGGTGCGTCGGGCTGACCGGTGGCGGAGCGGGCGATCTCGGGCGCCTGCTCTCCCACGAGGCCCTTGCCGTGAACGAGTTCGCCGCGTGGGGCGCCGGATCGACCGCCCTGCTGAAGGACCAGCTCGGGCAGGATCTCGCGACCGAACGCCACCTCATCGTCTCGGTCGGCACGGGGACGTCGATCATGCTGGTCGATGGCTTCTCGGTGACGCGCGTCGGAGGAACGGCGCTCGGCGGCGGGACCGTCGTCGGCCTCGGATCCCTGCTGACGGCGCTGCCGAGCTTCACCCGGATCGCGGAGCTCGCCTCTGCGGGCGAGCGGCGCAACGTCGACCTGCTCGTCTCGGACATCTACCGGCCAGGGGAGATCGCGCTCGGCGGTGACCTCACAGCGGCGAGCTTCGGCAAGCTGATGCGGGTCGGCGCCGGTGGTCCGCCCCCCGAACCCGACGATCTCGCCCACGCGCTCATGGGGCTCGTGGGCGAGAACATCGCGCTGATCTGCGCGGGCCTCGCGGCAGCCAGCCAGGTCCGACGCATCGTCTTCGGCGGATCCACGCTGCGCGCCAATCCGGCTCTCGTCGACGTGCTGCGAGAGATCACGCGGGCGCTCGGGCGCGAGCCGATCTTCCTCGCTCACGGGGAACACGCAGGAGCGCTCGGTGCTCTGCTGCTGGCGACTGCCCGCTAGACGCACGGTCTACGGGGCGACGAGACCGGCGCGGATCGCGAAGCGCACGAGTCCCGACACCTTGTGGATGTCGAGCTTCTCCATGACGTTCGCGCGGTGCGACTCGACGGTCTTGAGCGAGACACCGAGCTGTTGCGCGATCTCCTTGCTCGACAGTCCCTCGGCGATCAAATGCAAGACCTCGCGCTCGCGTTCAGTGAGCGCAGAAGCCGCGTACGACGGGCGCTCGCCGGGGCGCGCGATCGCGCTCACCACCTGCTGCGTGATCGCCGGTGAGAGGTAGGAGTCGCCGGCGCGAACCGACTCGATGGCGGTGATCAGCTCTCCGGCCGACGCGTCCTTGAGCACGTAGCCCGACGCGCCCGCGCGGAGCACCTCTTCGACGCAGGTGCGGTCGTCGTGCATGGAGCAAACGAGAATGCGCGTACCGAGGCCGAGCTTCGTGATGCGCCTCGTCGCGTCGATGCCGGAGAGCAGCGGCATCGAGATGTCCATCAACACGACGTCCGGGCGTCTCTCGGTCACCATCCGAACGGCCTCCTCGCCGTTCGTTGCTTCGCCAACGATCTCGAAGTCGGGCTGGTCTTCGAGGATTCGCCGGAAGCCCTCGCGAACGATCCGGTGATCGTCTGCGAGGAGAATGGTCGTCTGCATCTTCACCCCCATCGCCCGGCCCCGGTCTTCCGGGGGGCCGTGTCTGCCCGTCTCATCGGCAGATCCCGCCCGAACTGTTACGGGTTTTTCAGGAAATCGAGCGCGCGCGGGCCATGCATTCCGGGGGGCGAGTTCTGGGTGAAAAACGGTACGGGCGGGTGTCCGCCTGCGTTCTTCGTTCGGTGCTCTTCCGCGGCGCTCGGGCGGATCACTCGCCCGAGAGGGGAAGCGACGGCTGGGTCCCCGCCTCGCCCGTGGAATCCTCCGGGCGCGCCATCCCACGGAGTACCCGCTGGGTGCGCGCGATTGCCGCGCGCTGGACCCGGAGCTCCTCGTTCTGCGCGGCGGCGAATCGCTCGAGGCGCTCGCGCGCGTCGAGCAGATCGGCGACCTGTCGCTCCAGGGATGCGATGCGGTCCGTGAGCCCGGAGACGCGGCTCTCTTCGAGTGCGGGGGTAATCTCTGAATCTGGAGCCGCGGCCGCTGCGTCGCTCGCGAGCTCCGCCGGGGGCGCCGGGTACGTGTTCGCAGAGCCTGAAGCCTCGAAGGGGAGCGCTGCAATCTCGGGCTCGGGTAGCGGGATGGCGATGGTTTGCCAGCCCTGACCCGGTGCGTCTTCAGGAGCGACCGGCTCGGGCGCAGCGGGCTCGCCAGGCGATCGAACGAGCGTTAGCGCCGGCGATTCGGCGGGCGCCGGTGATTCGGCCTCCGGATCCGTGGCCAGGACGTCGCCGGCCGCAGCGTGGCCGGCGTCGCCGAAGATCGCGAGCTCATCGTCCGCATGAGCGAGCGCGAGCCGTCGCGTGCGCCGGAGCGCAATTCGGCGGTATGCAATCGCGACACCGGCGATGGCGGCGAGGACCAGCAGTGCGGTCGCCGGGTCGATCCTGCGTAGCCGATCCCCCGCCTGAGCCGGCCCGCTACCCACCGCGGGCGGCGCGGCAGGGACCGACGGGCGCGCAGGCGATGCCAGTGTGGGCGACGGCGTGGCAGACGGTGCAGCGGCCGGTGGCGCCGCGAGCGACTCGGCCGTCGATGCGCCCGATGCGCCGGTTGTCGGCGCTGCCAGCCTCGGCGGGGACACCGGCGGAGGAGCCGGCTGGACTTCTGCGGGCAAGGCCTCACGCACGGTCGAGTCCGCGGCGCCGGCCTGTTCCGGAGTGGGAGGATCGGTCGGGATGGCCTGCTGCCCGCGGGCCTGCTGCTCCGCCACGAGTGCGCGATAGCTCGCGGGCGGGGCGACAGACTCGTGACCCTCGCCGGCACCTCGCTGCGCGGTGGGCGGTACCGGCGCCACAACGTCCTCGGCCGCGGGCGCCACCGGCTCCCCCGGCGGAGCCGTCGTCTTCGATACGGGGAGTCCGGGCAGCGCTCCGGGACCCGACCCGGCCCGTGACGACGCGGCCCGCTGGACGTCGATGACGATGCGCGGGGGCGCGTCGAGCAGCATCTCCGAGTAGTCGAGCCCCGGCTCGCGCAGGGCAATCAGCGCAACGGTGCCGGCCTCCTCCGGCGTGATGGTCACGCTTCCCACGAGCGGGCTGCGCGACACGATTCGGCGTCGGTCGGCGCGCGCTCCGACGTGTACCGCGAGCGTTCCACCGTCTCGGCCGGTCTTGCGCTCGATCCGGTGCCCGCTCGCCGAGTCGAGCTCGATCACGACACGCGTGAGCTCGTCGTGCTGACCGATCCGAACGTCGACGACGCGGGCCGACCCGCCCGGTCCGGCGCCGAGCATTGCCAGCGCCAGCCCCACGAACACGATGACGTGGCCCCGAGGACGACCCATCACCCCAGCATGTAGCACGAAGGGGACGGGGAGAAACGGGGACGCCCCTTCCTGTCACTCGAAGCGAATCGCGAGGACTCCGGCTTCGAGACGGGCGGTGGAGACGGTTCGGCCCGCGAGCGAGGCTGGTAGCGCGATCCGCCGGTGGGCGTCGCGGACGCGGACGAGGAGCTCACTGCCGTGGACGCCGACATCGAGATCGTCCTTCGAGGCGTTGGGAAGGTCGATCTCGAGGATCGTTCCCCGAGAGTCCTTGCGGAGCCGGATGGGTCGACCCTCGGCGAAGACCGCCGCCGGGTCTCGGCTCCCATAGACCTCGCGCCCGAGGCGCCGGAGTGCATCGACGCCGAGCAGCTCCGTTGGATGGAGCGGCGCGTGCAGGATGGGCACGGGGAACGAGGCGGCGATGTCGGCCCGCTCGCGACGCTCCTTCTCGGCCCAGCGCGCGAACCAGCCGCCGGACGCTTGCGGCGGGAGCTCGCGGTTCACGATCACCGCGTCGGTCGCGACACCGTAGAGCGAGAGATACGCGAACGATCGCCGTGTCTCCTCGACCACGACGCGAGCGGGATTCATCACCAGCCGCGCCGTCGTTCGATCGCCGTCCGTCAGGATCTGCCGCACGTCGTCGATCTCTCGGTACAAGCGTTCGAAGGCTTCGAAGAACTCCTCGTCCGGTAGGAGCGCCGACCCGCCGAGCCGGCCGACGACCGGGCGCAACCAGCGTACGCCGCGTCGCTCGATCTCGAAGAAGTTCTCCATGAAGATTCGGAGCGCATCCGGAAAACGGAGCATGCGCAGCGTGGCGCCGGTCGGCGCACAGTCGACGACGCAGACGTCGTGCTCTCCGCGCGCCTCGACCTCGCGAACGGCGCGCAGTGCCATCAGCTCTTCGAGGCCGGGGAACACGAGAAGCTCCTCGGCGACGAGCTCGTCGGTCTCGCCCCGCAGCAGGCCGCGGAGCCAGTGCTGAATGGCGGACCACGATCGCTCGAGCTCGTCGAGGGCGCCCACCTCCTGCGCGAAGACACCGCTACAGACCGAGATCGGCCGCGGCCCGACCGGAGTTCCGAGCGCGTCGCCGAGACTGTGCGCCGGATCGGTCGAGAGGACGATCGCCCGGTGACCGTGCTCGGCCGCACCGAGCGCCGTGGCGATCGAGAGGCTGGTCTTTCCGACTCCGCCTTTGCCCGTGAGGAGGATCACGCGCACGGGAGGCTCTGGTCTGCGCGGGCGTTGCTCGCGGCGGACGCAAGTCGAACCACGAGCGTTTCATGCTCGACGCGGGCGCTCGCGAGAGAGAGCGCTGCGAGGCGCCGCGGCAGCGAGAGCGAACGGCGCCGCGAGCCCGTTCGCACGACGAGCTCGGCGCCGATCTTGGCGACCTCGAGGCCATCGTAGCTCACGTGCGGCAGCGGAAGCTCGACGCGCCAGCCGGCGGCTTCCGCAGCGAAGCGTATGCGGGCGCGTGCGCCGAGGACGGCGTCGGGTTCGCAGCGTTCGAAGAGCGCCTCGCCGTGCGCACGGAGCGCATCGAGACCGATCACCTCGTCGTCGCGCAGCGGCGCCGCGATCACCGGCAGGGGAGCGAACACGGACTCGACCTCTCGGCGCCGCTCCTGTTCGACACGCGCCCAGTCGCGGAAGAAGGTTTCCTTGCGCGCGGCAGCCGGAAGCAGGCGGTTCATCACGACCGCGTCGCACGCGATGTCGAAGAGCGCGAGATCGGTGAACGCCCGGCGCGCCTCGTCGATCACCATGCGCTCGGGTGTCACGACGAGCCGCACGCTCGTCTTCTCCGACGCGATGCGTGCGCGCAGGCGCCGCAGCTTCTCGTAGAGCAGGCGTTCGATGTCGCCGAACACGCCGGCGTCGGGTAGCGGTGTGGAGACGAACGCCCGCGCAATCGGCCCCGCGACGCTGGCCACCGCCTGTTGGAGCTTGAGCGCAAGGCGAAGTGCGCTGCGCGCGACGTCGGGGAGCGTCAGCAGGCGCAGCGCTGCGTCCGTAGGAGCGCAGTCGACGACCACGAGATCGTAGGAACCCTCGCGACCGTGCTCCTCGACGGCGAGCAGCGTCGCCAGCTCTTCCGCACCCGGAAGCAGCGCGAGCTCCTCCGCGACGACGTCGTCGATTCCCTGGTGGCGAAACAGCGCCAGCAGGTAGTCGCGAACGCGACCCCATTGGCGCTCCATCTCGCAGCGTGCGTCGGCCTCGAGCGCGTCGAGCGAGGGTGCGACGGGAGCGGGCTGCGGGCCGAGGCGCCGTCCGAGCACGTCGCCGAGGCTGTGCGCCGCGTCGGCCGAGACGATGAGCGTGCGCCGCCCGCGAGCGGCGGCGCACGCGGCCGTGGCCGCCGCGGTGGTCGTCTTGCCGACCCCGCCCTTGCCCGTGTAGAGGACGAGGCGCACGCGCTCACAGTATCACGCACGCACGGTGCGGGGATGTCGAACCGTCCCGAAAGGGCCTCACACGGGCCTATGCGGCGCTTCGCTCCGGGAGCGCGCGGGCCGCTCGTGAGCTCCGCTCTCGCACCGGGTATCCGGGCGCTCCGCGCTGCGTCCAGCGGTGGTCGCAGCGCGGGCACTCGTGCAGGAGCACGACTCCGTGATCGATCACCTCGTCGCTGCGCACCTCCGTGAAGCCGCAGACGAGACAGCGAACCAGAGTCCGAAGCACGGCTTGCATGATCTCATCCTCCTCGGGACCGATGGCGGGGCGCGCGGCCGGGCTTCGGCTCACCGCGCCCACGCTCGTATTCCAGCGCACCCACGTGACGGATCGGGTCACACCGCCCGAAGGCCCGAGCGAGAGTCCGGGCAACTCGTTCGGCGAGCAGCCGTGCGATCCGGACTCCAGTGGAGCTGCTTCGTGGCCCAAGACCAGCCGCCCGCGACTTGTCCTTGCTCGTTGCGGGCCGTGGTATGGTCGCCGGCGATGGGTGAAGACGACGATCCGATCCGCAAAGGCTTCGGCTACTGGATGGGAATCGCTGCCGAGGCGCGCGGAGCCTGGGCCGAGCGGCGGCGCCTCGCGGCCGCGATGCGGCAGGTGATCGACCGGCTGGTCACCAGCGATGCACCGGAGGCAGAGCTGAAGGCCGCAGCCGACGCGCTCGAGCGCTATGCGCAGCGCCTCGCGACGCATCCGCGTCGCAAGATCCCGGTCGGCTACTCGGAGGTCGCGAACGCTGGCGACATCGCCGCCTTCTTCGACATGAGCCCGCTGATTGGCTTCTCGAATCCGATGGCGCCGCCGATCCGGCTGCGTGCGGAAGGCGGGACCGTCCACGGCACCGTGACGTTCGGCTCCGCCTACGAGGGACCGCCCGGACACGTCCACGGCGGATTCGTCGCCGCGGCCTTCGATGAGCTGCTCGGCTTCACGCAGTCGCTCACGGGAAAGGCCGGCATGACCGGAACGCTCACCGTCCGCTACCGCAAGCCGACTCCACTGCACGTCGAGCTGCGCCTCGAAGCCACCGTGGTTCGTGTCGAAGGCCGCAAGATCTTCACGGAGGGCCGCGTCTACGCGGGCGAGCTGCTGACCGCCGAGGCCGAGGGGCTCTTCCTCTCGGTCGACCTCGGCAAGATGCACCAGATCGCCGCAGAGATGCGTGCGCGCGAGGAGGGTGACGGCTAGTCCGCGCGAAGCGGGTCGCTCGCGTTGGACCACACGCGGTGACCGATCAGCGCAGCTCTCGTTTCAGGATCTTGCCCGTCGGGCCCTTCGGGAGCGCGTCGCGGAACTCGACGATCCGCGGGTACTTGTACGCGGCAAGACGGTCCTTGCAGTAGTCGATGATCTGCTCGGCCGTCGCGTGCTCGCCCGGCCGAAGCGCCACCACGGCCTTCACCTCCTCGCCGTGGCTGTCGTGCGGAACACCGATCACGGCGGCCTCGATCACCGCGGGGTGCGCGTACAGCACCTCCTCGATCTCTCGCGGGTAGACGTTGAAGCCGCCGCGGATGATCATGTCCTTCTTCCGGTCGACGATCGTGTAGCAACCGTCGGAGTCGCGGATCCCGATGTCGCCCGAATGGAACCACCCGCTGCGCAGGGCCTCCTTGGTCGCGTCGGGCCGCTTCCAGTAGCCCTTCATCACGTTGTGGCCGCGGATCACGATCTCGCCCGGCTGGTTGTCCGGAAGAGGCCGGTCCTGATCGTCGAAGATCGCCATCTCGACGCCCCAGACCGGATAGCCGATCGAGCCCGGCCTTCGCGGCCGATCGAGCACGTTGAAGCTCGCCGCGGGCGACGTCTCCGAGAGGCCGAAGCCTTCGAGGATCTGCACCGGGTAGCGCGCCTCGAACGCGCGCATCACCTCGACGGGCATCGCCGCGCCGCCCGTCAGGCAGTACCGGACGCTCGAGAAGTCGTACTTCTGCGCAGCCTGCGTGTGGAGGAGCGCGAAGTACATCGTCGGCACTCCGGCGAAGAGCGTCACGCGGTCGCGCTCGACGATGCGAAGCGCATCTTCCGGCGTGAAGCGCGGCAGCAGCGTGAACGTCCCGCCGGCGGCGATCGTCGCGTTCTGGATGCAGGTCTGACCGAAGGAGTGGAAGAGCGGAAGCGTTGCGAGGGCCACCTGGCTCGAATCGACGGGAACGAGGCGCGGCACGACGACGGCGCAGTTGAGGAGCAGATTCGCGTGGGTGAGCTCGGCTCCCTTGGGCTTGCCCGTGGTTCCCGAGGTGTAGAGGATGACGGCCGTGTCGGTCGCGCCTGGCTGGTGGATCGTGTCCAGCGGTTCGCCCTGCGCCATCGCGACGAGGCTCTCCTTGCCCTCGGCCTCGCCGCTCGACCAGACGAGCGGAACGCCGGCCTCGGCCGATCCCTTGCGCGCGGGCTCCGCGAAGAACGGATGGGCGACCAGCAGCCGCGCTTCGGCGTCCTGCAGATGATACGTGACCTCCGGCGCCGAGAGCAGCACGTTGAGCGGGACGACCGTGCAGCCGGCGTAGAGAATCCCGAAATACGCGATCGTGAACTCCGGGACGTTCGGGATCATGATCGCGACCTGCTCGCCGGGGCTGATGCCGCGCTGGCGAAGCCCGCGCGCGACACCTCGCGCCGCACGGTCGAGCTGCTCGTAGGTCATCTCGAAGCCCTCGAGGCGAAGGGCCACGTGTCCGGCGCGCGACTGCGCGCTCGACTGGAGGATGGTTCCGAGATTGAGCTGCATGGGGGGCTCCTCGAGATGCCTCCAGTCTACACCCGCTGGACCTTCTCCTGCTGGTAGACTCCTGCGCCGTGTCCGAGCCCGAAACCGCACGCGTCGTGGGCGACGGCTTGCCTGCGTGGCACCTCGCGGTGCTCTACGTCGCCTTTGCCGCGCTGGCTCTCGCGGTCTACGGCCCTTCGCTGCGCGGGGATTTCCTCTCCGACGACATCGGCTATCTCGTCACGAACCCATGGGTTCACGAGCTCACAGCCTCGAACCTGCGGGTCCTGCTCGACCCGTTCGGCGAGGCTGCGCGCTACACGGCGAACTACGCGCCGGTGCACCTGGTCGGCGTCGCGCTCGTATGGCAGGCGTTCGGCGCCGACACCGTGGGACACCACGTCGTCAACGTCCTCGCGCACGCGCTCGCGTCCGTCCTGCTCGTTCCGCTCTTCGTACGCGCCGGCCTGTCGCGACGGGTCGCGCTCTTCGGGGCCCTGTTCTTCCTGCTGCACCCGGCCAACGTCGAGGTCGGCGCATGGATCTTCCAGCTCAAGACGATCCTGTGCCTCGCGCTCGGGACGGGCGCCGTGCTGCTCCACCCTCGCCGGCCCGCGGCCGCGGCGGTCCTGTTCGTCCTCGCGCTGCTCGCGAAGGCCTCGGCAGTCTTCGCCCTACCGGCTGCCGCGTTCTTCGCGTGGCGGCGCTCGCGCCTTGCCGATCCCGTACCCGCACGCTGGGGCTGGCTCGCGCTCTGGGTGCTCGCGTTCGCGCTCTATGCGTCGCCACAGATCTTCGCGTTCGAGCAGCTCGGCGAGGCGCCACGCGCTCTCGGAGCCGACGCGTTCGAGAGCCTGCGAACGGTCTTCGCGATCTTCGCGCGCTACGCCGTCATGGCCGCGACTTCGTACGGGACGGCGGCCTTCCAAAGCCCGCCGCCCGCGCGCTCGCTCCTCGACCCGTGGTGGCTCGCGGGGCTCACGCTCGCGCTCGTCGTCACACTGCGTCTGGCGTGGACTGCCTTCCGACGGCGCGAAGAGGCCGGGTTCTGGCTCTGGGTCGCTGCCGCATACGCTCCCGTGTGTCAGATCTTTCCGTTCCTGTATCCGATGGCCGATCGGTACCTGTACGTCGTCCTGCCGGGTCTCGTCGGCGCGGTCTGCCTCGCGGCGAAAACGGGCCTCGCCTCGCGCGCGGGCGCTCTCGCGGGTGGGAGGCGAGCTGCGCTCGATCGTGTCGGATTCGCTCTCGCCTGCGTGCTGCTCGCGGCCTTCGCCGTTCGCAGCCACGAGCGCGCGGCGGTCTTTCGAAGCAGCACGACGCTCATGCTCGATTCGGCGCGGCGCTATCCGGCGGGCCTCTCCGCAAACCTCCTGCAGGCTCAGCGCGCCGGGCAGAGCGGAGACGCCGCTGCGGTGGCCGAGGCGCTGCGGCGCGCGAGCGACCTCGGCTTCGACAGCTTCTTCGCCGTCGAGACCGAGCCCTCGATGCAGGGCGTGCGAAACGATCCCCGGGTTCGTGCGGCCGTCGCCGAGATGGCCGCACGCTGGATCGAGGTCGCCCGACGCCGTGGCTACTCGACTCCGCGCGAGCTGCAGATCTGGGCGCGGGCACATGCCGTGCGCGGGGAGTGGAAGGAAGCCGCCGCGCTCCTCGAGCGCGCGCTCGCGCAGGGCGGTCCGCTGCAAGCCGAGGTGCAGAGAGCCCTGGCCGAGGCGCGGCGACATCTCACAGCCGCGGGCGGCGCCCCGCCGCGCTGATCTCCCACGTCGGACGATCGGGACGCGCGGGCGCGAAGTCCGTCAGTGCACCACGTATCCGAGCGCGCGGAGCTGGTCGAGCGACAGTCGGTCCATCTGCACCGGAGCCGCAGCACCCCAGGGCGATGCGGGTCGCTGCATCTGCTGCGAGAGGAGCGCCTCGAGGCGGTCTCTCGTCGCCGGATCGGAGGCCGCCACGTTCGCGCGCTCGTTCGGATCGGTTCCGAGCGCGAAGAGCTGCACCGGTTCCGGGCGGTCGAGCGCGCGGATGAGCCGCGTCTCGTCCGTGGCGACGGCCGCGAGCCGATCGGGCGGCGCACCACGCTGGCCCCAGCTCCGGTCGAGCTCGGCGAACACGGGCCGATCCTCGCCGGCCGGCGGTGGCGTACCCCCGATCGCCGCCTCGATGAGCGGACGGAGCGTGTGCCCCTCGGCGCCCGGGAGCGGTGGTAGGCCCATCAGATCGAGCACGGTCGGGAAGACGTCGAGGCTCGAGACGGGCGTCTCGACGACGGCCGGGGTCGCGAGCCGAAACGGCGGGATGACGAGGAGCGGAACGTCGGTCATCTCGCGGTACAGCGTGCGGCCGTGACCCTCGCCGCCATGCTCACCGAACTCCTCGCCGTGGTCGGCCGTCACGATGATCAGCGTTCGATTGGAAAGACCCAGCCGGTCGAGCTCGCTCACGACGGCGCCGATGTTGGCGTCGACCCACGCGATCGCGCTGTCGTAGAAGTCCGAGTGGCTGGTGCCGAAGGTCGGTCCTGCCGCATCCGACGCGTACTGGTGTACGTCCATGTAATGGAGGTAGAGAAAGAAGCGCTCGCGCCCGAAGCTCTTCAGGAACTGCACGGCGGCGTCGGTGGTGTCGGCGTCCGATCCACGCAGGCCGCTACCGACGCTCGGGCTGTTGCGGCGCATGGCCCGGGTCTCGCTGTAGACGCGCGGGGTGTAGTAGCTGTCGAAGCCCTGCGCGAAGCCGAAGTGCGGTGCGAGCCAGTCGTTGCGGTGAAGGCCGGTCGTTCGCAGGCCCGCGGCGCGAAAGACCTCCGCGGGCAGCGTGGCGGCGTCCGGCACCGTGTCTTCCCAGCGCAGGATCCGATGGGCCGACGGGCTCGTGGACGTGAGCAGCGAAGCCATCGAAGGCTTCGTCCACGACGACGACGCGCGCGTGCGCGCAAAACGGACGCCGCCGCTCGCGAGTGCGTCGAGATTGGGGCTCGTTGGCCGCGCGTAGCCTGACACGCCGAGACGATCGGCGCGCAGCGCATCGATCAGAATGAAGACGACGTTCAGATCCTTGCGATCGTGCAGGGCGGCGAGCTCCGGGAGGCCGCCAGGCGGTCGCGAAGGCTCTCGCCGTTCGATTTGCGAAACGATGCCGACCATGGCGAGAAGGCCTGCGGCGACGAAGTAGGTCCACGGGGAATCCAGCAGGCGGCGCAGCATCGCCATCGCTCCTCGTTGAGAGCGTCGAGGGTACGCCCGAACGCGGAAGCGGTCACACCCCGTCCTCTGCGATTGCGAGCTGCCGCGGCAGGCCGTCCGACCCGCAAGAGCGCACGAGAAGACGCGAATCGGGTGCAAGTCCCCTCGGACTCTCGCGCCTCGCGGGCAGCCTTCCTGCCCCCGCAGAGCCGGCCACGAGCCGGAGTGCCGGGCACGAATCGAATCAGCTCTCGAGCGGGATCGTCCGATGCGTAGGGCCTCGCCGCCGCGAGCCGCGCGCGCCCCATGGAGGGTGGGGAGGCTGCGCGTATACTGCCGCGTTCCCTTCCGGGAGGTCCCGACGCGTGACCACACTCCTCGAGTCCCGTCTCACGGGCCGATTCACCGCCTGCCGGAGAGCCGACCGACGGCGCGTGCTTCCGGGTCTTGCCGCCACGCTCGTCGTCGCAGTCGGTCTCGTACTCGCGTGCAGTCGCAGTGCCGAGGATCGCATCGCCGAGGCGCAGGCGATGCTCGACACGGGCCAGGCGAACGAAGCCGTCACGACGCTGCGCGAGGTTCTCGAGAGCAATCCCGAGAACGTGCAGGCGAACCAGCTCCTCGGTGCCGCGCTGCTCCAGGCCGGTCAGCCTGGCGCGGCGGTCTTCCCACTCGAGGCGGCGGCCGAGAAGGGCCTCGCGCAGCAGGACGCGACCGCGAGCCTGCTGCTCGCACGCGCGTACCTCCAGCTCCAACGCGTTCCCGACGCGATCCACGCACTCGACCGCGTGATCGAAGGCGCGCCCGACCACGTACCCGCAATCCGACTTCGTGCGGAGGCGCGGCTCCAGGCGAACCAGGCGGCGGAAGCGATCGCCGACACGCAGCGCCTCGTCGCGCTCGCGCCCGACGACTTCGGCGCAGCGGTGATGAACGCGGGCGCCCTTGCCGCGGCGGGACGAAGCGACGAGGCACGCAAGGAGTTCGAACGCGCACGAGAGATCGGCGAGAAAAGTGGTGACCCGAGCCTCGCTGCGCGCGGCTGCCTCGCGCTCGCGAAGTTCGAAGCCGACAGCAACCGCCTCGGGCCGGCCGCGAAGGCGTACGAAAGCTGCGTCGAGGCCTATCCAACCGAAGCCCTCGGCCTGCGGCTCGCGACCGACTTCTTCGATCGGACGGGAGAGCCCGAGAAGGCGACCGCGCTCTGGCGCCGCGCCACCGAGCAGGCTCCGGAGAATCTCGACTACCGATTTGCGCTCGCACGACGACTTCGACGGGCCGGTGACGAGGCCGGTGCGCTCGCGCTGCTCGAGTCCTCGGCGAAGGCGTCCGGACTTCCCGCCGCCTGGCAGGCGGTCGCAGACTTCCAGCGAGCGGGCGGCGATCTCGCGGGCGCGGAGAAGTCGCTCACGACCGCGCTCGAAGCGAGCGGCGGCGTGAACGACGCGGCCGTGCGGCTCGCGCTCGCCGATCTCTACGTGGACATCGGCAAGCTCGATCGCGCAGAGGAGCAGCTCACGAAGATCGACGACGAGGCAGCGCGATCGCTCATCCGGGGCCGCGTGCTGCTCGCGAGCGGCGACGCGCCCGGAGCGCTCGCGGCATTCGATCCGGCCGTGCG
>JADLGR010000112.1 GCA_020849175.1 Deltaproteobacteria bacterium
CCGAGAGCGCCGCGAGCGCGTCCTGCGGGCCGTCGCAGACCGCGACGCCCTTGCCGGCTGCGAGACCATCGGCCTTCACGACGCACGGGCCGCCGAGCGCCTTCACGTGCGCCGCCGCCGCGGCGACCTCGACAAAGCTCGCGTGCGCCGCGGTCGGAATGTCGTGCCGCGCCATGAACGCCTTCGCGAAGACCTTGCTCGCCTCGAGCCGGGCCGCCGCAGCCGACGGACCGAAGACCGCGAGGCCCTCCGCGCGCAGCCGATCGCCCACGCCGGCCGCGAGCGGCGCCTCGGGGCCGATCACGACGAGGTCCGCGCGCTCGCGGCGCGCAAGAGCGACGAGCGCCGCAGCGTCCTCGGCCTGCACCTCGGGGAAGCACGTGGCCTCGCGCGCCATGCCGTCGCTTCCAGGCGCGGCGAGAACGCGCGAGACCTCGGGACTGCGCGCGATCTTCCAGGCGAGCGCGTGCTCGCGGCCGCCCGAGCCGACGACCAGGACGCGCATCCTAGTGCCGGAAATGTCGCGTGCCGGTGAAGACCATCGTGATGCCGAGTCGGTCTGCGGCCTCGATCACCTCGGCATCGCGCGTCGAGCCTCCGGGCTGCACCACGGCCGCCGCTCCGGCCGAGACCGCCGTCTCGAGCCCGTCCGCGAACGGAAAGAACGCGTCGCTCGCGAGCACCGAGCCTGCCAGCGACGTGCCGCTACGCGCGGCCTTCTCGCGCGCCGCGTGTACGGCATCGACGCGCGACGTGGCGCCGCCACCGATCGCGAGCGTGCGATCCTTCGCGCCGAAGACGATCGCGTTGCTCTTCACGTGCTTCACCACGCGCCATGCGAAGGCGAGCGCGGCGCGCTCGTCGGCGGAGGGCGTGCTCTTGGTGACGACCCGCGCGTGCTCGAGGTCGTCGGCGGCGAGGTCCGGCTCCTGCACCAGCACGCCGCCGTAGATGCGCTTCCAGTCGGCCTGCGCCGTGTCGAGACGATCCGCGCGGAAGCGCAGCAGCCGCCGGTTCTTCTTCTTGCGCAGCAGCGCGAGCGCGTCGGCATCGAAATCGGGAGCGACCAGCACCTCGGTGAAGATCTCGTCGACCTCGCGCGCGAGGGCGAGGTCGAACGCGCGGCTCACGACGATGATCCCGCCGAAGGGAGACTCGCGGTCTGTGGCGAAGGCCCGCTGGTAGGCCTCGAGCGGCGTCGTACCCGACCCGACGCCGCACGGCGTGTTGTGCTTGAGAATCGCGGCCGTCGCGGGCGCCGCCGCTGCGAAGTCGAGGATGAGCGCCAGCGCGGCCTGCACGTCGACCACGTTGTTGAACGAGAGCTCCTTGCCGTGGAGGACGTCGACGGCGTCGAGGAAGCCGCCGTAGAGCGCCGCGCGCTGGTGCGGGTTCTCGCCGTAGCGCAACAGCGCCGCGCGAGGCAGGTCGACGCGCAGACGCGACGGGAAGGTCTCGCCCTCCTCGCCCTCGTCGGCGCCGGTCAGGTAGGCATCGATCGCTGCGTCGTACGCGGCCGTTCGCCGAAAGGCCTTTCGCGCGAGACGCCGGCGCGTCGCGTCGGTGAGCGCCCCGCCCTCGCGCGCCAGCTCGCTCAGCACCGCCGCGTAGTCGCCCGGATCGGTCACCACGCCGACGTCGGCGTGGTTCTTTGCGGCAGACCGGATCATCGACGGCCCGCCGATGTCGATCTGCTCGACGGCCTCGGCGCGCGTCACGCCCGGCCGTGCGACCGTGGCTTCGAAGGGATAGAGGTTCACGACGACGAGATCGATCGGCGCGATGCCGTGTGTCGTGAGGTCTTCGCGATGCGCTGGAAGGTCGCGGCGGGCGAGGATCCCACCGTGGACCTTCGGATGGAGCGTCTTTACGCGCCCACCGAGCATCTCGGGGCTTCCCGTGAGCTGCGCCACCTCGGTGACCGCGAGGCCCGCCGCGCGAAGCGCCTCCGCCGTTCCGCCCGAGGCCACGAGCTCGACGCCGAGCGCAGCGAGCCCCCGACCGAGGTCGACCAGACCGGTCTTGTCGTGAACGGAGAGCAGGGCGCGCGCCACGCGGTGCGGCGGCGGGCTCGAGGTCATGGGGGCCTCCGGGAGTGCTCGAAGGGAGCGAGCGGAAACGAGACGGGGTGTACCGGGCGAGCCCTGCCCCGTCAATCTCCGGCGAAGACCCGCGGTACGCGCCGGCCGATGCGGACCAGGATCTCGTACGCAATCGTTCCCGCCGTGGCGGCGACCTCTTCGACCGGGAGCGCCGCCCCCTGCCCGACACCGAACAGGATCACCTCGTCGCCGATCTCGGCGGGGCCGTCGCCGACGTCGATCGTGACGACGTCCATCGAGACGCGACCCGCGAACGGAACGCGCCGGCCGCCGAGCAGCGCCTCGCCGCGGCTCGCGAGCGACCAAGGCACGCCGTCCGCGTAGCCGAGGGGAAGCGTCGCGATGCGCGTTCGCCGCGCGGCGCGGTACGTCGCGCCGTAGCCGACGCAGTCTCCCTTCTCGATCGTTCGCAGCGCGACGATCTCGCTGCGGAGCGTCATCACGGGCGCGAGGTCGGCGCCGAGGTGCGGGGCCGGACTCACGCCGTAGAGCAGGAGCCCCGGCCGCACGGCGTCCTGCTCGGACAGCGCCGCGAGCGTCCCGGCGAAGTCGAGCAGCGCCGCCGAGTTCGCGACGTGAACGAGCCCCGGGTCGATGCCGCGCGCCCGGACTTCGGCGAGCCGCGCTGCGAACCGCGCCAGCGGCTCGGCTCGCAGCGCCGGATCGGGCTCGTCGGCGCGTGCGAGATGCGTGAGAACACCCTCGAGCCGAAGACCCGGATCGGTGGCGACACGCGCGAGCAGCGCCACTGCCTCGGCCTCGGGAACGCCGAGTCGATGCATTTCAGTGTCGATTTCGACTTGCACGTCGACGCAGATGCCGCGGCGCTCGGCGATCTTCGCGACGAGCGCGAGATCGTCCTCGCCGTGGAGGACCGGCACGAGCCCGAGCCCGGCCGCGGCGTCGGCCTCGGCCTCTCCGTGCACGCCGCCGAGCACGAGGATCCGCAGCTCCGGAAAGACCGCGCGCAGGTCGGCTCCCTCGGCGACGCTCGCCACCGCCACGCGCTTCGCACCGGCCTGCGCAAGCGCTCGCGTGGCCGGCACGGCGCCGTGGCCGTAGGCGTCCGCCTTCACCACCGCGATCACGGCCCGGCCGCCGGCGAGCGTGCACGCGCGCGCGTAGTTCTCACGCAGCGCGCCGAGATCGATCAGCGCCCGCGTCGCACGCGCGTCGCACGACGCTTCAGGATCCACGACCACTCCTTCGTTCCGCTGCGATCGGCTTGGCCGTCGCGGCGCGCGGGCCGCAGGCGACCTGTCGGAAGCCTCACCCCTCGCCGCAGCCAGCGCCCGAGCGCCGCCGTGCGCGGAGCCTACCCGAAGGCGCCTGCGTTTCCCCGTGCGGCGAAGCTCGGTGCGTCCCGCTCCGCCTCGCCGGATCGCCTCGCGCTCCGGATCGGTCGCACCGGCTGTCCGCTGCCGCGCGCCGGGTTTGACCGCGCCGACCGCCTTGCGTAGCTTCCACGCATCCCAACGAGATGGAGTGCGCGGTGGCCGACGAGGCCGTTTCGGTGTTGGTGAACGGCGAGCCCCGGAGCGTTCCCGCGGGCGTCACCATCGGTGCGCTGCTCGCGCTCCTCGGCATGGGTGGGCGTCGTCTCGCGGTGGCCGTCAACCGCAGCGTCGTTCCGCGCTCCGGCTTCGACCGTGTCGCGCTCGCCGCCGGCGACCGGATCGAGATCCTCGAGGCGGTGGGCGGAGGCTGACGTCGTGTCGGATGCCGCATACGTCCTCGGCAGCCGGAGCTTCCGGTCGCGCCTCATCGTCGGCAGCGGCAAGTACGCGTCGATCGAACAGACCCTCGCCTGCACCCGCGAGAGCGGCGCCGAGATGATCACCGTCGCGCTTCGCCGGGTGAAGCTCGACGCGCCGAAGGGTGAGAACCTGCTCGAGGTGCTCACATCGGCCGGCTACGCGATCCTTCCCAACACCGCAGGGTGTTACACCATCGAAGATGCGCTCACGACGGCGCGGCTCGGTCGCGAGCTTCTCGGAACCGACCTCGTGAAGCTCGAGGTGATCGGCGACCCGCGAACGCTCTTCCCCGACGTCGCCGGAACGCTCGAGGCCGCGCGAGAGCTCGTTGCCGAGGGCTTCGCCGTCCTGCCGTACGTGACCGACGACCCCGTCGCCTGCCAGAAGCTCGCCGCGCTCGGGTGCGCCGCCGTGATGCCGCTCGCGGCGCCGATCGGCTCCGGGCTCGGCATCCGCAATCCGGCGAACCTGCGCATCATTCTCGAGACCGTCGACGTCCCGGTGATCGTCGACGCCGGCGTCGGCACCGCGAGCGACGCCGCCGTCGCGATGGAGCTCGGCTGCGTCGCGGTGCTCATGAACACCGCCATCGCCGGCGCGAAGGACCCCCTCGGCATGGCGCGCGCGATGAGGCTCGCCGTTGAGGCCGGCCGCCTCGCCTACGAGTCCGGCCGCATCCCGCGCCGCCTCTACGCCTCCGCGTCCAGCCCGCTCGACGGCCTCGCCAGCTTCTGAAGCGGGACTTCCTCGCAGCCTTCGCTACCGACCTCCCATGACGCTTCATCGACCCGCCGCCGGCATGGCCGCCGCGCGCCCGATCCTTTGCCTCGTGACCGATCGGCGCGTTTGTCGGCTGCCGCTCGTCGCTGCAGTGCGCGATGCCGTTGCGGCGGGCGTCGACATGGTGCAGCTCCGCGAGCGCGACCTCGGCGCTGCGGCACTGCTCGCGCTCGCCAAGGAGGTGGCCGAGGCGGCGAGAGCGGCGGCGAATGCGCGCGGTGCAAGCGTCCACATCGTCGTGAACCGCCGCATCGACATCGCGCTCGCGCTCGGCGACGCGGGCGTTCATCTCGGCTTCGACGCCGTCGGCCCCGAAGACGCACGCCGGCTGCTCGGTCCGAGGCTTCCCGTCGGCGTCTCGGCCCATGCACCCGCTCTGGTCGCCGACGCGGCGCGCGCCGGCGCGAGCTACGCCCTTCTCGCCCCCATCTTCGTGCCGCGCTCGAAGGCGCAGGAGCGGCCCGCCCTCGGAACGGCTGCGCTCGCGGAGGCGGCGTGCGCCGGGATCCCCGTGCTCGCACAGGGGGGCTGCGACGCCTCGAACGCAGCCGCGGTGCTGGCCGCCGGCGCACGCGGTGTCGCCGTCACGGGCGCAGTCCTGATGACGCCCGATCCGGGCGCCGCCGCCGCGCAGATCCGCCGCGCGCTCGACCATGCGCGCATCATGCCGCCGGCAGCGTGAGCCGCTCCGCGCCGCGCGCCGCGCGTACGAGCCACGCCCGCGGCGCCCGGCCGTACCGGCGCGCAAAGCCCGCGACGATCGCGCTCTGCGCGCCCCCGGCCATGTCGCGCGCGACGAGGTGCACGGTGCAGCCGCCGAAGCCTGCCCCCGTCATCCGCGAGCCGAAGACGCCGGGCGTTGCGTCGCCGATCTCGCACAGCGCTTCGGTCTCGGGGACCGCGACCTCGAAGTCGCGCCGCAGGCTCTCCATCCCGGCGCGTAGCGCCACGCCGGCACGCGGGAGATCGCCCTTCGCGAGCGCGTCACAGACCTCGTCGACGCGATCGTTCTCGGTGAGCACGTGGCGCACGCGCCGCAGCGAGAGGGCGTCGAGGCTTCGTGCGAGCGCCGGAAGATCGGCCGTCGTCAGCGCCCGCAGCGTCGCGGCGCCCGCAGGCGCAACGCCGGCTGACTGCGCGGCCGCGAGCGCGACCTCACACTCGCGCCGGCGCCGGTTGTACTCGCCGTCCGAGAGCCGATGCCGAACGCCGGAGTCGACGATGAGGAGCGCCGCGGCCTCGGGCAGCGGCACCACCGAGATCGCGAGCGACGTGCAGTCGATGCGCAGCGCGGCGCCTTCGCGCCCCATCGCGCTCGCGAGCTGATCCATCACACCGCACGCCACACCGACGAATCCGCTCTCGGCCCGGTGCGCGATCCGCGCGCGCTCGCGCGGCGGGAGGTCGTCTTCGGCGGCGTGTGCGAGCAGCGTCGCGATCGCCACCTCGAGCGCTGCGGAGCTCGAGAGCCCCGCGCCTTCCGGGACCTCGCTCGCGATCGCAAGATCGAGCCCGGGCACGCGACCACCGCGCTCGGCGAGGGCGAAGACCACGCCCTGCACGTAGTCGACCCAGCCCCCGGTGCGGCAGAGCGTGCCGGCATCGAACACCGCGTCGGCACGGAGCTCCCGGGAGTGGACGCGGAAGCGCGCGTCGTCGCGCCGGGCTCCGAGCACCACGGTGTCGCGGTCGATTGCGCACGGCAGCACCAGCCCGCCGTTGTAGTCCGTGTGCTCGCCGATCAGGTTCACCCGGCCGGGGGCCCGCGCCGCGAGCTCCGGGGGGCGGCCAAAGCGCTCCTCGAACTCGCACGAGAGACGGAGCAGATCGTGCGACATGCCGCTCCCGGGCCTTGCCGCCGGAGAAGCGGCGGCGGACCGCAGGCTACCATGCGCTCGCATGAATACCCCTGACCGCGGACTCGTCGGACCCTCGGCCATGCAAAGACACGCAGGCGGCCTCGCGCTGCTGTGCGCGCTGCTCCTCCTGACGGGACCGGCGCGGGCGGCCGACCCGTTCCTGCGGCGCACGGCCACGGTCGATGCTGTCCGGAAAGTGGGGCCCGCCGTCGTGAACATCACCACCGAGCGCGTCGTCGAACGCAGCCCGTTTCCCTCCGTGTTTGGCCTGCCGGGATCCGACCGCTTCTTCTCGGATCTCTTCGAGCGGGGGACCCGCCGAACCGTCCAGAGCCTCGGCTCGGGCGTACTGATCGACGCCGACCGGCACATCCTCACCAACGAGCACGTCATCGACCGCGCCGCGCGCATCCGCGTGCAGCTCGCGGACGGCCGGGAGTTCGAGGCGACGCTCGTCGGAGCCGACCCGAACAACGACCTCGCCGTCCTCCGGGTGGAAACGCGCGAGTCCCTTCCGTGGGTGGCGCCCGGCAGCTCGTCCGATCTGCTGGTGGGCGAGCCCGTGATCGCGATCGGCAATCCGTTCGGTCTCTCGAACACCGTCACGACCGGCGTCCTCTCGGCCAGGGACCGCTCGCTTCGCACCGAGAACCGCGTGTTCCACGGCTTCTTGCAGACCGACGCCTCGATCAATCCCGGCAACTCGGGCGGGCCGCTCCTCAACGCCGAGGGCAGCCTCGTGGGAATCAACACGGCCATCTACGGCGGCGCGCAGGGCATCGGCTTCGCGGTTCCGATCGATGTCGCGCGGCGAATCGTCGACGACCTGATCGAGCACGGCGAGGTTGCGCCCGTATGGCTCGGCCTCGACGTGCAGGACCTCGACGCCCGGCTGCACGAGATGCTCGAGGTGCCCGATCGCACGAACGGCGCGCTCGTCTCGTCCGTTCGGCGTGGCGGCGCTGCGGAAGCCGCCGGCGTGCGCCGGGGCGACATCGTGACCCGCGTCGAGAAGCGCCCGGTGCATGCCGCGCGCGAGTTCTACGAGCTGCTCGAGCACGTGACCGTAGGCGACGAGGTCGGTCTCGATCTGCTCCGCGAGGGCGCCGAGCGAAACGTGAAGCTCAAGGCCGCGGCGGTTCCGGAGAGTGCGGTCGCCGAGCTCACCGAGCAGCTCCTCGGCTTCCAGCTCGTCGCACGAGGCCAGGGCGCCTTCGGCGTCGCGAACGTACGGCGCGGAAGCGGCGCTGCACAGATCGGCATCCAGCCCGGCGATCTCGTACTCGGCATCAACGGAAGGCCTTTGTCGAACGCGAGCGCACTGCGAAACGCGGTGCTCGATCTTCGCGGCCGACAGCAAGCGCTGCTGGTGGTTCAGCGTGGACCCGGCAGATACCATGTCACGATTCCCCTCGGCTGAGGGTGAAGAGAGGTGCAAAGCAACCGATGAATGGCCGTCGTCTGGCAGTGATCCTTCTCCTCCTCGGCGCCGGTGGCCTGCTGCTCACCTATTCGGGCATCCAGCCGCGGCTCGAGCTGCGCGACAACAGCGCCGGCGCGATCGATCTGTTCGGCAAGAAGGCCGAGAGCGGTGACGGTGGAAGCGTGCAGCCGTTCTGGCGCGAGGAGAAGGCCGGTTCGGCGCCCGCGGTGTCGCTCCCGGGCGCCGGGAGCTTTGCGGACCTCGCCGAGAAAGCGTCGCCCGCGGTCGTCAACATCCAGACCTCGAAGAAGGTGGGCGGCGTCGGCCCGGGTAAGCCGGGGCAGCCCGGCCAGCCGGGGCAGCCGGGGCAGCCGCCGTTCGAGTTCTTCGGCGGCCCGCTCGGCGAGCTGTTCCGGCAGCGCGAGTTCAAGGTTCCGAGCCTCGGGACGGGCTTCGTGATCTCGTCGGACGGCTACATCGTCACCAACAACCACGTCGTCGAGGACGTGGACTCGATCAAGGTCGGCTTCCTCGACGGAAAGGAGCTCGATGCCGAGGTGATCGGCCGTGATCCGAAGACCGACCTCGCGCTGATCCGCGTGAAGTCGGACAAGGAGCTTCCGGCGCTTCCGCTCGGTGACTCGGACCGCGTGCGGCCTGGCGAGTGGGTCGTCGCGATCGGCAATCCGTACGGCCTCGCGCACACCGTGACGGCCGGCATCGTGAGTGCGACCGGACGCAATCTGCGCAGCGGCCCCTACGACGACTTCATCCAGACGGACGCCGCGATCAACCCCGGCAACTCCGGCGGCCCACTGCTGAACCTGACGGGTGAAGTCGTCGGGATCAACACGATGATCAACCCGCAGGCCAACACGATCGGCTTCTCGGTGCCGGTGAATCTCGCCAAGGAGATCCTTCCCCAGCTCCGCGCGAGTGGTCACGTGACGCGCGGCTGGCTCGGCGTGCAGATCCAGGAGATCTCGCCCGAGATCGCCGAGAGCCTCTCGCTCGACGACAAGAGCGGAGCGCTCGTCTCGAGCGTCGATCCCAAGGGCCCGGCGGCGGCCGCCGGCGTGAAGCGCGGCGACGTGATCCGGAAGTTCAACGGCAAGCCCGTCGCCAGCATGCCGGAGCTGCCCCGTCTCGTGGCGAACGTTCCTCCCGGCCAGACGGTCGACCTGGTCGTCATTCGCGATGGCAAAGAGCAGTCTCTTGCGGTGAAGGTCGGCACGCTCTCCGACACGCAGCAGCAGGCGAAGGCCGACAGCGGCCGCGGTCCGGCGGTCTACGGCCTGCACGCGCAGAACCTCACCCCGGAGATCGCCGAGCAGCTCGGGATGGAGGGCACCGACGGTGTCGTCGTAACGGCCGTCGATCCCGACAGCCCGGCCGAGGAGGCCGGCATCCGCCGGGGCGACGTCGTGGTCGAGGTGGACCGGCAGGCGGTGGGAGATGCTGCGGAGCTGCGCCGCAAGCTCGACGCGTCGCCGAAGGGCGCGCTGCTCCTGGTTCGCCGGGGGGATGCCACCCTCTTCGTCGCGCTGAAGCGGACGGGCTGACACCGCGCGAGGACGGCGGGCTTCGCCCGGGGCTGCCGGCGGCGCGCGAGCCGGTGGCTTCGGACGGGGCCGAACAGAGCCCGAGGGCTTGATCGCGCCCGGGCCGTGCTTAAATGCGCGGCATGCGACTCGACAAGCTCACGATCAAGGCCCAGGAAGCGCTCTCCGAGGCGATGTCGCTGGCCGCCGGCCGCGGCCACGGCAGCGTCGAGCCCACGCACCTGTTGCGTGCGCTCCTCGCGCAGAGCGAGGGCGTCGCGACGCCCGTCCTCCAGAAGCTCGGCGTCGATCCGCGCACGCTCGTGCAGGCCATCGACCAGGTGCTCGCGCGTGCGCCGAAGGTCTCGGGCGCCGGGCAGCCGCGGCCCTCCTCCGCACTCGAGCGCGTCCTGCAGAGCGCCGCGCGTGAGGCCGAAGCGCTTCGCGACGACTACATCGCGAGCGAGCACCTGCTGCTCGCACTCGCGGGCGAGAAGGCCGACGCGGCAGGCGAAGCGCTCTCGAAGGCCGGCGCGACGCGCGATGCGCTGCTCGAAGCCCTCGCGTCGATTCGCGGTGGCGCGCGCGTCACGGACCCCGACGCCGAATCGAAGTACCAGTCGCTCGAGAAGTTCGGCCGAGATCTCACCGAGATCGCGCGCAAGGGAAAGCTCGATCCCGTCGTCGGCCGCGACGAGGAGATCCGTCGTGTCGTGCAGGTGCTCTCGCGACGCACCAAGAACAATCCCGTCCTGATCGGCGAGCCCGGCGTCGGCAAGACGGCCATCGTCGAAGGCCTCGCGCAGCGCATCGTCGCCGGCGACGTCCCCGAGACGCTGAAGGACCGGCGCGTCGTCAGCCTCGACATCGGCAGCATGATCGCGGGCTCCAAATACCGCGGTGAGTTCGAGGATCGTCTCAAGGCCGTGCTGCGCGAGGTCTCCGAGGCGCAGGGTCAGGTGATCCTGTTCATCGACGAGCTGCACACCATCGTCGGCGCGGGCGCCGCCGAGGGCGCCGCCGACGCCGCCAACATGCTCAAGCCCGCGCTGGCGCGCGGCGAGCTGCGCTGCATCGGCGCGACGACGCTCGACGAGTACCGCAAGCACGTCGAGAAGGACGCCGCGCTCGAGCGCAGGTTCCAGCCGGTGTTCGTCGGCGAGCCGAGCGTCGAGGACACGATCTCGATCCTGCGTGGCCTCAAGGAGCGCTACGAGGTGCACCACGGCGTTCGCATCCAGGACGCCGCTCTGGTCGCTGCCGCGACGCTCTCGCATCGCTACATCTCCGACCGCTTCCTGCCGGACAAGGCGATCGATCTGGTCGACGAGGCCGCGAGCCGCGTGCGCGTGCAGATCGACTCGATGCCCGAAGAGCTCGACCAGCTCGGCCGCAAGCTGGTGCAGCTCGAGATCGAGCGCGAGGCCCTCAAGAAGGAGTCGGACGCGGCGAGTCGCGAGCGTCTCGTGCGTGTCGAGCAGGAGATCGGCGACCTCGAGGAGCGTTCGGGCGCGATGAAGGGGCGCTGGCAGAACGAGAAGGGAGCGATCGCGAAGCTGCGCGAGCTCAAGGAGAAGCGCGAGGCGCTCGGCACCGAGCTCGAGCGCGCGCAGCGTCAGGGGAATCTCGAGCGCGCTGCGGAGATCCGCTACGGCCAGCTCGTCGAGATCGAGAAGGAGCTCGCCTCCGAGCAAGAGAAGCTCTCGGCGCTGCAGCAAGAGGGGTCACTCCTGTCCGAGGAGGTGACGGGTGAGGAGATCGCGGAGATCGTCTCTCGGTGGACCGGCATTCCGGTGTCCAAGATGCTCGAAGGTGAGCAGGCGAAGCTCCTGCACATGGAGGATCAGCTTCGCCGGCGCGTCGTCGGGCAGGATGAAGCACTCGGAGTGGTTGCGGCGGCGGTACGCCGCGCACGTGCGGGCCTGCAGGATCCCAATCGCCCGATCGGCTCGTTCATCTTCCTCGGCCCGACCGGCGTCGGGAAGACCGAGACGGCTCGTGCGCTCGCCGAGTTCCTGTTCGACGACGAGCACGCCGTCGTTCGCATCGACATGAGCGAGTTCATGGAGAAGCACTCCGTCTCGCGCCTGATCGGCGCACCGCCGGGCTATGTCGGCTACGAAGAAGGCGGCACGCTCACCGAGGCCGTGCGGCGCCGGCCGTACAGCGTCGTGCTCTTCGACGAGATCGAGAAGGCGCATCCCGACGTGTTCAACGTGCTGCTGCAGGTGCTCGACGACGGGCGCCTCACCGACGGCCAGGGCCGAACGGTCGATTTCCGGAACACCGTCCTGATCCTCACCTCGAACGTCGGTAGCAGCTTCATCATCGAGCTCGGCGAGAACGACCGGCCAGAGATGGAGCGGCGCGTGATGGACGCGCTGCGCGCGCAGTTCAAGCCGGAGTTCCTGAACCGGATCGACGACGTGATCCTCTTCCGCCAGCTCGGCCGCGAGCAGATCGAGCGCATCGTCGACATCCAGATCGAGCGCGTGAAGAAGCTGCTGGCCGAGCGCCGGATCGAGATCGAGGTGACGCCCGAAGCGAAGAAGCTCCTCGCGGAGAAGGGCTACGACCCGCACTACGGCGCGCGGCCGCTAAAGCGCGTGATCCAGCGCCTGGTTCAGGATCCGCTCGCCATGAAGATCCTCGAGGGCCAGTTCCCCGAGGGCTCGAAGGTGAGCGTCGACGCGCGGCTCTCGGGCGAGGCGCTGGAGTTCCGCAAGGCCTCGTAGCGGCGAGCGCGAGCCGGCGACGGGAAGAGGCAGCCCTCGTCAGGAGAGCGGAGTCGGAGCCATGGAGTCGAGCGGCGGGGCAGTGCAGAAGCGGTTGCGGCCAGCGCGCTTGGCGCCGTACAGCGCCGTGTCGGCCGCGGCGATGACCGGCTCGGGAGCCTCCGAGAGGACGCGAAGCAGCGGCGCCACGCCGAGGCTGATGGTCACCGGGATCGAAGCGTTCTCGAAGGCGACGGGCTCCGCCGCGGCCTGCTCTCGCAGACGCTCCGCGACCTCGAGGGCCTCGTCGTCGGTGCAGCCCGGCAGCACGATCAGGAACTCCTCGCCTCCGTAACGGCCCACGGCATCGTAGGGGCGGAGCTGCCGTTCCATGCGCCGGGAGATCTCGCGGAGCACGGCATCGCCGGCGAGGTGGCCGTACGTGTCGTTCACCTGCTTGAAGTGGTCGACGTCCGCCATGATGATCGACAGAGGCGACCGCTCACGGCGGGCACGGGCGAGCTCTCCCGCGAGGATCTCGAGAATCGCGCCGCGATTGAGCAGGCCGGTGAGCGCGTCCCTTCGCGCGAGCGCACGGATCTCTTCCTTCTGCGCCTCGACGCGTTCCTGCAGCTCGATGATGCGACGACCGGAGTTTAGGCGGTGGCGCAGCTCGAGCGGGCTGTAGGGCTTCGTCACGTAGTCGTCGGCGCCGGCGTCGAGGCCAACCACGACGTCTTCTTTCTCGCCGCGCGAGGTGAGCAGGAGCACGTAGACGTAGGGCTCTTCGCGCTGGCGCAGCCGGCGGCAGACCTCGGGTCCGTCGAGGCCCGGCATCATCCAGTCGAGTACGGCGAGCCGCGGCGTGTCGGGCTGCTGGAGCACTTCCCACGCCTTCGTCCCGTCGTTCACGAGCAGGGTTTCGTACCCCCACGAGCGAACCATCGTCACCAGCTTCCGTGAGGAAACCAGCTCGTCCTCTGCGAGCAAGACGCGCATCAAGGCTCGTTTCGGCCACGCGAGCAGTCGTCTGAAGGCGGGCTGGGTGCA
>JADLGR010000113.1 GCA_020849175.1 Deltaproteobacteria bacterium
AGCTTCAGCGTCTACCGCCGCACCTATCACCCGGGCAAGCCCGCCCCCTACGTCGTCGCGCTGATCGCGCTCGACGAGGGACCCCGCCTCGTCTCGAACGTCGTCGGCTGCTCGCTCGAAGACGTCACGATCGGAATGCGCGTACGTGTTCGCTTCGAAGCCGCGGGAGCCTTCGTGCTGCCGCTCTTCGAGCCGGAGCGAGCGGAGGGAGATCGGCCGTGAGCATCCGCTTCGAGAGCGACGGCGCCGTCGCGATTCTCACGATCGATCGGCCGCAGGTGCACAACGCGCTCGACGCCGAGGCGAGCGACGCACTGGTCGCCGCATGGCTCCGCTTTCGCGACGACGACGCGCTTCGCGTCGCGGTGCTGACCGGTGCGGGAGAGCGCGCCTTCTGCTCGGGCGCCGATCTTCGCGGTGTCGGCGAGTTCTACCGCTCGCAGAGCTCCGCGCAGCGCCTGCGGCGCTCGGAGCAGACGCCCGGTCTCGGTGGCATCACGCGAAACCTCGCGATCGACAAGCCGATCATCGCCGCCGTGAACGGTCACTGCCTCGCAGGCGGGCTCGAGGTCGCGCTCGCGTGCGACCTTCGCATCGCCTCGGAGAACGCCAGCTTCGGGCTTCCCGAGGTGACGCGCGGGATCATTCCCGGGGCCGGCGGAACGCAGCGGCTACCGCGCCTCGTCGGCCCCGAGCGCGCGCTCGATCTCATCCTCACCGGTCGCCGCATCGACGCCCGCGAGGCCGA
Source organism: Deltaproteobacteria bacterium (assembly GCA_020849175.1). Lineage (GTDB taxonomy): Bacteria > Myxococcota_A > UBA9160 > UBA9160 > UBA9160 > MYXO. The sequence goes on from JADLGR010000113.1 coordinate 749, forward strand.
GCGCATCGGGCTCGTGTCGCGCGTGGTGGCGCCCGACGCGCTGCGCCGCGAGTCCCTCGCCGTCGCGCGCGCGATCGCGGAGAACGCTCCCCTCGCGGTTCGCGCCGCGAAGGCCGCCGTTTGGAGCGGGCTCGATCTGTCGCTGAGCGAGGGCCTTCGCCTCGAGCAGCTCTTCGCCGAGCCGGTACGCCAGAGCGAAGACGCGCAGGAAGGGCCACGCGCGTTCCTCGAGAAGAGAAGGCCCGAGTTCAAGGGGCGCTAGAGATGACCAGTCCTCCCCGCCGCCGCATCGGGCAGTACGTCGACTCGGGAGACTGGAGCGACTACTGGACCACGCGCATCAGCCACGCCGAGAGCGGGAAGATCCTCGTGCGCGGGTACCCGGTCGACGAGCTGATCGCCGGGCTCTCGTACTGCGAGGCCGCGTTCCTTCTGCTGCGCGGAGAGCTTCCCGACGCCCGCGAGGCCGCGCTCTTCGATCTCGCGCTTCGAAGCGGAATGGACCAGCAGCTCGTGAGCTCGGCCGCGTGCGCGGCGCGGTTCACCGCTTCGGCGTTTCCGGATTCGCCCATTCCTGCGCTCGCGAGCGGAATCCTCGCGAGCGGCTCGGTGACGGGCTCGCCGCAGGAGCCCGCCGAGATGCTGATCGAGGCGGTCGGCTGGGAGGTGGACGAGAGAGAGGCCGCGCTGCGCGCCGTCGACACCTGGCTCGCGCGCCGCGGCGTCGTTCCGGGGATCGGTCATCCGCTGCACGAGCACGCGGAGCCGCGTGCGGTGGCGCTGCGCCGGCTGGCGATCGAGAAGCAAGGCTGGCGCGCGCATGGCCGCCTGCTCGATGCGATCGAGGCCGAGATCGAGCGCCGCAAGGGACGTCGGATTCCGATCAATCTCGCTGGTGCGCTCGCGGCCGTCTACGCCGATCTCGGATTCGATCCGCTCGCGATCGGCGGGCTCGGAGCGCTCGGCTACGGGATGGCGCTCCTTGCGCACATCGCCGAAGAGGTTCGCGAGGGCGTTCCGCTGCGGATCATTCCGGAGGCGCTGGGCGCGCGCTACGCCGGTGCGCCCGAGCGGCATCTCCCGAAGCGTCCGGGCGAGAGCGAGCCGTGATCCATCCGTACGCGCACTACCCGGAGCGCGCAGCGCAGCGCTGGCCGCAGCAGATGGCTCTCGTCGACGGCGCGCGCCGAAGGACGTACGAGGAGCTCGACGCACGCACCGCGCGTCTGGCGAGCGCGCTGCTTCGCCTCGGGCTCCGGCCGGGAGAGCGGGTCGCGATCGTGCAGGAGAACTGCATCGAGTACGTCGAGGCCGCCATCGCGATCGCACGCGCCGGGGGGGCGCTGGTGCCGCTGCTCGGTGCGCTCACCGCGACCGAGCACGCGTTCATGGTGAGTGACGCGGAGGCGCGCTTCGTGCTCGCGCTGCGCGGCGCCGCGATTCGCCGGGCGCGCGACGCCGCGGCCACGAGCGGCGCCGACGTACTCGTGCTGGACGAAGACGGCGCCACCGGAGCCGGGACGACGAGCCTCTCGGCGCTCGCCGCGCGCGAAGGGGAGCGGTGTCCCGCGGTGGATCGCTCGCCCGACTCGCTCGCGCAGATCCTCTACACCTCGGGGACGACCGGCCACCCGAAGGGAGTGACGCACAGCTTCGCGAGCGTCTCCGCGGCGATGGGCGAGTGGGCGAGCGCTTTCTCGGTCGGGCGCGGCGACCGGCTGCTCGGCCAGCTCGCGCTCTCGCACTTCGGCGGGCGCGCGATGGACGCGTGCTGGGTCGCAGGTGCGACGCTCGTGATCCTTCCCGCAGCAGAGCCGGCGGCGATGCTGAGCGCGATCGCGGAGCATCGCATCACGATGATGCTCGTGGTGCCCACGCTCCTGCGCATGCTCCTCGATCACTCCGACGCCGGCAGCGCCGATCTTTCGAGTCTTCGCGCCGTCGTCTATGCAGCCGCACCGGCGGCCCCCGCGCTCGTGCGGCGCTCGCTCGACCGGCTGGGGTCCGTCCTCTACACCGGATTCGGACAGACCGAGGCCTACGGCCTCGCGACGTGCATGGGGCCGGAAGAGCACGTTGCAGCGCTCGAGGCTGCGACGGAGCGTCTTCGCTCCGTCGGCCGCGAGTGCGCGGCGTTCGCGCAGGTGCGGATCTGTGGTGAAGACGGCGACGCACTGCCGCCCGGAGAGATCGGCGAGGTCTGTGTCTGTGCGCCGTGGGTGACACCCGGCTTCTGGAAGCGCCCCGACCTCGACACTGCGCGGCTTCGCGACGGCTGGCTGCGAACCGGCGATCTCGGCCGCGTGGACGAAGAGGGCTATGTCTTCCTCGCCGATCGCAAGGAAGACAAGATCATCACCGGCGGGTTCAATGTGTATCCGGCCGAGGTCGAGGCGGCGCTCTCCGAGCATCCGGCCGTCGCCGAGTGCGCGGTCTTCGCGGTCCCCGATTCGCGCTGGGGCGAGGCCGTTCGCGCGGCCGTCACGCTGCGTCCCGGCGCGCAGGCCGAGCCGGACGCTCTGCTCGCATTTTGCCGGGAGCGGCTTGCGCGCTTCAAGGTTCCGAAGGCGATCGACGTGATGAGCGAGCTTCCAAAGAGCGGCGTCGGCAAGATCCTTCGTCGCGTGCTGCGCGCGCCGTGGTGGAAGGATCACGAGGGTGACATCCATGGCGCAGAGTGAGGGATCCCGATGAAGGCGGTTCGGCTCCACGCGGGGCCCGAGATCCGGATCGAAGAGGCGCCGGAGCCCGAGGTCGGTCCCGGGCAGATTCGCGTCGTCGTGCGCGCGGCGGGTGTTTGCGGAACGGATCTGCACGCCGCCCACGGCAGGCTTCCGGTGCCGGCGCTCCCGGTGATCATGGGGCACGAGGGAGCCGGTGTCGTCGACCGCGTGGGAGAGGGCGTCTCGGGCTTCCGAGACGGTGACCGCGTGCTGCTGCTGCCGAGCGAGACCTGCGGGTCGTGCCCGGCCTGCGAAGCCGGACACGTCGGGCTGTGCGCGGGAGCGCGGATCCTCGGTATGGCGCGCGACGGAACCTTCGCCGAGAAGATCGTGGTCCCCGCCTCGTGCGTGCTCGCCCTGCCCGACCGCATCGCCTTCGAGCACGGGGCGATCCTCGCGGACGCGGTGGCGACCGCGTACCACGCCGTCGCGACTCGGGCGGGGATCGCGGGCGGCGAGCGGGTCGCCGTCATTGGCTGCGGCGGTGTCGGACATCACGTCATCTTGCTGGCGCGCCTTCTCGGCGCGAAGACGATCATCGCGGTCGACGCAAGTCAGGGCGCGCTCCGCCGCGCCGAAGCCGCCGGCGCCGACGTGCAGGTGGATGCGCGAATCGAGAACGTCCGCAAGGCGGTCCGCCGGGCCGCAGGCGGCGAAGGCCCCGACGTCGTGATCGAGTACGCGGGAAGAAGGAGCTCGGTCGAGCTCGCGATGACCTGCGTCGCGCGAGGAGGACGCGTGGTCGTCGGCGGCGTCGGTATGGAGTCGCCCGAGCTCGGTCCGCTGGTCTCGTTCGTCGGGCGCGAGATCGCGGTGCTCGGATCCATGGGCTACACGCGCGCCGAGCTGGCACGCGTGGTCGAGCTCACGGCGTCGGGTCGCCTCGATCTGTCCGGCTCGATCACCGGACGCTACCCGCTCGATCGGGCGGCCGAGGCGATCGACGACCTCGCGAACCGCCGCGACGATCCGATCCGCCTCGTGCTCCTTCCCGGACCAAGGCCGTGAGCGGGGCCGAGATCTGATCTCGCGCAGTGGAGCAGGCCTTGGGCTCGTGCTCTCGGGCGGCTTTTTGCGCAGTGCGTTCCAGGTGGGTGTCATCGAGGCGCTGCACGCGCGCGGTCTTCGCTTCGAGGTGGTCGTGGGCGTGTCTTCGGGCGCGTGGAACGCGGCGTGCGTGGCGACCGATCAGGTTCACGAGATGCGGGAGTTCTGGCTCGCCGTCGCGCGAGCGCCGAAGCTGCGCTGGCGCAGCGTCTGGCGGGACGGGACGCCGTCGAACTTCCCGGAGATCGTCCGGCGCGTTCCGATGCGCAGGCTCCGCTTCGATCAGCTCGGAAGATCGGGTGTGCGCCTTCGCGTCGGCGCCACGGCGCTGCGCGCGCGAAGCCTCCATCTCTTCGAGGCCTGGAACAGCCGCGCCGCGTTCTTCGACAGCCTGATCGCGTCGAGCTACCTCCCCGGTGTCTACGGCAGACCGATTCGAATCGGCGGGCGCTACTACGCGGACGGAGGCATCGTCGACAACGTGCCGTACGAGGCCGCTCTCGAAGCGGGCTGCCGGCGAGCACTCGTGGTCGTCACGGACCCGCAGGGCCGAATCTGCAAGCGGCTGCTGAGCCGGGAGCCCCACGCCATTCCAGCCGCTCGCCATGACCGCGTCGTCGTGATCCACCCCGAACGCCCGCTCCCGATCGGTCTGCTGCGAACGACGGAGGCCGACGTCCTCACCTGTATCGACGCAGGCCATCGTGCGGCCGAGCGCGCCCTCGGCGGTTTTCGCTGATCGCAAAGAGCGGCGGCGCGCCGCACTACGTGAGCAGCGAGCGTGCGATCGTCTGGAGCTGGATCTCGTTGGTTCCGCCGCCGATCTCGAACATCTTCGCGTCGCGAGCGAGCTTCTCGAGCGGGAGATCGGCCATGTAGCCAGCGCCGCCGTGGATCTGCACCGCGGCCAGCGCCGCGCGCGTCGCCTCTTCGGCGCAGTAGAGCTTGGCGGCCGACGCGAGGCGCGCGTCGAGCTTTCCCTGCTTCTGCGCCCACGCGAGCTTCAGGACGAGATTGCGCGCGTTCTCGAGCGCGAGAGCCATGCGCGCGAGCGGAAACGCGACGCCCTGGAACTCGCCGATCGTCTTTCCGAATTGACGCCGGCTCCGCGCGTAACGAACAGACTCCTCGACGCAGCGCTCGAGGATGCCGAGGCACATGCTCGGCATCACCGCACGCTCGAGGTTGAGCGTCTCGAGCGCGGCGGCGCCGCGCGCGCGCTTGCCGCTCTCGAGCGAGCCGACGACGCTCCCGAGGGGAACACGACAGTCGTCGAGGAAGACGTCGCCCGTGGGAGAATCGTGCATGCCCATCTTGCGAAGCGGCGGGCCGGTTTCGAGGCCCTTCGTTCCGCGCTCGACCACCACGGGGCGCGCGACCGGATCTTCGCCCTCGCGCTCGACGCGTGCGAAGACGGCGAGCACGTCGGCGTAGGGCGCGTTGCTGATGAAGGTCTTGCGCCCGCTGATCCGCAGGCCATCGCCGTCGCGGACGGCCGTGGTGCGCATGCCGCCGAAGGCGTCGCTTCCGGCCTCCGGCTCGGTGAGCGCCCACGCGCCGATCTTCTCGAAGCGCAGCACGGGGAGCGCGTAGCGCTCGACCAGATCGGCCGACCCGCGCGCAAGGATCGTCATGCCGCAGCCGAGCGTCGCCATCAGCACCATGCCGAAGCCCGGCGAGACGCGACACAGCTCCTTGAAGAGCACGCTCGTGAGGAGCGGATCGCCGCCGAGGCCGCCACCGCTGGTCTCCTCGTTGCCGTCCTCACGAGCGGGTCGGGGCGGTGCGCTCGCGCCGCTGCGAAGGCGGGCCAGGCGCCGTTCGGCCGTCGCCGCGAGGGCGTCGGCGATTCCGAGCTCGCGTCCGAGCTTTTGGAGCAGCGGATAGGGCAGGGCCTCGCCGCGCTCCATCGCCGGAACGGCCGGCGCGAGCTCGCGCTCGCACCACGCGCGGACCGCGCTCTCGAAAGCCTGGTGCGTCTCGTCGAGCTCGAACACGCTAGCGGCGCTCGCGGCTTCGCCGCACGAACGCCGCTGCCGCTCGCCTGCGGCTGGCTGCTCGCTTCGCTCTCACCAGGCGCGGGCCGCGGCCGCTTCGTCGATCATGCCGCGCGCGATGCGCGCCGCCAGCGCCATGATCGTGAGCTGCGGGTTCAATCGGCTCGAAGTCGGGAACAGGCTCGCGTCAGCGACGTAGACGCCGGGCGCGCCACGCAGACGACCCGCCGGATCGACGACGCTGCGCGCAGCATCGCCGCCCATTCGCGCCGTTCCCATGGGATGGAACGCCATCAGCTCGAAGTCCGACGCGCGAAGCCGGAGCTGCTCGATCGCCTCGGCCTCGGCCACCGAGTGCAGGACGGGCATCTGCCGCACGCCCGGATAGACCTCGCGCGCTCCGGCTGCGAAGTAGATGCGCGAGAGCAGTGAGATCGCGCGCTGCATCTTTCGTACGTCGGCCGTGTTCATGCGATACCACGGAGCGGCACGTCCAGCGATCGTTCGAACGCGACCCTCGCTCGCGTCGCTGATGAGCGCGCCGAACGACGCCATGCGCGCGACGGCGGCCATGCGCTTCTCGTGCTCGGGGCCCGCGCCCGGGAGCGTCGGTGCGAGGAGCTGCGGCGGCACCCAGATCCCCTGCAGGACGATGCCCTCGCCCTCGAAGTCGCGCACCTGAAGGCTCTGCGGGACGCCCTCCCACGCGCGAACGGTCTCGTCGAAGAGTGCGACGACGCGCGACGCCGGGTGGATTCGCAGATGCAGACCGACCTCCGAGCCGCGCGGCGCGAGGCCACTCGCGGCCAGAAGGCCGGGCGTCAGCAGCGCACCCGCTGCGACGACGACGCGCGGCGCACGGACGCGGAGCGTTCCGATGGGCCGGTCGCGCTCATCGAGGCGCGTGGCGACGACGCCGCTCGCGCGGCCACCCTCCATCAGCACGCGGTCAACGCGTGCTCGGACGTGAAGGCGTGCGCCCGCGCGGATCGCGCGCGGAACGAACGAGACGTCGGTCGACTGCTTCGCGCGCCGCGGGCAGCCGAAGGCGCAGACGCCGGTGCCGCGGCAATCGATGGCGTTGCGTGTGAGCGGCGTCGTGTGAAGCCCCATGACTTCGGCTCCGCGCCGGACGAGGCGCGCTCCGGGACCGAGGATTTCCTCGGGTACCGGCGCGGCGCCGATCGCCTTCTCGATGCGCTCGTACTCGGGCGCGAGGCCGCCGCCGGCGAGCGAAGGAATTCCGAACTCGCGCTCCCAGCGAAGGAGCACCTCCTCGGGCGTGCGCCAGCAGGTGCCGGAGTTCACTGTCGTCGTGCCGCCGACGGTTCGTCCGAGCGGTACGGGGATGAAGGTGTTGCCGATGGTCCCGGTCATGCCTCCGTCGCGATAGAGCGCGCCGATGCGCACGAGCGGCGGAGCTTCGGGTGCGACGCGATCCGGATGATCGCCCTCTTCGAGCAGCACGACGTCGATCCCGGCCTCGGCGAGCTCGGCCGCGACGACCGCGCCTCCGGCGCCCGTTCCGATCACGACGACCTCGGCGCGCTCCTCGGCATCGCCCGGCCGCACGCTCGCGGCGTTCGTCGGCGTCATCGCGCGGCCTGCGTCGCGCCGGCAAGCGGCACGCGATCGAGCGGGTCCTGATAGCCGATCGTTCGCAGAACCTCGGGCTGGCCGTAGACCTGCGTGAGGGTCACGAGCTTGAGCGTCGCGATCGCCTGCCGGCGCGGCCACAGGTGCGAGTCTTCCCACGCGCGCAGGATGCGAACGCGATCTTCGAGTGAGAGCCGTGAGAAGCGGCGAAGCCAGAGCGGAGGCAGGAAGAACGGCGAGAGATCGAGGCCGCGCAGCAGCCAGCGGAAGGCGCCGAGGCCGCCCGCGGCGCGCACGTAGCCTTCGACCGCGGCCGCGACCGTCGGGCCAGCCGTCTGCTCGGTGAGCGCAGCGCCGGGCGGTGCGAGGGCTTCGAGCACCGAGCGCAGGATGCGCACCTCGCCGTGCGAGAGCGCTGGAGCGTGCCGCGACGGCGAGCCTGCTGCGGCGACCGCGAGGCGCGGCGCTGCCACCCAGATCGCGGCGACGCCGACGGCAATCGATCCATCGACGAGGAAGTTCGCGAGATAGGGAAACGCGGGCGACACGGTGAGGTATGCGGAGAGCGCGGCGAGCGATGAGGCGGCTTTCCCGGCGAAGAGCAGCGCGAGATACGGCCGTGCCTTCGCGAGATCGCGCTGCGCCATGAACGCGAAGATCGTCACCAGCAGCATGTACGCGACCGAGAGCGAGAGCCAAAGACGCGCCCCCGTCGCGGGTGTCGGCGGGAAGCTGCCGAAGAGCGCGCCAGTCCCATCGAGCGAGGCCAGCGTCGCATCGGGCGCCAGGAAGAAGAGCGTCCCCACGACCGCGAACGAGACGGCGAGCAGGCGGAGAGTCAGGATGGCGAGACGGTCGGCGCGCACGGCATTCTCCCGCTGCGAGAAGCTCGCGCAGCGACGGACGGCCGTGCCGCGCGGCGGTGCCCAACGATCAGGACCGCCATCATCTCCCAGAGCCCGGCCTCGCGCTACTGCCCCGGCCCCTGAGCTCCTGCCCCGTACTCCGAAGCGCAGGACGTTCGAGAAAGATCCCGCGCCGCGTGCACCTCGCTCGGCCACGACGTCGTGAAGCGGCATTCTCGAAGGCCAGCCGTGCGCGCGCAGGACTGCGCGCGCGATGCGTGACGGCCGGTACGCTTCTCGCACCGGCCCGCGGGCATGGCCGTCGAGGCGCTGCGCCCGGCTCGCCGTGCGGGCTCTCCTTCGGCTACGCGCCCGCCCGACTACGCAAGACGCAGGCCCGAGGAGACCGTCCTCCACGCCGTCGTTCGTGAAGAGCTCGAGACGTTCCTCGCACGGGCAAGAGAGCGCGAGCATCCCGTGCACCGCTTCGTGGAGCGTGAGCTTCGCGCCTACCTCGCGTGCGGCATGCTCGAGCATGGCTTCGTACGCGTTCGCTGCGACGCCTGCGGCTGCGACCGACTCGTGGCGTTCTCCTGCAAGGACCGCGGCTTCTGCTCGTCCTGCGGCGGTCCGGCGCGCGGTGAAGCCGCTTGTAGAGCAGGCAGTAGCCGTTTCGGTCCCACCAGAGACACTTGAGGCGGTTGGCGCGTTTGTTCACGAAGCAGAACAGCGCACCGCTCTGCGGTTCTTCGCCGAGGACCTGACGCACGGAGAGGGCCAAGCCATCAAAGGACCGGCGCATGTCCTGCGGATCGCGACACACGAAGATGCGTACCGACGCCGGGATCACGGCTGCACCTCGGAGAGCACGGCAAGCACCCGCCGCAGTGTCTCCGGCTCGAAGCCATCGGCGACACGCACGGCGATGTCTGCGATCCGAAGCTCGATCGTGCGGTCGAGCTCGCCGGGGCGGCTCGGCTGCGCGAGCTCGATGAACTCGAGGCTGCGCGGTGGCGATGCCTTCCTCGCCTTGCCCGGTCCGCGCCGCTGCCAGCGCCAGCCCACCAGCGTGTTCGGGTTGATGCCCGCTCGTGCGGCGTAGGCGCGCGAGGATAACCCGCTCGCCTCCCACGCCCGCACGTGCTCGTCCCGCTCTGCCTGCGTCGCTCTGGTCTTCGTCATGGGCGAGAGATCTACGCCCTCGCGATCCTCGCGTCAGCTACGCGGCTCGCCGAACGGATACAATAAAGGAGCGAATCCCAGCGAGATCTGCGCGAGCGCGGAGAGTCCAGCGGACCGCTCCCACGAGAGAAATTGCTTCTTGATCTCTTCTTGGGAGATGAGCTCACCCGCTTTGGACTGCCGGAGGCCCTCTTCAACCTTCGCGAGAAAGCAAAGGCGCTCGATCGCATCTTCGATCGTTGCGTCCT
>JADLGR010000114.1 GCA_020849175.1 Deltaproteobacteria bacterium
CGGTCGTGGGGGCCGCGCGCTGCGAAGCGCGCGGCCCCTCACCCGCTCAGCCCCCCTCGCGCTACTCCCAGACGATGTCGGCCGGATCCCGGGTCAGATGGCCGAGGGCGTCCTTCCACTTGTAGAGGATCAGGGTGTCCATCAGGTCCGAGCCCTGTCCGCGACGCTTGCGATCGAGCTCGCTGCGCAGCACGTCGAGTGCGCCGTGTACGCTCGGGCCGAAGAGCGACTCGAGGTACGCAGGCGGGATGCGCGGCGCCGACTCGTCGAAGCTCCCGTCCTCGCGCAGCGGCGCGGGGGAGAGCGGCGGCACGTAGTACACGTTCGGGTGCGTCCCCTTCTCCGGGTGGAGCGGGAGCGCGACCTTCCACTTGTTCACGAGCTTGCCGACCGCCGTGCTGTCGTCGTCGAGGTAGCCGATGAACGCTGCGCGGCCCGGGCACTGCCGCACGCAGGCCGGCGCCACGCCCTGCTCGATGCGCGGGAAGCAGCCGATGCAGTGCTGGCTGACGTTGCGCATCCGGTTGAAGTAGATCTTCTTGTACGGGCAGGCGCGCCGGCACATCTGCGCGCCCCGGCACTTCTCCTCGTCGCGAAGGACGAGACCGTCCTCTTCTCGCTTGAAGATCGCGTCGTTCGGGCAGGCCTCGAGACACGCCGGCTTCGTGCAGTGGTTGCACAGCCGCGGCAGGTAGAAGAAGTAGGCGTTCGGGAACTCTCCGCCGCCTTCGTCCTCGTCCCAGTTCATTCCCCAGTTCTTCGCGCCCGAGATCTTGTGCAGGTGCACGGCGCCCTTGTTTCCGCCGCCGCGAAGCACCTCGTCGTAGTTGAAGTTCCAGCCGCCGCCCACCTCCTCGTCGGTGGGGATGCGCCCGAGCGAGAGCTTGCCCGCGGCATCGTAGCCGCCACCCATGCTCTCCCAGTCCTTCGGCGTTCCCTTGCCCGGCTGGGTGTTCACGGTCATCCACCACTGCGCTTCGGTGCCCGGGTCTTCACCCGGCCAGAGCACCTTGCAGGCGACGGAGCAGGTCTGACAACCAATGCACTTGTTCAGATCGAAGACCCAGGCGAGCTGACGCTTCGATGTCGTGATCGTTCCCATCTCGCATGACTCCTTTGCAGCGCGGAGCGCACGGCTCGCGCGCGATGACGACTCGGCTAGGCCACCTTCTCCACGTCGACCCGCACCGCGCGGTCCGCCGGGATCGGCTGCCACGAGAAGATCCGGTACTTGAGGTGCCCGTAGTTCCCGACGAGCCCGAGGGGCTTGACGTGACCGGGCTCGACGTCGGACTGGCCGTACCAGTTCTCGTGCATGTACGGCTCGAAGCCGTTGTACACGATCACCTGACCGGGCCGGCACGACGGCGTGAGCTTCGCCTGGATCAGCATCGACCCGACGTTGCTCGTCACCCGCACCTTGTCGCCGTTGGCGATCCCGAGCTCCCCCGCCTCGCGGTCGTTCAGGAAGGCGAACGGCTCTCCGCGGTGGGTGTTCAGGATCACGTTGTTGGTCATGTTCATCGAGTGGATGCTCCAGCGGTTGTGGCCGCTGGTCATCTGGAAGCGGCGGTTCTTCCCTCCCGCCGGCGGCGGCTCCTTGTGGGTCGGGAAGGATTCTCCCGACTCGAGGAACCACTCGTGGTCGATGTAGAACTGAGCCCGACGCACGAGCGTGTCGTACGGGACCTTGTCCTCCGTGTGCCAGCGGAAGGGGTTGTGCACCTCGTCGGTCTTGATGGTCGACGCCTGCGAGATCCCGTGACCGACCATTCCCCAGTTGCTGAAGCGCACGTAGCCGGTCTCGCGCAGGCTCTCGAGCGTCGTGCCCTTCGGAAGCACGCCGTAGACCGCTCCGTCGCGAACGGCCTCGTCGAAGTGCTTCTCCTCGTCCCGGACCGCGCCGTTCAGCGTGAGCTGAGCGACGAGGCCGTGGAGAGGCCGCACCACACCCTTGCTGTCCTTGAACTCCTTCATCCCGCGCGCGGCAGCACGGCGCTCGATCGCCTCGACGATCCGCACGCCGATCTCCCAGTCGGGAAGCGCCTCGCCCGGAGGCGGTGCCGCTCGGTCGCAGAGCACGAAGTTCAGGTGGTGGACCGACGGCATCGAGTTGCCGAGCTTCTCATAGTGCTGCGCGGCCGGCAGGATGTAGTCGGACCACAGGCCCGTCGTCGTGATGCGGTAGTCGATCGAGACCACCATCCTGAGCTTGGGCCAGAGCTGCTCGATGAGGAGCTTCTGTCCACCGCGCTGGCGCCGCACCAGGTTTCCGCCGGACTCGATCAGGACCCGCGGCTCCATGTCGCGATAGACCTTGGAGTAGCGCGCATCCCACCAGCCCTTGTCGACGGCCTCCTCGAGGTACTCGCCGAAGCTCCGCTTGAACGACGGATCGTGGTTCTCCGGATCGTTCCACCGCTCCTTGTAGCCGAACTGGTAGTACCACAGGAACGCGGGCGGCATGACCGCACCCTGGCCGCCGAGCTCGCCGGCCATCTCGGCAGCGCGGTTCTGCATCATCTCGGGCGTGAGCGTCGGGTCGCCGGCCGCGAGCAGCCTCCGCATCCCGATCATGCCCGCGATGAGCCGCTGCGCGGCCTCCTGCCCCGGGCCGTCCTTGCGCGACATGAAGGCGCCGCCGTCCATTCCCATGATCGCCCACGAGCGCGTTCCGGTTCCCTTCTTGCCCCAGTTGCCCGTGAGGCCGAGCAGGAGCGCCATCGAGCGCTCCATCAGATCGCCGTGGTAGTACTTGCCGCTGTTCCAGCCCACGAAGATCTTCGTCTTGCGCGTGGCGACCTTGCGCGCGAGCGCACGGATGTTGTCGGGATGAACCTCGCACACCGTGGCGGCCCGCTCGGGCTCGTACGCTTCGAGGTGACGGCGAAGCAGCGCGAACGCGGGCTCGACCTCCACCGTCGAGAGGTCCTTCAGCATCACCTTGAACGTGCCCTCGAGCGCCGGGTCGATCCCGGTCGTCGCGAGCGTGTGGCGCGGCGCCGGCGCGAGCGTTCCGGCAAGGGTGTCCCACCAGAAGAACTGATCGTCGCGGTCACCCGCGGCGACGTCCGAGCCGCGCAGGAAGCGGCCGTTGTCCTTGCGAACGAGCAGCGGGAGATCCGTCTGCTCCTGCACGAACTTCTTCTGGTAGAGCCCGGCGTCGATGATCACCTTGCACATCGAGAGCGCGAGGGCCGCATCGGTGCCGATCCGCACCGGCAGGTGATAGTCCGCATGGATCGCGGACGGGCTGTAGTCGGGCGCGACCGTGACGACCTCGCCGCCGTTGTACCGCGACTCGGCGAGGTAGTGATACCAGTGGATGTTCGTGTAGACGGGATTCGCGTGCCAGATGAGCGTCAGCTCGGCGAGGAACCAGTCGTCCATCGACGAGACGGGATTGAACAGGCCCCAGGTCACGTGGAAGCCGGGGCTGAAGTCCTGGAACTCGGCGTTGCCGTCGGTCGTCGGCGTGCCGAGCGCCTGTGCGAACAGGCGCGCCGGTGCGGCGCCGGGCTCGGGTGTGAGCAGGGTGAGGATCGACTCGGGCCCCTGCTCGTCGATGGCGTCGAGCATCGAGTCGGCGATATCGTCGAGCGCCTCGTTCCACGAGACCGGAACGAACTTGCCCTCGCCGCGCTGGCCGACGCGCTTCATGGGCTGCGTCACGCGATCGGGCGAGTAGTGGCAGTGACTCCAGCAGGCGCCCTTCTGGCAGCCCATCGGATTCATGTCCGGGATGCCCGCCTCGATCGGCGGCATGCTCCCCGACTGCTCTTCGCGGATGATCTTTCCGTCGCGCACGTACACGCGCCACGGGCAGCCGCCGGGGTAGCAGTCGACCGAGTGGCTGCCCCATGCCACACGGTCCCAGGTCCACTTCTTGCGGTAGGCATCGGCCCACGAGCCCTTCGTCGCTGCCATCGAGCCCTCCGATCGATTGGTTTGGCGGGAGCCAGTGGAGATGGCGTCGTCGCCGGGCGCGTCTCGTCGCGAGGAGGCTAAAGAGATCGCTGCGCTCCGGGGTATGACGCCGGGCATACGCGCCGCATCCTTGCCGCGGCGAATCTCTCGTCACGCATCCCGCGCGCCCAACCCTCCCGGCCGGAGGAAGGATGCAGCAACTCGAAGAGCGATTTTCCCGGTACGTCGCGCACCGGATTCCCACCGCGCGTGACGTGCGTACGGACTCGCTCGCCCGCATTCACGGAGGCGCATCGCGCGAGACGTTCCGATTGCGCCTTCGCTACGCGGACGGCGGCCAGGACCATGAGCGGCGTCTCATCCTGCGACGAGATCCGCCGAGCAGCCTGATCGAGACCGAGCGATCGCACGAGTTCCGCGCGTACCAGGCGTTTCACGGCAGCGAGGTTCCGGTCCCCGAGCCTCTGTGGCTCGAGCAGGATCCGCAGTGGCTCGAACGTCCGTTCTTCGTGATGGAAGAGGTGACCGGCTGTGACGCCTCGCTGAAAGGCCTCTCGGAAGGCCCCGCCGCAGCGCACCGCGAGCGCATCGGAAGGCAGAAGTGGAGCATCCTCGGCACCATCGCGCGGAGCGACCCGGCACGGATCGGTCTCGGACGCGGCCGTGGCGAGATCTCGCCGGAGCAGTGCTGGGAACGCGAGCTCTCGCACTGGGAGCACGTGATCGATGCCGACGCGCTCGGGCCCGAGCCCGTGACGCGCGCTGCGATCCGCTGGCTGCGCCGAAACCCGCCGCCGCCCGCGCAGCGCATCAGCGTCGTCCACGGCGACTATCGCAGCGGAAACTTTCTGTACGACACCGAAGGAACGATCCGCGCCATCCTCGACTGGGAGATGTGGCATCTCGGCGACCCGCTCGAAGACCTCGCCTGGACGCTCAACCCGCTCTGGTCGTGGCCCAACGCCGCGCTCACCGGGCGCCTGCTGCCACGTGACGAGGCGCTCGCGATCTGGGAGCGGGCGAGCGGGCTGCGCGCCGCGCCCGAGCCGCTGCGCTGGTGGGAGGTGTTCACGAACGTCAAGTCGCTCGCGATCTGGATCTCGAGCGCGCGCGAGTACTCGGACGCGCGCAGCTCGGATCCGACGCTCGCGCTCGTGGGCTGGATGATCCACAACGTGCAAGAGCGCATCGCGCTGTGCATGCTCGGGAGGTCGAAGTGAAGCCCGAGGGTCCGCGCACGCTCCAGCTCCTCGCCGGTCATCTGCTGGCGGAGATCGCACCGCGCCTCGCCGAGGACTACGCGCAGAAGACGACCGGCGTGGTGGCCGGCCTGCTGATCGCCGCTGCCGAGGAGTGGGACCGCGCCGCCGCACGTCGCGTCGAGGAGAACCGCTCGCTGCGCATGCTGTTCGCCGATGCAGCGCCCCTCGCGCGCAGCGCGGGGCTTCGCGCGCGGCTCGTCGCCGCGTCGCGTGGCGACGACGAGGATCTTCGGGTCGCAGCGCTCGAGAAGGCGAACGCGGCCCTGCGCGAGCTGCTCATCGATCTGCACGCGCACGTCGAGACCCTGCAGAGCGAAGAGGCGCTCCGGATCGACGAGCGGATCTGGGACGAGCTGCACGCGGGAGTCGCCCGCCGGGCGATCGCGTTCTGGCCGCTCTAGGCGCAGGCACGACGCGGCCGTGCGAGCACCGGGTGGCGGAGTGCGTGCTTCAGACGGAAGGAAGTCGTGCGGCGCGCCGGCGTGCGGCGTGCGGCTCCATGCGCCGCGCAACGGCCAGCGTGGTGGTTGCCGCCCAGTGTACGAAGGCGCTCTCGAGGGGGGCCCAGGCATCGTGGAGTGTGCAGGGAGTATCCGACCGGCACGCGCCGTAGCCGAAGGCGCAGCGCCCGGTCTCGGGCAGAGCCTCGACGGCGGAGAGCACGTCGAGAAAGCGGATCTCACCGGGCAACCGCGTGAGCGCGAAGCCCCCGCCCTGCCCGCGCTGCGAGGTCAGGATCCCCGCGACGACCAGCCGCCGCAGGATCTTCGAGAGGTACTGCGCCGGGATCCCCGTCTCTTTGGACAGATCCGAGGCGCGAACAGGCCCCTCGGGGGAGTACGCTGCGATCCACGAGGCGGCGCGCAGGGCGTACTCCGCAGTCTGCGACAGGAGTGTCCGGCGGCTCTGCAGAAACCAGCCCTCGCTCGAGCCAACAACGACCCGCGTCTCGACAGGATAGGGGCGGCTGTCGCTCTCGATATGACTCGGGTCATACGAATCGGCCATTAGTGGAGCTATGGATCCGTTTACACAGTCACGGGAGGCAGTGATGCACGACGCAGCCGGGGCCGCCTTGCGTGGCGCCGTGTCGTCCTCGCCGGAGCGCCGTGCTGCCCGCCAGTGGCTCGGCCTCGCGCTCTCCGTGCTGCTCGCGGCAGGCCTTTGCGCCCTCGCGGTCGTGATCGGCCGCATGCCGCCCTTCGATCGCTTCGTGACCGATCCCCTCTTCTTCAAGCGCTGCCTCGTTGCACATGTGAACTTCGCACTCATCGCGTGGTTCTACTCGTTCACGAGCGCCCTCTTGTTCCTGATTCCGGGCACAGCGCCGAGCAGTGCGGCTGCGCGCCTCTCACCGGCCGTCGCGGCCGCGGGCGTGCTGCTGATGATCGCCGGCGCCGCGGCGCCGGGCGCGCAGCCCGTGCTGTCGAACTACATCCCGACGATCGATCACGGCCTGTTCCAGGCCGGACAGCTCGCCTTCGGCCTCGCCGTGCTCCTGTCGCTCCTCGACCTTCGCCTGCTGCGCGGCGGCGTCGCGAGCGGCGCCGAGGTGCCCGCTCCCGCCGCCACCGGCGTGCGCGCGGCCGCAGCAGGCCTCGTCCTCGCAGCGATCACGTTCGCCGTGTCGTGGATCGAGCAGACACCGGGACTCGCGCCCGATGCGCACTACGAGCTCCTGTTCTGGGGAATGGGACACGTGCTGCAGCTCGTGATCGTGATGGTGATGCTCTCGGTCTGGGTGATGCTGCTGACGCCGATCCTCGGCGAGACGCCGCTCTCCACTCCGGCAGCGCGCGGGCTATTCCTTGCGTTGCTGCTCCCGTGGCTCATCTCACCCGTTCTCGCGCTGGAGGGCACGTCGAGCCCCGCCTACCGCGCGGGGCACACGCATCTCATGCAGTGGGGCATCTTCCCGCTCGTAGGGATCTTCCTCGTCCTGTGCATCGGTGCGATCGCGCGCGCCAGGCGTCGCGGGCGCATCGACGTACGCACGCTCGCCGACCCGCGCATGGCGGCATTTCTCGTGAGCGCCGGCCTCACCGTCGCCGGCTTCGTGCTCGGCGCGCTCATCCGCGGCTCGACCACGATGGTCCCCGCCCACTACCACGCGTCCGTCGGCGCAGTGACGGTCGCCTTCATGGCAGCGACGCCGCGTCTTCTCGGCGTGCTCGGCTCGCAGCTCGAGAATCCGCATCTGCGCCGTCTGGCCGGTGCGCAGCCGCTGCTCTACGGCGCCGGGATGGCCCTCTTCGCCGCGGGCTTCGCGCTCGCGGGCGCACACGGGATGGGCCGCAAGGCGTACGGCGCCGAGCAGGCCGCACGCACGTGGGCCGAGAGCGTCGGACTCACGGTGATGGGCGTCGGCGGCTTCGTCGCCGCGGCCGGCGGCATCGTCTTCCTCTGCGTCGCGGCCTGGGCGTGGCGCAGCGCATCGGGTGTCCGCGAGCGGACGACGTCTCCGCTCGCAGTACAGGGGGAGGTCGTACAGTGAGCAAGAGCGAAGCGGGAAGTGGAGGCGCGCTCAAGAGATTGATGGAGAATCCGTGGCTGCTGCTGCTGCTCGGGGTGGTGCTACCGACCATCTCGTACACGGTGTGGGGCTGGATCGAACTCTGGAACCTGCCCAAGGCAGTGCTCCCGTAATCGAGGGAAGGGGACCAGGACATGAGCATCCAAACGCTCCAGGAGGGGTGGTTCAAGGCGCCGGTCGGCGCCGAACGCGCGTGGATCGGCATCGCCTTCGCATGGTGCATGGTGATGACGGTCGCGATGCCCTACTGGCATTTCTATGGCAAGCAGAACGCGACGGGCGAGTCGTATCGGGTGACGCCGATCGAGTACACGCAGCGTGTCGCAAAGTTCATCGAGACCTACCAGACCGGCGAGATCAGCGGCTTCCCGATCGTCGAGCCGCCGCCCGGGGCAGATGCGTATCTCCAGGCACAGATGTGGAAGTGGACGCCGGTGCTCAAGCTCAAGAAGGGCCAGAGCTACCGTCTTCACATCTCGTCGCTCGACTTGAACCACGGCTTCTCGATCCAGCCGGTCAACATGAGCTTTCAGGTGCTACCCGGCTACGACCACGTGCTGACACTCACGCCGACGAGCGCGGGTGAATTCTCGATCGTGTGCAACGAATTCTGCGGGATCGGCCATCATCTGATGACGGGCCGAATCCTCGTCACCGAGTAGGGAGGGCCCATGGCCACCACCGTTCCCGGCGCCATGCCGATTCCGTCGCGCCCCGTGAAGGGGAACCATTCCCCGGGCGAAGTGCGCACCTGCGACACGACGGGGCTTCCCGTCTGCATCACCGCCCAGAAGTTCGTCAAGCTCCACGCCGTCGCCGCCGTGATCTTCCTGTTGATCGGCGGCGTCGGCGCGATCCTGCTCGGCCTGACGCGCTGGCCCGCCGTGCACCTGCTGAGCGCCGAGTGGTACTACCGGATCCTGACGCTGCACGGCCTCAACATGCTGATCTTCTGGATCCTCAACTTCGAGATCGCGATCCTCTACTTCGTCCCGACGACGCTGCTCAACACGCGCCTCTACTCGGCAGGACTCGCGTGGGTCGGCTTCATCCTGATGACGGTCGGCGCACTGATGGTCGACTACATCATCTTCGCCGGGAAGGCCGACGTCCTCATGACGTCGTACGTCCCTCTGCTGGCGCATCCGGTCTTCTACCTCGGCATCATCCTGCATGCCGTGGGTGCGCTGATCGGTGTCGGGAACTACTTCGGCACGATCTACATCGCGAAGCGCGACCACACCTACGAGGGATCGGTTCCGCTCGTCGTCTTCGGCGCGACTGCCGCCGCGATCATCGCGGTGGTGACGCTCCTGCACGGCGCGGTCACGCTGATCCCGACCTGGCTGTGGTCGATCGGCCTGATGGGCCCCCCCGACCCGGGCTGGTACCGCATCACGTGGTGGGGCCTCGGTCACATGTCGCAGCAGGTGAACGTGTGCGCGATGGTGGCGGTCTGGTACCTGCTCGCCACGCTCACCACCGGGGCGAAGCCGATCAGCGAAGCCGTGTGCCGCGGCGCCTTCGTGCTCTACATCCTGTTCATCAACGTCGCCTCTGCGCACCACATCCTCGTCGATCCCGGCGTCGGCGCGTCGTGGAAGATCTGGAACACGTCGTACGCCATGTACCTCGCGGTGCTGGCGTCGATGATCCACGGCTTCACCGTGCCGGGCTCGGTCGAGGTCGCGATGCGGAAGAAGGGCTACGACCAGGGTCTGTTCGGCTGGCTGGTCAGCGCGCCGTGGTCGAATCCGGGCTTCTCGGGCTTCTTCCTGTCGCTCGTGATCTTCGGCTTCGGCGGCGGGATCACCGGCGTCGTGCTGGGAACCCAGCAGATCAACATCATGGCGCACAACACGCTCCGCATCCCCGGGCACTTCCACGTGACGGTGGTGGGCGGCACGACCCTCGCCTTCATGGCGCTCACCTACTACGTGGTGCCGCTCGTGTTCCGCAAGGAGTTCTACGCGCGGGGTCTGTGCCGGCTCCAGACGTGGCTGTTCGCAGCGGGCATCACGATGGTCGCGGTCGGCATGTCGTTCGCGGGCTCGTACGGCGTTCCGCGCCGGACGTGGGACGCCGAGCACAGCGGCGCCACGTTCGCGGTCGGCGTCGACCCCGGCGCGCACGTGATGCTGGGCCTGCTCGGCGTGGGGGCGATCGTCGCCTTCACCGCGCTCTTCCTGTTCATCGGCCTCGTCGTGGCTGCGGTGTTCTTCGGCAAGTCGAACGCCGGCAAGGCGATGGAGCCCTGGCACGTCGAGCGCGCTGTGCCGCAGGCGGCACGGAGCGCGCACGCGGATCCCGACCACTACGTTCCCGGAACCGTGGTGCTGACGGGGGTCTTCCTCGCGTGCTTTGCCGTCTACTACTTCGCCAACTGGAAGTGGCTCGCCGACGTCTGGTGGGTCCGGTAACGCGAGAAGAAAGGGCCGGGGAACGCCCGTGACGAGATCGGAACGCATCATCGAGTCCATCCTGAGATTCTTCTCGGGAGGGCGTTTCCCGGCCTTCACGCTCGCCTTTCTGCTGTTCTACGAGCTGTTGCTGGTCACGCTGCTGCTCGCACCCGCGGCGCCGACCGGCTTCGGCGCCTTTGCAGAAGACTTTCGCATCTGGTGCTTCGGCCTCGATCCTTCGACCGGGCATCTCCAGCCGGTGAACACGCTCGCGCTGCTCGGCCCGCCGCTGCTCTTCGCAGCGACGCTCGCACTGCTGTGGCGCGAGCCGCTGCGCGACGAGCTCGCGCGGCCGCGCGCCATCGCGTTCGATGCAGGCGCTGCGGCGATCGTCGCCGGCGTCGTCGCGAGCGGCTTCGTGATGCTCGGCGCCACGCCGGCGCGCGGCGAGCTGCCGTTTCCGGCCGAAGCGCTGCGGACGGCGCATCGCGCGCCCGAGCTTCGACTCGTCGACCAGGCCGGCGAGCCGATCGATCTGGCCGGACTGCGCGGCGAGGTCGTGGTTCTGACGGCGGTCTACGCCTCGTGCCCGCACACCTGTCCGATCATCCTCGAGCAGGCACGCGACGCGCTCGCGGCGCTCAGCACGGAGGAGCGCGCGCGAGTCCACGTCGTCGCCGTGACGCTCGACCCCGCGCACGACACGCCGGACGTGCTCGCCGGGCTGGCTTCGATGCACGGGCTCGAACGCCCCACATATCGCCTCGCCACGGGTCCCGCCGAAGACGTCGAGCGTGTGCTCGACCGCATGGACGTCTCGCGCCGGCGCGATCCCGAGACCGGCGTCATCGATCACGCGAACGTCTTCCTCGTCGTCGACCCCGCAGGCCGCGTCGCCTACCGCCTCACGATCGGTGAGCGACAGCAGCGCTGGCTGGTTTCGGCGCTTCGTATTCTCGTTCGGGAGGCAAGAGATGCCGGCTGAGTCCGCCACCGCACCCGGGTCGCTCGCACCGGAGGCCGGCGGCGCCCTCGGTCACCGTCCCCGCCCCGCGCCGACGCCACCGTCCTTCGAGACGCCGGCGCCCCAGGTCCGGGGCGAGTCCGTACTTCGCGCCGGAGAGCGCGCCTTCCTGTTCGTCGATCGCGTGCTCGGCCGAGTCCTGCCCGCCGCGCTCAATCCCTTCGTCCAGACCGGCGCGGTCGCGATCACGTCGCTGATCGTCGCGATGGTGACGGGCGTCGCGCTGCTCCTCTGGTACAGCCCGAGCGTCCACGGTGCGTACGCGTCGCTCAGCGACCTGTCTCGCTTCGGCGGGGGCTTCGTCCGTTCGCTCCATCGCTACTCGTCGGACGCGGTGATGTTCTTTGCGCTCGTCCACGCGATCCGCCTGTTCTGTGAGCGCCGATTCGTAGGCGCGCAGTGGCTGGCATGGGTGACGGGTCTCGTCGCGGTCGCGCTGCTCTGGTTCGTGGGCTGGACGGGCTACTGGCTGATCTGGGACGTTCGCGCACAGCACGTCGCGACGCAGACCGCACGTCTCATCGACGTGCTCCCGATCTTCGCCGACCCGCTCGGACGCGCGTTCCTCACCGACTCCGGCGTCAACTCGCTCCTGTTCTTCGTCGTGTTCTTCCTGCACATGCTGGTCCCGCTCGCGATGGGCGTCGCGCTCTGGCTCCATCTCGCGCGCCTTGCGCGGCCGCATTTCCTCACGAAGATGCCGATGACGATCTGGGTCGTGGGATCGCTGGTCCTGCTCTCCCTCGCCTTCCCGGCCCTCAACGCCGGCCCGGCGCGCATGACGGCCCTCGCCCAGGGCTTCGACATGGACGTGTGGTACCTGCTGCCGATCGCGATCGCCGACCGGCTGAGCGTCGGCGCACTCTGGTCGCTCACGCTGATTGGCGGTGTGATCGTTCTGGCTGCACCGTGGTGGATGCGGCGCGCTCCCGTCGAGGTCGCCCGCGTCGATCCGATCCGCTGCAACGCGTGCATGCAGTGCTATCAGGATTGCCCGTACGAAGCCATCGCGATGGTGCCGCGCACGGAGGGTCGGTCCCGCTACGCCCTGCAGGCCGAGGTGAACCCCGACAAGTGCGTCGGCTGCGGTATCTGCGCGGGCTCGTGCGATTCCATCGGCGTGGGGCTCGACAGCTTCACGGAGGAAGAGGGACGGGAGCGGATCGACCGCTGGCTGCGCGAGTCGAACGGCAGCGGCGAGCGGCCGAATCTCATGCTCGCCTGCACGCACTCGGCCGGCGGCGGGCTCGAGATCGACGGCGCGACCGGTCGCTGCGACGAGCTGCCGGGCTGGCGCGTGCTCGAGGTGCCGTGCGCGGGCTGGATCCATCCGCTCACGATCGAGCTCGCACTGCGCCGCGGAGCGAACGAGGCGCTCGTCGTCACCTGCCCCTCCGAGACGTGTCACTACCGCGAGGGCGTCAAGTGGACGCAGCAGCGGCTCGACGGCGAGCGCTCGCCGGCGCTGCGCGCCGACAAGGTGGAGCGCGAGCGGATCCACGTCGTCGCCGCGGACCGGGCGAGAACGAGCTTCTTGATCGAGACGGCGCGTCGCTTTGCCGCCGACGGGGGCAGTCCGGCACAGACCCGGCACGGCCGCGTCTCGGGCTGGCTCGCAGCGGCCGTGCTCGCGATCGTGGTCGCCGCAGGGCTCGGCGCATCGACGGCGATCGGCTATCACGCGCCAGCCCTTCCTGGCTCGGAGCTCGTCGTGACCTTCAAGCACCCCGGCTTCCTGGGAGAGAACTGTCGTGTCGTCACGGACGAGGAGAAGCTGAAGCTCCCGCCTCACATGCGGCGCGACCGTGTCTGCGACCGAGCGCGCGCCGCGGTGCGACTGCGCGTGGAGGTCGATGGAAAGCCCGTGATCGAGCGCTCGTACGCTCCCGCCGGAATCTGGAGCGACGGAGAGAGCGTCGCCGTCGAGCGCATCCCGATGACGCCGGGTGAGCACGAGGTTCGCGTCGCGATTGGCGAGACGTCGGATCCGGCAGAATGGAAGTACACGACCGACAGCCGTGAGACGTTCGCGACCGATGCCCGCCGCGTCCTCGTCTTCGACCGCCTCGCCGGGTTCACCTGGCACTAGGAGGAGCGTGATGGCAGCCTCGGCGACCGAGGTGGTCTCCGGCACCGCCGCCCGCAGCGCGGGGCTGGCCCGCGCGGCGGACTTCGTCGCCCTCACGCGGCCGAGGATCCTGCTCCTCGTCCTGTTCACGGTTCCGCCGGCGTTCGTCCTCGGCGGCGGCCACTGGCCTTCCCCGCTCGGCCTGCTCGGCGTTCTTCTCGGAGTCATGCTCCTCGGTGCGGGATCGAGCGCGCTCAACGCCTGGTGGGAGCGCGACCGCGATGCGCGCATGGTGCGAACCGCGATCCGCCCGCTGCCGCAGCAGCGCCTTGCGCCGCGAGAAGCCCTCGCCTTCGGGCTGGCAACGTCGGTGGCCGGCGCAGCGCTGCTCGCCGCCACGGCCGGAGCGCTCGCCGCGGTGCTCGGCCTCGTGACGCTCGCGCACTACCTCGTCGTCTACACCGCCTGGCTCAAGCCTCGAAGCGCCGCGAGCACGGTCGTCGGCGCACTCGCCGGCGCCGCACCGCCGCTCATCGCCGACGCGGCCGACGGCTCGATCGGCGCCTTTGGCCTGCTTCTCTTCGCGATCGTGTTCCTGTGGCAGCCGCCGCACGTCTGGGCGATCGCTTCGTACCGCTCCGACGAGTACGCCGCGGCGGGCTTTCCCATGCTCCCGCGTGTCGCCGGACCGACCACCGCGCGCCGCTGGATGCTCGCCTTCGCCCTGGCGCTCTGGGGCGTGATGCTCGTGCCGTGGCTCTCGGGCGAGCTCGGCGCGATCTACGCGGCGACGGCGTTCTTCGCGGGCCTGTTCTTCGTGGCGCGGATCGCTCAGGCCATGCGCATCGCAACGCCTGAAGCCGATCGCACCGTCTTCCGCGCCTCGCTGATCACGCTTCCCGCGGTGCTCGCCGTGATGCTCGCGGAGTGCTTGATTCGATGACGCGGGACGCCGCGCCGGAAGGCCGCTCGCTCGCAGCGCTCACGCGTCGTGAGCTGCTCGTCGCGAGCGCCGCGGCCAGCGCAGCGCTCGCACTGCGATGCCTGGCTCCCGCCACGCAGCAGACGTCGGATTCGCCGGCGTCGCCCGCGGCCCCCGGGACGCCTCCTGCCTACGAGAGCTTCGCAGACGTGTACCGCAGCGCCTGGCGCTGGGACCGCGTCGTGCGCGGCACCCACCTTCGCGCGAACTGCTTCAGCGCCTGCGCGTTCGATCTCTTCGTGAAGGACGGCATCGTCTGGCGCGAGGAGCAGGCCGACGTCTATGCGCGCGAGGGCGTGGACCTTCCCGACTACGCGCCCCGCGGCTGCCAGAAGGGCTCGTCCTACAGCGACCTTGCCGTTGCACCCGACCGCCTCCTGCACCCGATGGAGCGCGTCGGTCCGCGCGGCTCGGGACGCTGGCGACGCATCTCGTGGGACGAGGCGATCGGTCGCCTCGCCGACTCGATGCTCGACGCGATCAGTGGTGCAGGGGCCGAGACCGTCGTCTACGACAACGGCACCTCCAACGTCGACTCGGGCCCGAGCACCGTCGGTGAGATGCGGCTCTTCGGCACGCTCGGCGCGACGATGCTCGACGGCTTCGGCGGCACGGGCGATCTCGCGATGGGCGCGGTGCAGACGTGGGGAACGACCTTCGTCGACGGCAGCGCCGACGACTGGTGCCGCGCCGAGACGCTGCTGGTCTGGCACTGCAACCCGACGTCGACCCGCATCCCGGATGCCCACTTCCTCACCGAGGCGCGCTACCGCGGCACGAACGTCGTGTGCGTGACCCCGGACTACTCGCCGAGCGCGATCCACACCTCGCTCTGGGTGAGTCCGCGCCCGGGCAGCGACGCTGCGCTCGCCCTCGGCCTCGCGCGCAGCGTTCTCGAGAGGGGCGCGGTCGATGCCGCCTACGTGCGCGAGCAGACCGATCTGCCGCTGCTGGTGCGCGACGACGACGGCCGCTACCTGCGCCAGTCGGACCTCGAGGACGGCGGGCGCGACGACGTCTTCTACGTGTGGGACGGGCGCAGCGGGAAGCTCGCCGAGGCGCCGGGATCGTCCGGCCTGCGAAGCGACTCGCTCGCACTCGGCGACCTCGCGCCAGCGCTCGCCGGGCGTTTCGAAGCGCAGACCCGCGACGGCCGCCGCGTCGCCGTTCGGCCGGTGTTCGAACGCCTGCGCGAGCGCCTCGCCGCCTACGGCCCGCGCGACGTCGAGCGCATCACGGGCGTCTCGCCGGACGCGCAGCAGCGGCTCGCCGACCTCGTCGTCGCGAGCCCGCGGCTGCTCATCTACGCCTCGTGGGGATCGAACAAGTCACATCACGCCGATCTTCTCCAACGCGCACTGATCCTCGTCTCGGCCCTGCGCGGGCAGCACGGCCACGCGGGCTCGGGGGTGCGATTCGCGGCGTGGATCGCGCTCGACGGCGCCGACGAGATGATCTCTCCCGGTCAGGTGCCGTGGTGGCAGAAGGCGATGCTCCGCGTGTACACGCCGCCGCCGCGCATGATGGAGGACGCGATCGCGAAGGTGACGCGCGAGCGCCTGACGTGGACGCCGTCGCACCTGTTCCTCGCAGTCCACGGCGGCCTCGCCGGAGCGCAGGACCTCGCTGCGGCACAGGGCTCGGCGCCGCTGCGAACGCCGAGCGCTGCGATCAACGAGGCGTTCGCAAATCGCTGGATACGCGTTCGTCCGGCCGCCGACAACCCGCCGCGCGTGCTCGTCACGTCGGGTGTGAATCCACTCCGGCGCTGGCCCGTTCCGCAGGTGATCGAGCGCACGCTCTGGCCGAAGCTCGCGCTCATCGCCGCGATCGACTTTCGCGTCTCGTCGACGGGCGCGAAGGCCGACCTGCTGCTGCCGGCCGCGGGCTACTACGAGAAGAACGGCATCAAGTACTCCGTCGCGCTCACCCCGTACGCCGTCGTCGGCGAGCGCGCGATGTCGCCCCTCGGTGATTCGAAGCCCGAGTGGGAGATCATGTCGCTGCTCGCGCGCGCACTGCAGGAGCGCGCGCGGGCGCGCGGTCTCGGCGAGCCGCTCGAGACCTTTGCAGACCGCTTCAGCGACGGCGGTCGCTACGGCCCCGGCGACGACGTCGCCCTGCTCGACCGCATCCTGCGAGACTCCTCGGCAACGAAGATGAGCTGGGACGAAGCACGGCGCCGCGGTGCCGTGCAGATGAAGACCACCGGACGCTGGGGACCGACGCAGGCCATCGGCAGCGACTACGAGCCGGGCGGCACGCTCTATCCGTCGCGCGTCCACGTCGAGGAGCGGCACGCGTGGCCGACTCTCACCGGTCGGCAGCAGTTCTACATCGATCACCCGTGGTTCTTCGACGCCGACGAGGTGCTCCCGCGCTGGAAGCCGCTGCCCGGCGAGAGCCCGGCGCACCCCATTCGTCTCACCGGCGGCCATACGCGCTGGAGCATCCACGCCATCTGGCGCGCGCACCCCGATCTGCTGCGCCTTCAGCGCGGCGAGCCCTCGATGTGGATGGCGGAGTCGGACGCGCAGGCGCGCAGCGTTCGTGACAACGACGTCGTGCGCGTGCACAACGAGCAGGGAAGCTTCCAGGTTCGGGCACGGATCGCACCGGGCGTGCAGCCGGGAGAAGCGATCCTGTATCACGCATGGGAGCCGTATCAGTTCGCGGGCTGGCGCAGCATGATGGAAGTGATCGCATCCCCTCTCAAGCCCACGCATCTCGTCGGCGACTACGGCCACCTTCGCGAGCGCGTGTTCCAGAACGGTCCGATGCACGCGCCACGAGGCGTCGCGGTCGAGATCGAGCGCGTCGACCAGCCGCTCGGCTGACGCGAAGCCCGGGCAGCGCGCGGGGGCGGGACGTCGGTCTGTGGGCGCGGCACGAGGCGCCGATGCGCGGTAGCCTTCCGCCCATGCACTTCCCGCGCTTCATGCGGCGCTTCAACCGCGTCGTCACCAACCCGATCATGGGCACGTTCGCCTGGCTGGTGCCGCCACTCGCGGTCGTGCACCACGTCGGTCGCAGGAGCGGCCGGAGCTACCGGAGCCCCGTGCTCGCCTTCCCGACGGCGAAGGGCTTCGTGATCCCGATGACGTACGGACGTGACGTCGACTGGGCGCGCAACCTCGTCGCCGCGAAGGGCGGAGACGTCCAGCAGCTCGGCCGCCGCTGCGCGGTCCGCAATCCGCGCATCGTCGGGACGGACGCCGCGTACCGATACCTGCCGCCGGTGGTGCGCGACGCCCTCCGCGTCGCCGACTTTCCCGGCTACGTGCTGCTCGATCGTACGCCCGAACGTGAGAAGCGAGGGCGGCGGGAGAGCTGACGCCTGCGCTGACGGCGAGCGTCCCTCGCGAGCGGCCGCCTGCGCAGCCCGCATGACCGGCGAAGTGAGATCCTCCTGAGCCCTTCTGCCGTCTCCTCGACATCGCGGCGCCCCACGCTCCGCGAGCGCAGCCTGTACGGCCTCGCATGGCTGATCTGCGAGAGCTTTCGACATCTTTCACCGGAGCGGGCGGTGGCGATCGGTGGCGCAGTCGGCCGCGTCGTTGCGAGGGCTCGCGGACCTCGCACGGGCGTTGCACTCCGCAATCTCGAGATCGCCTTCCCTGCGTGGAGCCGAGCGGAGCGGCATCGCACCCTCGTGGCGAGCTTCGCGAACGTCGGGCGTGCAATCGCGGAAGTCGCACTTCTCACCGGCCGCCACCGGGAGCAGATCCTCGACGCCGTTCGGATCGAGGGCCTCGAACACCTCGTCGCCGCGCAGCGGAGCACGCCGCAGGGCGGAGTCATCCTGCTGACGGCGCACTTCGGGTCGTGGGAGCTGGCGGGTGCGGCGCTGGCGCGCTCCGGCATCCCGCTCAGCGTCGTTCATCACGGCTTCGAGAACGCGCAGCTCGGCAGCATGGTCACGCGCTGGCGCCATGCGGGCGGAATGCAGACCCTCGAGCTCGGAAGCGCCGGGCTCGGCGCCGTCCGCGCGCTACGTCGCGGCCGTGTGGTCGCAATGCTCTTCGATCAGAATGCCGGTCGCCGCGAAGGCCGGTTCGCGCCCTTCTTCGGCCTCGATGCCAGTACGCGCGCCGGCCCCGCGCTGCTCGCGATGCGGCTCGGGATTCCGGTGGTCCCGGCGTTCTTCTGGCGAGTCGGCGAAGGGCCACGCCACGTCGCGCGCTTCTTGCCCGCGCTGGAGATCGAGCCCGCCGCGGACGATGCCGAACGATCGCTCTACAGGAACCTGTGTCGGATGAACGGGGCGATCGAAGCGGCGGTACGCGAGGCTCCGGATCAGTGGACGTGGATCCACAAGCGCTGGAAGACGCGGCCGGAGGGCGAGCTCGGAGCGATCTATCTGGCGCGCCACCGCCTGCGGCGGCGCCTTCGTCAGTGGCTCGCGCGTGCGGGGCTGAGCGGAGCCTAGGCGCGGCGCGGCGCCCGCTCCTGCTGCCGCGTTCGCGCTGCGAGGCCGGCCAGCCCGAGCGCGACGAGGCTCGCCGTCGCCGGCTCCGGGATCACCCCGAGACCGTAGATGAGGTCGTCGCTGTAGCCGACCTGGCGCGCGCCGCCGAAGACATTGCCGTCGATCTCGATCCTCTTCACGTAGGTGCTGGCGTCGCCCTCGACGCCGAACCAGCCCACGTAGGTCGATCCAACGTACTCCCCGAGCTTCACGCCGTTCGCGTTGAAGAACCGCGTGACCGTCGATGCGTTCCAGTAGCGCTGGATGCCCGCGGCGCGCTGCGCGGTGCCGAAGCTCACCTCGTAGGCGTACCGGCCGTCGTCCGTACACGCTGAGCAGGGCGTGCCGACGATCTGGCCGGTCCGGTTGACCGCGCTGGCCAGGTTCACCGGCTGGTTGATCGGAGAGCCGTTGTAGTCGCGGATCGTCTTGAAGGTGAGACCCGAGATCTGGGTCGTGAGCTTCGTATTCACCGCGTAGTTGTTGAAGGTGATCTTCGCATAGCCGGCCCCGACGACCGCAGCTTCGAAGAGGTCTCGCGCCGGTTGTCCGGTGATGAGCCCGGCCTCCGCTGCGCTCGGCCCAAAAAGCGCTGCCGCGACGATGATCCAGCTTCCGATCTGCGTACGCACGACGAACCTCCCCGGCGAATGAACCTACCGGGAAGTGGTCGCTCCGCTGCGAATGTGTCAGCGCGTGGCGCGATGCCTCGACCGTGGCGGAGTTTCGGGAGGATCCGCCACACGCCTCAGGGCCGTCACGGCTGGCTCCCTCGCTCAGCGATCACGCGCGCCAGCTCCTCTCCGGCGATCCGGTTGCCGAGGCGGTTCCAGTGAACGTCGTCGACGAGGCGTACGACCTCGCCGCCTCGCTCCGCTGCCTCGACGCGCTCCGAGACCGACGGATGCGCCTCGAAGCCCGCTGCCCGCGCGATCGGCTTCCAGGTCTGCGCCTCGGCCGGATTCGACGTGTCGCAGGAGAACGTGAGCAGCCGGGCTTGCCTCGGCATGGCCGCGGCCAGCCTCGACATCAAGTCGGTCGTCACGGCGATCGCTGCGGCTCGCTGCGTGGCGATCGCCTCGGAGTCGAGCTCCGGGCGTCGCGCGGGGTCGTCGAGCCGAAACTCGAGCTTCATCAGCTCGACGTCGAGCTTGCGGAAGAGCCGCGAGTGCTCATAGAGCAGCCGATACGGGTGGCGCTTCGCCAACCGGAACACGATCGCGTCGCCGACGAGATACGGACGCAGGTTCTTCTGGTTCCGCGCGTGACTCACCAGGCTCTCGAGCCCGTGGCTGTTGTCGGAGAGGTCGTTCGGGCAGTACTGGAGCACGAAGACGTCGGGCTTGACGGTGTCCACGGTCTCGCGAGCGAGCAGCAGCTCCTGCAGCGTTCCGTAGCCGCTTCCGCCGACGGCGAAGACCTCGACGGGAAGTTGCGAACGGACGACACCGAAGTACGCCTCGTCGTTGCTGGTGCTCGGGTCTGCGGTGAACGAGTCGCCGATGAAGAGCACGCGCATTCGGCTTCCCGCCGTGTCGCCGAACGCGCGAAATCCGTGCGGACCGGTGGCATAGTGCACGGCGTAGTCGTTCCCGGTCTGGTCGCGGGCCGTCAGCTCGGCGGCGAGATTCGCACGCGGCCGCCAGCCGAGCGCTTCGTCACGCTCGTAGATCGGACGACGACCGAGCGCGCGCACCAACAGCTCGCCGGCGAGCGCCAGCGCGATGGCGGCGGCCACCGACGCGAGCACGAGTCGTCGAATCCGCTGCACCTCCAACCCGACGCCCCCATCCCCGGGGAGTGCGAGGCAGTCTCTCGTCGCGAGGCCGCCCGGCTCGGGCGCACCGAGATCGCTTCTCCGAAGCGGCCTCGGCTCCTTGTACCACGCCGGTGCGCCTTCGGCGGAGGCCCTCCGCTCAGCATGAACGGCTCCGCTCAGCACGAACTCTTGTGAACACTTCTGTCGGTAGCGGTTTCGCGTGCGGCTTCGGCGTCCGAGACGACCGAACCAGCAACGGACTCGCTAGGATCGCCCGCCGGCGATCTCTGCGGTCGGAGCGGAACGGCCCGCGGGCAATCCGAACGGAACATCTGGAGAGGGTTCGAGACGATGAACGTCACGCTGGTCTATCCGCGCTGGGACTATCCGACCTTCGGACAGCTCCAGGAGCCGCTCGGGCTCCTCCACATCGGCGCGGTTCTGAGAGCGCGTGGTC
>JADLGR010000115.1 GCA_020849175.1 Deltaproteobacteria bacterium
GCGAGCGCCGCCACGAGCAGCGAGGCCGCGGCCACGAGCGGCCCTCTTCGTAGCCGAGTGCGTCGCATCTCGTTCCCTCGCTCTTCTGGTACGCGGCGGCTACTCGTCGCGTACCAGGTACGTGTACTCCTGCAGACCCTGCTCGTAGCGCTTTCGAAGGCGTGCGCTCTCCTCGAGCGTGATCTGACCCGCACGGTGCGCGGTCTCGATCGTTCGGCGTACGCCTTCGATCAGCCGGCTGCGGTCGTACTGCACGTAGGCGAGCACCTGGTTCACCTCGTCTCCCTCGACGACGTGCTCGACCCGGTAGCGGCCTTCTTCGTCGAGGCGAACGTGGACCGCATCGGTGTCTCCGAACAGATTGTGCAGATCGCCGAGGATCTCCTGATACGCGCCGACGAGGAAGACGCCGATGAAGTAGGGCGTTCCGTTCCACGGATGCAGCTCGAGGACGTCCTTCACGTCGCGAACGTCGATGAACTGGTCGATCTTGCCGTCGCTGTCGCACGTGAGATCGGCGAAGACGCCGCGGCGCGTCGGGCGCTCGTTCAGCCGGTGGATCGGCATCACGGGAAAGAGCTGCTTCACGGCCCAGTGGTCGGGCGCGGACTGGAAGACCGAGAAGTTTCCGTAGTACGTGTCGGCGAGGCCCTTCTCGAGGTCTTCGAGGTCTTCGGGGATGTGCGGCAGCTCGCGAACGATGCGCAGGATCTTCTCGCAGCAGTCCCAGAACAGACGCTCGACACGCGCGCGGCCACGCAGGTCGAGATAACCGAGCGAGAAGAGGGTAGTCGCCTCCTCCTTGATCTGGAGCGCGTCGTGGTAGGCCTCCTGGACGTTCTTGCGCGAGACGCCGCTCCAGACCTCGGAGAGGTCCTGCAGCACCTTCGGGTCTTCTTCGCTCACGGGCTCGGGAGGCTTGCCGGTGATCACCTCGTTCACGCCGAGCACGTCGAAGATGAGAACCGAGTGGTGCGCGACCATCGAGCGCCCGGCCTCGGTGACGATGTCCGGGTGCGGGAGCCCCGCTTCTTCACACGCCTCCTGAATGAACGAGACGACGTCGTTCGCGTACTCCTGCACCGAGTAGTTCATCGACGAGTGGAAGTTCGTCTGCGAGCCGTCGTAGTCGACGCCGAGGCCGCCGCCGACGTCGATCAGCCCCGGTCGCGCGCCCATCTGGTGCAGGCCGGCGTAGATTCGGCTCGCCTCGCGCAGCGCATCCTTGTGTGCGCGGATCGTCGTGATCTGAGAGCCGATGTGGAAGTGGAGCAGCTCGAGGCAGTCGAGCATGTCCTCGGCGCCGAGGCGCTCGACGGCCTCGACGATCTCGGCCGCCGAGAGCCCGAACTTCGAGCGGTCTCCCGTCGATTCGACCCACTTGCCGGCGCCCTTCGTCGTGAGTCGCGCACGCATGCCGAGGTGCGGGCGGATGCCGAGCTCGCGCGCGGTCTTGACGACGAGGTCGATCTCGTGGAAGCGATCGATCACGATGATCGGGTAGCGGCCGATTCGCTGGGCGAGCAGCGCCGTCTCGACGTACGCGCGGTCCTTGTAACCGTTGCAGATGATGAGAGCGTCGGGCGTATCGAGCAGCGCGAGCGAGATCAGCAGCTCGGGCTTGCTCCCGGCTTCGAGTCCGACACCGAAGGGGGCGCCGTACTCGATCACCTCTTCGACCACGTGACGCTGCTGGTTCACCTTGACCGGATAGACGCCGCGATAGCGACCGCGGTAGCCGTACTCGCCGATCGCACGACCGAACGCACCGCACATCCCTGCGACGCGACTCTTGAGGATGTCGGAGAAGCGAACGAGCAGCGGCGCGCGCAGGCCACGGCGCTCGAGGTCGCCGACGAGCTCGAGCAGGTCGATACCGGGCCCGCCGTTTCCGTTCGGCCGGACCTCGACGCGGCCGCGCTCGTTGACGGTGAAGAAGCCGGCTCCCCAGTTGGCGACGTTGTAGAGCTCCGCGCTGTCGCGAACGGTCCAGCCTCGCATCGTCGTGGCGGCTCTCCGGCGGTGCGGACGGTGGGGATCCGGCCGCGCGCAATCTATAGCGCCTCGTGACCGGCGCGCAGCGGGGAAGGCTAGGGGTCGAGCGGCTCGTCGCGTTCGGCGCCGCCAGCGAGCTCGCGGACGCGGGCGACTCCGCGCGCTGCCTCGTCGGGTCCGATCAGAAAGACGCGCTGCGCACCTGCGCGGTCGGCATCGGCGAGCGCGCGCCTGGGTTTGACGCTGCCGAGAACGAGATCGACCGAGCGCCCCTCGGCCCGAAGCCGCGTCGCGAGGCGCAGCGCCGCAGGCCGCTCCGCGTCACCGAACGGGTAGACGACGTCGTCGATCGCTCGGGCGACGTCGGGCAGCAGGCCCTTGTCCGCGAGCAGCTCCTGGATGACGACGTCTCCGAAGCCGAAGCCGACGGCGGGGATCGACGGGCCGCCGAGGGTCTCGAGCAGGCGGTCGTAGCGCCCGCCGCCGCACACGGCGCGCAGCGTGCCGCCCGCGTCGAAGGCTTCGAAGACGGTGCCCGTGTAGTAGGCGAGGCCGCGGACGATCGAGGCGTCGAAGACGACGCGGTCCTCGAGGCCGTAGGCGGCGAGCAGCTCGAACAGGCGCCGCAGATCGTCGACGGCTGCGGAGCCCGCCGGCACACGCTGCGCGGCCTCGTCGAGGCTGCGAACACCGAGCGCCGCGACGACCCCGCGCGCAGCGCCGGGG
This sequence comes from Deltaproteobacteria bacterium, assembly GCA_020849175.1. Lineage (GTDB taxonomy): Bacteria > Myxococcota_A > UBA9160 > UBA9160 > UBA9160 > MYXO. Next base: position 2,722 of record JADLGR010000115.1, read on the forward strand.
GCGAGTCGGACCGCGCCGGCCGGATCGGTGAGCAGATCGACGACGGCCTCTTCGCCGATCTTGCCGAGCTTGTCGATCACGACGCACAGCGGTGCGAAGGCTTCCGGCCGGTCGCGGAGCACGTCGGCGCGCAGGACCTCCTCGAGGAGCGCCCGGCTCGAGAGTCGGATCTTCACGTCGCCGGGGCCGAGGCCGAGTCGTCCGAGCAGCGTGCAGATCGCCGCGATCAGCTCCGCCTCTGCGGCCACGCCGGGCTCACCCCAGACGTCCATGTTCCACTGGTAGTGCTCGCGCCTTCGGCCGCGCGTCATGCGCTCGTAGCGCCAGTTCTGCGTGATCGCGAACCAGCGCAGCGGAAGCCGCAGCGCTCCGGCGCGCGCCATCACCATGCGGGCGATCGACGGCGTCATCTCGGGGCGAAGCGCGAGGTGTCGGTCGTGCAGCGTGAAGTGGTAGAGCTGCTCGACGATCTCCTCGCCCGCCTTGCGCGTGAACAGCTCGGCGTGCTCGACGACGGGCGCGTCCACCTCTTCGAAGGCGAAGCGGCGCGCGACCTCGCGGAACTGATCGAAGAGCCAGGCGCGTCGGCGAAGGTCCTCGGGATAGAAGTCGCGCGTTCCGCGGGGAGGCTGCAGCTCGACCTTGCTCACGCAGCCTCCTTACCACAGCCGGCCCGGGCTGCTACATCGCCAGCCGCAGGAGGGATTCCATGCGCAGTCGTCACACCGTCGCCGCGCTCGTCGCCTTCGCCCTCGCGGCCTGCCACGCCACCGACGAACAGGCAGCCGCGCCGCCGCCCGTGGACCCTGCGGCTGCCGCGACGCCCGCCTCGCTGCCGCGGGGCCTGCTACTCGCTTTGTCGCAGTTCGAGGTGGGGCCGGACGCAAAGGTACTGCCGAAGCCTGGACCCGCCCGACTCGAGTGGCTCCTGCGACGAGACGGGCAGTGGCGTACGGGCGCCCTCGACGATCCCGAGAGCAACGTCTTCCACAAGGCGATGGTCTACGCCCCGCCGGGCGCCGCCCCGGGGATCCTCACGCTCGGCGGCAACGTGGCGGCGATCAAGCTCTGGCGGGCCGGCGCGAGCGGCCTCGCGGCGCAGCCCGTCTGGCGCGCCGAGTTCGGCGGCAAGCAAAATCGCATGCGCGATGCCGAGGTCGGGGACGTGCTCGGCGATGGTCGGCCTGCCGTCGCGGTGGCGACGCACGACCAGGGAGTCGTCGCGCTGCTGCTCCCGCAGACCGACGGGAGCTTCGAGGTGCGTGAGCTCGATCGCCAGCCCGACACCTTCGTGCACGAGATCGAGCTCGGCGACCTCGACGGCGACGGCGTGGTCGAGGTGTACGCGACACCGAGCGAGCCGAACCGCGTCGACGGTACGCCGCAGCCCGGAAAGGTCGTGCGCTACGTCCCGAAGAAGAAGGAAGGGCGAACGGTGGTCGCGGATCTCGGCCAGCGTCATGCAAAGGAGATCCTCGTCGCCGACGTCGATGGCGACGGGCGCGACGAGCTGTACGTCTGCGTCGAAGGGCAGACCGAAGGCGTCGAGCCGAACGTGCGTCTCGTGGCGCCCGTCGAGGTGCGGCGCTACGACGCAGGCACTGACCCTGCGCAGGGCCGCGTCATCGCCACGCTCGACGACCGATTCTGCCGCTCGCTCACAGCGGGCGACGTCGACGCGGACGGCAAGAAGGAGATCGTCGCGTCACCGTTCAAGAGCGGCGTCTGGCTGCTGCGACCGGGAGTCGACGCGGGCCAGCCGTGGAGCAAGGAGCGGATCGACTCCGCGTCGTCGGGCTTCGAGCACGCGGCCCTGCTCGCAGATCTCGACGGCGATGGTCGCGACGAGCTCTACGTCGCGGGCGACGACCAGGGCGAGCTGAAGCGGTACGTGTGGAAGGACGGTAGGCCGGTGAGCGAGGTCGTCTTGCGCCGCTCCGTTCCGGGATCGGTCCTCACGTGGAACCTGATGCCGGTCCCGGTCGAGCTGCTGCCGGCGACGCCCTAGGACGGTGCGCGCGCGAGCGCGAGCATCGCAGCGTTGGCAACCTCGATGCACGTGCCCATGTTGCGATCGAGGTCGATCGCGGCGGGGCCCGGCCACGGGGTTCGGTCCGAGACGACGCAGACCGCGCCGGCGCGAAGGCCGAACAGGCCGGCGAGCGTGAGGACGACGCCGGCCTCCATCTCGCAGTTGAGCACGCCTGCGCTCCGAAGCGCGCGGATCTTCTCCTCCTGCGCCACCGTCCAGTAGCCGCCGAAGCTCATCGACGCCATGCCGTCGGGCTCCGCGAGGATGGCGTTTCGCGCGTAGAACGCGTCGAGGGACCAGGTCACGCCGGCGTGGAAGCGAGCGCCCTGCTCGCGGGCGGCCGCGACGAGCGCGGCGACCACGCGGTAGTCGGCGACGGCCGGGTACTCGGGAGCGACGTAGCTGCGCGACGTGCCGTCGTCGCGTACTGCGCCCGTCGTGATCACGAGCTCGCCGAGGTCGAGCTGCGGTGAGAGCCCGCCGCTGTTCCCGACGCGGATGAAGGTATGGGAGCCGAGCTTCGCGAGCTCCTCGAAGAGGATGGCGGTGCTCGGGGCGCCGATCCCGGTCGAGGCGGCGCTCACGGGGACGCCGTCGCTCTCCGCGGTGACGATCCGGTATTCGCGGCGGTTGCAGACCTCACGGGCCTGCTTCCAGGACGCGGCGATGCGCGGCACCCGCGCGGGGTCTCCGCACAGAAAGACGTGGGGAGCCACGTCGCCAGGCCGCAGGCCCGTGATCGGCTGCGCATCGCTCACAGTGTTCCTCCGGATTCGTGTGTTCCACCGCGAGAGTGGGCGGACGCGCCGAGCCAGCGAGCGAGGCGGTGGTGGATCCGCTCTGGGCCGCGCAGCGTGCCGGAGCCGGTGCGGCCGCGCAACCTCACGTGAGAGATCGCGTTTCCGCGCAGGCGCGTCGCCGGCGCCGCGGCGTCAGGTGGCGTCGTATCGCAGAACCGTGTCAAAAATACCTCGGCACTCAAGCTCTGGTCGGGGCGCCCGATCCACCGCTCGGGCACCGGCAACGGAGGGGCAGCACTTCCGCAGCCCACGGGCGGGGGCGCCGGGGGCTCCGGTTGTCAGCCCTGGGGGGGCGGGCTATGCCTCCGCGCCGGCCGGCCCCCGGACCATGACACCCATCCGAGGACACCCGTGGCGAAATCCCTCGTCATCACCGAGAAGCCCAGCGTCGCGCGTGACATCGCCGCGGCCCTCGGCGGGTTTACGGAGCACGAGGGCTACGCC
>JADLGR010000116.1 GCA_020849175.1 Deltaproteobacteria bacterium
AAAGCGAGCAACGATCTACCTGCCGGCCGAGATCCATCGGACGCTGCGGCTCAAGGCCGCCGCCTCGGATTGCTCGATCTCTGAGCTCGTGAGCGAGGCAGTCCGGGTGAGCCTTGCCGAGGACGCTGAAGACCTCGAGGCCTTCGAGAAGCGCTCCAAGGAACGCAGCCTCGATTTCGAGAACGTAGTCAGGACTCTTCGACGGCGTGGCAAGCTATAGCGTCTTCATCAAGACGTCCGCCGCCAAGGAGCTCGAGACGATCGAGCCGCGAGCGCTTCGCAGCCGGATCATTTCCCGAATTCGAGGTCTTGCGCAGACGCCGCGCCCCCAAGGCGCCGAGAAGCTCGTCGGAGAAGAGGAGCGCTACCGGATTCGCCAGGGCGCCTTCCGCATCGTCTACTCGATCGACGACGAGAGGCGCATGGTGGAAGTCGTCAAGATCGGACATCGACGCGAGGTGTACCGGTGAGTCTTGCTACCCAACACTGATCGAGACTCACGTCCGGTCACGCTGGCGACGCAGGCGGGAAGGCAGTCGCCTTGGCGTCCTGGAAGCTCAGTCGGCGTGCCCCGCATTCCTGAGTCGCACGGACAGCCAGCTCTACCCGCTCCCGTGCCACGAGGCGTCGCGCGTGAGCCAGACAGGCATGGACAGCGACGCGTTCGAGCCGCGGATCTTCGCGGAGGCGGTCGTCGATCGAATCGCCGGCGGCCGGCATGCAGAGCACGTGCCGAGGCCGGCGCGTGCGGACATGCGCTCTTCCGAGAAGGTGATCGGAAGGCTGCCTTGACGCGGGCTCGAATCCGGTTTCTACTCGACCTCACGAATGTGGCTCCTCGGATGCCCGTTGGAGTGTGGTAACCCCTTCTCGCATGCCGACGGAGCCACGTTCACTTCCAATCGATGATGACACGAAAGATTGTCGGATCCGGGCGGAGCCATGCTGCGTCACACGTTCTCAGGTGTCCTGTGGGCCATCCTGGGGTACATCCTCGGCGTTGTAGTCTGCTGGGTCCTGGTGACCTCGTTCTCGAGCAATCGCCACGACGAGAGTGTCGAAGCGGTCATGACGGCGTTCTTTGCCGGCGGACCCGCCCTCGCGATCGTTGGGTTCATCTTTGGTGTCGTGAGGTCAATGAGGCATCCATCGCCTGATCGTTCTCGGGGATAGAGCTCAGGAGGAGATTTCCTGGCCGAGGGCTCGACACCGGGGGAGAGTACGGCGCTGCCTGACCCGGCGTTACAGTGGAGGCCCTGCCCTCGCCGCTGAACATCGATAGTCGGACCGCTCGGACGAGCGCCGAGCCGCCGTTGCGGAGCCTGCCTGGTCCGAGGCAGGCGGGCGGCTGCTGGGAGGAGAAACTCGCCGGCCGCCCGCCGGCCGGTGCTATGATGGTGCGCGGGTGGCGCGCAGCCGAGTGCCCGCTCCCTTCGTCTGTGCCCGCGCGCCGGATGCCGCACCCCCAGGCTCCTCGCGCGCGAAGGCCGCGGATCCATGGGACCATGCGGAGGGGGTGAAGGAGATCCCAGTGGCAGACGAGCGTACGGCCGAGGTGCGAGAGCTTCCGCGCGACCCGAGCGTTCCCAAGATTCGCTGGGACGACTCGAACCTGCGGAGCTCCTACGCGAACGTCGTCAACGTCACGAGCACTCGCGAAGAGGTCGTGCTCCTGTTCGGGCTCAACAACGCCTGGCAGGCCGGGCAGAGCGAGGTGACGATCCAGCTCTCGGATCGCCTGATCCTGAGCCCGTTCGCGGCCAAGCGCCTCTCGCTGCTCCTCGACGGTGTGCTGAAGCAATACGAGGCCCGCTTCGGCGCTCTCAACCTCGAGGTGCGCGCGCAGGACGGCAGGCCGGCCGGCAACGCGTAGCGGGCGGGGCGTGCGGCCGTGAGCCTCGAGCCCGGGGGCGGGCTGGGCGCGGCAGGCCCGGCGTCCTCGTCACCGGACGCTGGCGCATCAGCGGAAGCCGCGCTCTGGCGCCACCTCGCCGAGGCAGCGACGGTCGAGGCCTACCTCGGGGCGTGGCTCGCGCTCCAGTGCCGGCGTCTACGCGGATCGGTGTCGGCGAGCGTCCTGCTGGGGCCTCCCGACACGGGGCCGTTCGCGCCGGCGGCCGGGTGGCCGGCGGGCGCGCCGCCGTCGCCGAGCCTCTCGGCGGCCGCGCAGACTGCACTGCAGGAGCGCCGGTCGTGCGTGCGCCGCACCGATCCGCCCGCACGCGGCGTCGTGGCCGCGCGCGAGACGTTCGCGCTCGCGCAGCCGCTGCTGCTGGCGGGCGCGCTGCACGGCGCGGTCGTCGTCGAGCTCTCGGCGCGGCCCGAGGCCGATCTCGCGGCGGCGCTTCGAGAGCTGGCCTGGGGATCGGCCTGGCTCGAGGGGCTGGTCCAGCGCAGCGAGGCGTCGCGCGAGGCGGCGCGCCGTTCCCGGCTGCGAACGGCGTTCGAGCTACTCGCGAGCGCGCTCGAGCACGACCGCTTCCAGGCGGCGGCGACGGCCTTCGCGACCGAGGCGGCGACGCTCCTCGGCTGCGACCGCGTGAGCACCGGCTTCGTGCGAAGACGGCGCGTGCACGTTTGCGCCATCTCGCACAGCGCCCACTTCGCAAAGCGCGCCAATCTCGTTCGCGCACTCGAAGCTGCGATGGACGAGTGTCTCGAAGCGGGTGTCGCCGTGCTCTTCCCGCCCACGGCTGGCGACGGCAGCAGCGTCGGCCGCGCGCACGAGGAGCTCGCGCGCCAGTATGGAGCAGGCGGAGTGTTGTCCGTACCGCTCGTTCGTGGAGAGGACGTCTGCGGTGTCCTCACGCTCGAGCGCCCTCCCGGGAGCGCGTTCGATGCCGAGACGGTCGCACTCTGCGAGACGACCGCGGTCCTCGCCGGGCCCCTGCTCGAGCTCGCGCGCCGCGAAGATCGCTGGATCGGCGCGAAGGCTCTCGCGTCGCTGTGGACGCTCGTCGAGCGGATCGCCGGCCCGCGGCATACGGCGCTCAAGCTCGGCACGCTCGCCGCCGCAGGACTCGCGCTCTTCCTCGTCTTCGCTCGGGGCGACTTCCGCGTGACGGCCAAGGTCGTCCTCGAGGCAAAGGAGCTGCGGGCGGCGGCGGCTCCCTTCGACGGCTTCGTCGCAGCGGGGAACGCGCGTGCGGGCGATCTCGTCGTGGCGGGCCAGCCCCTCGGCCGCCTCGACGACCGAGAGCTGCGGCTCGAACGGATGAAGTGGGCGAGCCAGCTCGAGCAGGCGCTGACGCAGTACCGCGAGGCGCTCGCGGCGCGTGAGGCTGCGAAGAGCGTCATCCTCTCGGCGCAGATCGATCAGGCGCGCGCGCAGCTCGCTCTGCTCGAAGACCAGCTCGGGCGCACCGAGCTGCGCGCGCCCGTCGCTGGCGTCGTCGTGAGCGGCGACCTCTCGCAGCGCCTCGGCGCACCCGTCGAGCGAGGGAGCGTGCTCTTCGAGGTAGCGCCACTCGACGCGTGGCGGGTCGTGCTGCAGGTCGACGAGCA
>JADLGR010000117.1 GCA_020849175.1 Deltaproteobacteria bacterium
CGATCGCCTGCTGCAAGATGAGCGGGAGTGTGTCGGCGCCGACGACGGCATCGAAGGACCACGTCGATTTGGTGGCGCCGCCGGTCAGGCGCGTGAGCGCGCGCACCTCGCCCGGCGGCCCGAGATGGCGCCGCACCGCAATCGAGAGCTGCTCGGGGAACACGTCCGGCATTACCACGCGGCCCGGAGCCGGGTCAAGCCGGTCGCCGCCCGCTCAAGGTGGAACGCGGGGAGTCCGAGGGGATGGGGCGATTCGTCCACAGATCGGACGAATACGCCTGCCCCGGAGGGATCAATCATGAACCGCCCCCTCGCTCTTGCCGGGTCGATACTTGCCGTCTCGTTCCTGCTGGCGCCGGCGTCCATGGCCGGGCCGCGCGGCGGGGGCCGTGCGGGCGGCGCGGCACGAGGCGGCGCCGCCGCGGTGGGAGGCGGGCTCTCGCGAGGCGGCGCGAGCCTTGCGAAGCCTGGCCGGACCAGCCCGCGAAGCGCCGTCACGACGCCGTCAGCCGCGCGACCTCTCTCCGGGCACGCCGACTCCGGCGCGGCCGCGACGCTTGGAAGCCAGGCGAGCTCCGGTCCCCTCTCGGGCGGCGCGCGCGAGGGCCTCTCGGACCGTGCGCTTGCGGATCACGCAGCCGCAGCGGACACGGACCGGCGCAGCGGCGAGACCTCGAACACCACCGGGAGCCGCGAACAGAGTGCGGCCGCCGAGGACGGCGTCGAGGGACCGCGCGGTGGATCGGTCGACGTCGACCAGACGACGAATGGCACGTCGACGACCACCACCGTCAACGCCGAGAGCGCGAACGGCGCGACGGCAACGCACACCGGAACCGTGACGCAGCAGGACGGCTACGTGACGTACGACGGATCGTCGTCGACCAGCACGGGGCGAAGCTCCGAGACGCACGGGGCGGCCGCGATGACCGATGCCGGCCTCGTCGTCGGCGGCACGACGACGAACAATCAAGGCAGTGCAGCCGGCGCCGCACTCGTGAACGAGAACGGCGTCAAGGCCGCCGGCATCGCAACCAACGGCGAAACGGTAAAGGCCGGGGCGATGACGGCCTCGGGTTCCGGGGTGCAGGGCACGACCGTGACCGCGACGCCGGGCTCGGGCGAGGGCGTCACGGTCACGACGACGACCGCAACACCGGGCAGCGGCATCTCGCAGACGAACACGACATACACGCCAGCAGCGGCCGCAGCGGCGGGCTCGTACTACGTCTATCCGGTCCCCGTCTACGGCGCGACGGTCCTTCGGAGCATCTACGGCTACCCGATCTACTGGTGGGCGGTGACGCCGATCATCGCAGCAACGGTCCCCGTGGTCGCGTCCGAGACCGCGACTCCGACGAGCGTCCAGGCGTCGTACTCGCCGGTCGTCTCGTATGCGACGCCGAGCGCCGCCGTCTATGCGACGACGTACGCGCCACAGGGCCTCCATGCCGAGCGCCGCGCAGACCGGTACTACTGGGTTCCTGGCGCGGCCAGAGCCTCGACCCGGGTCGAGGACGCAATCAACGCGGCGAGTCTCATGACCGGGCCGACGGCGGGCGGAACGGTGATCTCGTACCAGGTGAACGGTACGCGGGTCTATCTCACGAACGAGCCGCCGCTCTCCGGCATCTACGAGAGACAGCTCGGCGATCTCCACGGCTGGATCGCCGGTGTCGTGGCGCCGACCTCCGCGCAGCACGAGGCCCTCGACACGGCCCTCACAGCGCACCAGCAGGCCGGCTCGGAAGCGCTCGCGGCAGCGGCTGCGAACGCGGGCCAGGGTGGCTGATTTCGAGCGCGACGCCGGCGCCCCATCGTCTCCGGAGTTGGATCGCGCGCGCCGCTAGCGGGCGGGCCGCCCGTAGTGCCAGCGAATCCGCACGAGGTCGACGGCCGCGCGCGCGAAGTCGAACGCGTGAACCTTCGATGCGCCGACGTCATGCCACGTCTCGAGCGGCAGCTCGTAGATGGCCGAGTGAGCGCGCGTTCGCCCGTCCTCGCCGCCCGCCGCGATCATCCGCGCCACCAGCTCGACATCGAAGAGCCAGCGCGTGAGGAACTCCTCGGAGAAGAGCGCGCGCGTCGCCGGGGTCGCGCGAAACAGCTTGGCGCCGCACTGCGTGTCGTAGATGGGGAGCCCGAGGCTCTGCGACGCGAGCGTCGCGAAGACGCGCCCGAGGTAGTGGCGCAGCGGCCGCCTGTGGATCGAGCGCCCGAGGAGCTGTACGCGCGCACCGAAGACGACCTCGCATCCGGGCGACGACTCGAGAACGCGCACGAAGCGTGAGCTCTCGTCGAGCGGCGTCGCGAGATCCGCGTCCCAGTATCCAACGTAGGCCGGGCTCCGCTCGAAGGCGCGCAGCACGCCGGCACGAACTGCCTCGGCCTTTCCACGGTTTCGCCCGCACTCGACGACTGCGAAGCGGTCCGGATCGATCCGCTCGAGATCGCGCAGCCGCTCGCGTGTGGCATCGGTGCTGCCGTCGTCGACCAGGACGAAATCGACCTCCCGCGATGCCTCGGCGAACGCTGCGAAGCGGCCGATCGGCAGGCGATCGGCTTCGTTGAAGCAGGGGACGACGAGGACCGCACGCGGCATGCAGCCCGCGGAGTCTACCGGCTCGGCGGCCGCCGGCCCTCCGGCCCTCTCGGCCAGCACCGCCGGACCGCCGCTACGCGAGACCAGCCCCGAGCTCCGAGACGATCGCACGGCGAAGGAGCTTGCCGCTGCTCGTACGGGGCAGCTCGTCGAGCAGCGCGATGCGACGCGGAACCTTGTAGCCTGCGAGATGCGCGCGACAGTGTGCGCGCAGAGCCTCCGCATCGGTCCGGGCTCCTTCGCGGAGCACGACGCCCGCCACGACGCGCTGCCCGAGGTCGGGATCGGGCTCACCGGCGACCGCCGCCTCGGCGACGCCGGGGTGCGCGGCGAGAATGGCCTCTACCTCCGCCGGGTAGACGTTCTCGCCGCCCGAGACGACGAGATCGCTGCGGCGGTCGAGCACACGAAGAGCCCCATCCGCACCGAGCACGCCGATGTCCCCCGTGTGTAGCCAGCCTCCGCGAAGCGCCTTCGCGCTCGCTTCGGGAAGTCCGAGATAGCCGGCCATGAGAGTGGCGCCGCGCACGCAGATCTCGCCGGCCTCGCCCGCGGCGAGCACGGTGCCCGCTTCGCTCACGATGCGGATCTCGACTCCCGGTAGCGGCCAGCCGGCCGCACGGTCCCCTTCGACGGCCGCACCCGGCGGAAGGGTCGCCACCTGCGACGCGGCTTCGGTGAGGCCGTAGGTCGGCGCGACGGGAAAGCCGAGACGGCGCGCGCGATCGAGCAGGCCCAAAGGCGCCGCGGCCCCGCCGACGAGAACACACGACAGTGTGGAGGGCGCCGAACGATCCCCCCACGCGTCGAGCACCCGCGACAGCATGGTCGGGACGAGCGAGACGTGCGTGATTGCTCGCTCGTCGAGCGCGGCGCACACGGCCCGCGCATCGAAGCGCTCGTGGAGAACGACGGCGCTCCCGGTCAGCACGCTGCGGACGAGAATCGCGAGGCCTCCGACGTGGAAGAGCGGCAGGCACGCGAGCCAGCGGTCGCTCGCCGACGCGCCGAGGTGGAGCGCCGAGGCGGCGGCGCTCGCGAGAAGGCTCCGCAGCGCAAGGAGCGCGCCGCGCGGGCGACCCGTCGTTCCCGACGTGTAGACGATGGCGAGGATGCGCTCGGGGTCCGTCGAAACCAGAAGGGGCGCACCGGCCTCGCGAGCCGCGGCGTGGCCGGCGCCGGCAGTCGTCTCGCATCGCGCGACGCCGCCGGTCGCGAGGCCCTCCGCGCAGCCCGCGTCCTGGACGCACGCGAGCGTCGCCGCGGGATCGACAGCCGCCTCGGCGCACGCGACCCCACCTGCGCGTCGCGTGGCGTCGTGAGCCAGCGCGGCGAGCTGCCCGGCGCCGTGGATCACCAGGCGCACGGAGGCGTCGCGAAGAACGAACGCGAGCTCCGCAGCGGTCGCTCGCGCATTGAGCGGAAGGAGCGCCGCGCCGCACGAGATGGCCGCGTGGAGCGCTTCGACGAACGCGCGTCCGTTCCACAGCAGCGTCGCCAGCACGTCGCCCTCGCGAACGCCGGCCGCGCGAAGTCGCAACGCGGTGTCGTGAACGCTCGTCGCGAGCTCTGCGAACGAGACCACGTCGTCCCCGACCTCGAGTGCGGTCGCGCCGCGCGTCGCGGCGGCGCGCTGCGTCAGCCACGGAATCATGCGCCGCCCGCCTCGAACTCGACTTCCGGCCCAACGCCGATGCGCGCGAGGGCGGCGGCCGCTGGCGAGACACCGAGCCCCGTGGCGCGGGGGAGGACGAGCGCACCGCGCACTGGCCCCGGGCATGCCGCGAGGTCGTCGCGCAGCAGGTCTCCGGTCGCAAGGCCGCACGCGGGAAGCGGGCCGGGCAGAGCGGCGGCGAGCTGGAGCGCCGCCGCACGCGCGATCGCGCCGTCGAGTCCGCTCGTCACGAAGACGCCGATCCCGGCCGCGGCCGCATGCTCCGCGAGCTGGAGCGCTGGCCGGATGCCACCGCACGCGCCCAGCTTGATGCAGATTGCATCGGCCGCGCGCAGTGTGATGACGCGCGCTGCGCGTGAGAGCCCCGCCGCCGACTCGTCCGCGGCGACTCGAACCGCCGACTCGGCCCGGAGCCGCGCGAGCGCAGCGAGGTCATTCGCGTCGACGGGCTGCTCGACCAGCTCGATCTCGAACGGTGCGAGTCGCGCCAGTGCGTCGCGCGCCTCTTCCTCCTTCCACCCGCCGTTGGCGTCGAGCCGCAGGCGTGCGCGCCGGCCGGCCGTCCTACGCACGGCACGCACGCGTTCGACGTCGTCCTCGATGCACGATCCCGACACCTTCAGCTTGAGCGTCTCGAAGCCCTCGGCGACGGCACGCGCTGCGGCGGCTGCAAGACGCTCCGGATCGCGCGCACCGAGGAGTGCGTTCACGCGCACGGATCGCCGCGCGCGGCGGCCCCTGCGCACGGCGAGCCACGCTGCAACCGTCCGCCCCTCGATGCGCGCCGCCGCATCGTGGAGCGCCGCGTCGAGAGCCGAGCGCGCGCACGGCGCTTGCGGAGCCGACGTCTCGACCCCATCGAGGATCGCCTCCAGATCGCGAACGTCCTCACCAACCAGGCGCGGAGCGAGCGCGACGAGCGTCTCCCAGCTCTCGTCCACACGCTCCATCTCGAAGCCGGCGATCGGTGTCGCCTCGCCTGCACCGAGGGCGCCCGCGCTCCCGTAGAGGCGAACGAGCACCCCCTCTCGCTCGCCGATCCGACCTGCGGCCGTGACGAGGGGCTCTCGGAGCGCGAGCCGAAATCGCGCGAGCGCCACGCGACGGATCTTCACGCGAGCGCCCCGGCCGCGAGAAGAAGCGTGAAGGCGGCGTGCGTCCGTGCCGTTCGGACGAGCGCTCGGTTGAGCCCCGGCCCGTCCCGGCACACGACGGCGTCGTGCGCCGCGCGCAGGCCGAACGGGAGCGTCCCGAGCGCAGCGAGCGCGGCGGGACCGAGGACTCCCGCTCCCACGAGCGCCACGAGTCCGCCGTAGGCGAGCACGAAGAGCGAGGCGAGGTAGATCCGCGTTGCGACCGGGCCGATACGAACAGCGAGCGTTCGCTTTCCGGCCTGCGCGTCGGTCTCGATGTCGCGCAGGTTGTTGACAGCGAGGATCGCGGTCACGAGGCAGGCCGGGGGCAGCGAGACGAGGAGAGCCCGGGCGGAGATCGCCTGCGCCTGCACGGCGTAGCTGCCAGCCACGGCGACGACCCCGAAGAAGACGAAGACGGCCGCGTCGCCAAGCCCGTGATACGCGAGCGGGAAGGGGCCTGTGGTGTAAGCGAGGCCGCACGCGACTGCGAGGGCGCCGAGGAGGGCGAAGGGCCATCCGCCGGCCCACACGAGCGTGGCCCCGGCGAGCGCAGCGCCGCCGAAGGCGACGCCCGTCGCCACCCGCATCTGCGACGGCGCCAGAAGACCTGTCGCGACCGCACGCGCCGGTCCTCGACGCTCCTTGGTGTCGGCTCCTCTCTCGAAGTCGAACAGGTCGTTCGCGAAGTTCGTCCCGATCTGGAGCAGGAGCGCCGCCGCGACGGCTGCGAGCGCTAGACCAGCCCGCACGTGACCCTCGGCGGCGGCGAGCGCCGTCCCGAGCAGCACCGGCGCCGCGCCTGCGGTGAGCGTCTGCGGTCGCGCGGCGATCCACCACGCGCTCGCGGCCGGCGCGCCGCGCGGGCGCAGCCCGGCCGCGAGCCGTCCGGCGCCTTCGCTCACGGTCGCCACGGGAAGCGACCGAAGTCGGGCGCACGCTTCTCGATGAATGCGTCGCGCCCCTCCTGCGCTTCCTCGCTCATGTAGAAGAGCATCGTGGCGTTGCCGGCGAGCTCCTGGATCCCGGCCTGCCCGTCGCAGTCGGCGTTGAAGGCGGCCTTCAGGCAGCGGATCGCGATCGGGCTGTGCGAGAGGATCTTGCGGGCCCACGCGACGCCGGTGGTCTCGAGCTCGGAGAGCGGAACGACGGCGTTCACGAGACCCATCGTGAGGGCCTGCTGCGCGTCGTACTGCTCGCACAGATACCAGATCTCACGCGCCTTCTTCTGACCGACGACACGCGCCAGATACGAGGCGCCGAAGCCTGCGTCGAAGCTTCCGACCCGCGGTCCGGTCTGCCCGAAGCGTGCGTTCTCCGCCGCGATCGTCAGATCGCAGAGCAGGTGCAGCACGTGCCCGCCGCCGATTGCGTAGCCCGCGACGAGGGCGATCACCGGCTTTGGGAAGCTTCGGATCACGCGCTGGAGGTCGAGGGCATTGAGCCGCGGAACGCCGTCATCCCCGACGTAGCCCGCGTCGCCGCGAACGCGCTGGTCACCTCCCGAGCAGAACGCATCGGGACCTTCGCCCGTGAACAGAACGACGCCGATTCTCGCGTCCTCGCGAATGCGCGTGAAGGCGTCGATCAGCTCGAAGAGCGTCTTCGGCCGGAAGGCGTTCCGGACCTCGGGCCGCGCGATCGTGACCTTTGCGATGCCGTCGCACACCTCGAGACGGATGTCCTCGTAGTCGCGGGCGGCCTTCCAATCGAGAGGGCTCTGACTCTGCATGGGTCTCCTCGGGTTTGATGGATCTTCTGCGAAGAACTCGCGGGCGATCGCCGCGAACGACTGCGGCTGCTCGAGGTGCGCCGCGTGGCCTGCGCGCTCGATCAGCGCCACGCCCGCGTTCGGAAGCCGGTCTGCGAGATCGCGCGCGATCGCCGCGAACTTCGCATCTTCGGCGCCCGCGACGAGCAGCACCGGGCAGCGAAGGGCGCCGAGAGCAGCCTGCAGCGGAGGCTGCGCACCGCTTCCCATGCCGCGCAGCGAGTTCGCAAGACCATGCGCGCGAGCGCCGAGGCGAAGTCGGCGCTCGCGTTCAAGTGCCGCTTGGCCGAGCCTCGCCTGCGAGGCGAAGAGTGGCTGCGCCATCCAGCGCTCGACGAACGCAGGGACTCCGCCCGCGAGGATCACTCCCGCGAGCTCTTCATCGCTGGCGATGCGAGCAGCGCGCTGCTCCGGATCGGAGATTCCCGCGGAAGCGCCGATCAGCAGGAGCGAGCGAACCCGTTCGGGGTGGCGAACGGCGAGGAAGAGCGCCACGCGCCCGCCCATCGAGTAGCCGAGGACGTGCGCGGGCGCGGCTTCGCAGGCGTCCAGAAGACGCGCGAGATCGTCCGCGCAGCGCTCGATGCGATACGCGCCGAGGCTGGTCGGAGCGTCCGATCGGCCGTGCCCCACGAGATCGACACGCAGCGTTCGCAGGCCCGCCGCACGAAGGCCGGCCGCTGCTGCCTCGAGGCTCTCCGCACGGCCCGTGAAGCCGTGCAGCAGGAGGACGGCCGGGCCCTCGCCTTCATCGACGACGCGCAGGCGAAGCCCACCCAGATCGATGCAGCGATCGTGCGCACTCACGCCCGACCTGCCCCGCCCCCGAGCGCCGCCGAAACGGCACGCCAGAGGGCGCGATGATGCGCGACGTTCGCCGCACGATCGATCGGCACCTCGATCACCCGAACGCCCGGAAGTCCGATCGATGCCGCGAGCGCGCGGCGAAGCTCGCCCTCGTCCGCCGCGCGGCGGTGCTCGACGCCATAGAGGGCAGCCGCGGGTGCGAGCGAGAGGCCGTGCGCGAGCGTGAACAGCTCGTCGAAGCGGACCGCATCGCCGTGCTCGGCGATCGGCAGGAACGAGAAGATTCCCCCACCGTCGTCGTTCAGGACCAGAATCGTGCACGAGGCCTCGAGCCGGCGTGCCGCGAAGAGACCGCCGACGTCGTGAAGGAACGCCAGATCGCCCGCCAGCAGCACGGTCGGTCCGTCGGTGACGAGGCTCGCGCCGAGCGCCGTCGACACGATGCCGTCGATGCCGTTCGCACCGCGGTTGCACAGGAAGCGAACCCGTCGCTCTCCGACCGGCCAGAACGTGTCGACGTCGCGAACGGCCATGCTGTTCGAGACGAAGACGCAGGCTCCGTCCGTGGCGACCTGCGCCACGAGGCGCACGATCGCCGGCGGCAGGAGTCGCGGCTCGGCGACCAGCACCTCGTCGAACGTCCGCGCGCACGCGTGGTCTGCACCGATGAAGTCGTCGAGCCATCCCTTCGCGGAGCCCGCACCCTCGATCGGAAGCGCTTCGCGGAGGGCGTCGCACACGAGCGCAGCATCGGCGCGCAGTACGGCGTCGCTCCGGTGCGAGGGATCGTGCCACGCGCCGTCGGGATCGACGCGCACGAAACGAGTCGAAGCATCGGCCTCGAGCCACTGCCGCAGGGGTTTGCTCGTGGGTGTGTCACCGAGCTGCAGAACGATTCCCGGCGTGTGGTCGCGAGCGAAGCGAACGTCACGGAGAAACGCGTCGTAGTGGGCGATGAGGGGAGCGCCGGGCGTATGAACGCCACTGCGGAGCTGCGAGATCGGCTCGGCGAGCAGCGGCCAGCCGAGCCTGCTCGCGAGCCGTCCGGCAGCGCCGCCGAGAGCGCCGTCGCGATCCGTCGGCCCGGCGACGATCACCCCGCGCGGCTCGGCCTCGATCTGCGCGGCGAAGCGCGTCACTTCGGCGTCCGGCAAGACAGGCGCGGCTCCGGACACCCGACCGATCTCCGCGAGGCCGGGCGCAGGCGGCAACGGTCCGCGCTTCGTGCGCCGCTCGCCGCGACCCGGCTCGAGCGGCTCGCGAAACGGAAGATCGAGGTGAACGGGGCCAGCAGGTCTGCCGAGCGCTGTTGC
>JADLGR010000118.1 GCA_020849175.1 Deltaproteobacteria bacterium
GCGTAGACGACCTGCGGATCGACCCCGCGCTGGCTCGCCTGCGCCTTGAAGTACGACTCGAGGTTCGGGCCCCAGATGTAGCCCGGGACGACGGAATTGACGCGGATCGCGTGCCGGCCGAGCTCGCGCGCGAGACCCTGCGTCGCGGCCAGCAGCGCCCCCTTCGACGCGGCGTAGCTTCCCATCGTCGGCAGAACGTTGCGGACGATCATCGAGTTGATCATCACGACGGATCCGCCGCCTGCCGCCCGCATCACGGGAACGACCGCCTGCGTGAGCTGGAGGGTCCCGAAGAGGTTGACCTCGATCGGCGCACGCCAGTCGGCGAGGCGGCTGCGCTCGAAGAGCTCGTACTGGCCGGGGTGGTAGGCGTTGTTCACGAGGACGTCGATCCGGCCGAAGGCGTCGCAGGTCTTCGCGACGAGTGCGCGGCAGGCATCGACCGACGTGATGTCGGTCTCGACCGCGAGCGCGCGACGGCCGAGGGATTCGACCTGCCTCGCAACGGGCTCGAGGTGCGCCGCACTGCGCGCCGCGAGCGCGACGTGCGCGCCGTGGCGGGCGAGCGTGAGGGCAAGCTCCCCGCCGAGGCCGGGGCCGATTCCCGAGACCAGGGCGACCCGATCCTGCAACAGCACGGATCCTCCTCCGCTCAACGGCTGATCGCGCCGGCGTCGACGAAGAGCGATGCGCCGGAGACGAACGAAGCGCGGTCCGAACACAGCCAGACGGCCGCTTCGGCAATCTCTTCCGCACGGCCAAGACGGCCGCCGGGCTGACTCGCGCGAATCAGCGTCTCGACGCCCGGATGGATCCCCATGTACTCCTGGAGCATCGGCGTATCGATGCTCCCCGGACAGATCGCATTCACGCGGATTCCGCTCCGCGCGTTCTCGACGGCCGCAGTCTTGGTGAGTCCGAGCACGGCGTGCTTCGACGCACAGTAGGGCGAGAGCGTCGGTGTTGCGACCACACCCGCCCCGCTCGCGGTGTTGACGATCGAGCCGCCGCCCTGCGCGAGCATGTGACGGATCTCGTGCTTCATGCACAGAAAGATGCTCGTGAGATTGGTCCGCAGCGTGTGCTCGAACCCGCCGAGATCGATCTCGTGGAGAGCGCCGACGGCGCCGGTGATGCCGGCATTGTTGAGCGCGCAGTCGAGCCGGCCGAGCACTCCCACCGCCGCTGCGACGAGCGCGCTCACCTCGGTCTCGTCGCTGACGTCGGCGCGGACGAAGCGCGCCTCGCCGCCGGCCTTGCGGACGGCCTCAGCGGTCTCCTGGCCACCCTCGACGTTCACGTCCGAGAGTACGACGCGGGCTCCCTCGCGCGTGAACGCGAGGCACGCGGCGCGTCCGATCCCGGACGCGCCGCCCGTGACCACGATTCCCTTGCCCTCCAGGAGTCCGCTTCCGGCCATCCGCTCCCCCTACCTCGCCCCGCAGCGCGCGCGGAGCTTATCAGCGCGAAGCCGTGGCGGGGGAGTCAGGAGCCGGCTACGAGGCCGACCTCGCGCTGCGCAACCCAGCCCCTGCGGCCCGGGCCGGCATCGGCGCGAACGAACTCGCCGTGCCGGTCACCAAGGCGCACCACCTCGCCCGGGCCGAGCGCCGCGCGCGTCGCCGCGCCGTCGAACGGCGCCACGCGGAGTGCGACGCCCGGCGCGATCACCACGGCGCGCGAGGCATCGGACACGAGAGTCGCACATGCGATCACGCTCGCGACGAGCGCCGCGCCCGAAGCGAGGGTCAGCACACGGAGCGTCCGGGCCGCACGTGACCCTTCCCGGAACGCTCGGAAAGCGAGAACATGCGCCGCGAGACCGCCGCACACGATGAAGAGCAGGAGTGCCGCTGCGAGGGCCCACTCGTCGAAGCTCGCGAGCGATCGAGCCCGAAGCCACCAGGGCACCGCGTGCGCCGTGAGCCCTGCCCTCTCTCGCGCCGTCGCGAGCGCGCTCTCGATGCCGGCGTCGCGCGGCGCGAGCCACCGCGCGCGCTCGAAGCTGAGCACGGCCGGCCCGATGTCTCCGGAGGCGAGCTGCGCGGCGCCGAGGTCGTAGTAGAGCGATGCGGAAGCTCCCTGCCGCGCGGCGAGCGCTTCGTAGGCGCTGACCGCTTCGGAGTAGCGACCCTGTACGTAGGCTGCCTCGGCCTCGGCCGCGAGCGGCTGGGCCTGCGACGCGCCCTGCGCGTCGGCGCTGGTGGCGCGCGCAAGCGACGGCGCTGCGTCCTGCGTGAGGGCGGCGGCGAGAACGAGCGCGAAGGGTCGAAGAAGCGGAAACGAACGGCGCGTCATGCGAGGGCTCCCAGTCGAGCGAGGGCTTCGATCGCCTCGCCTCGCGCGACGCGGAGCGCCGCACCGCTCGACGAACGGCCCGCATAGGCTGCCGCCTCCGCGTGTTCGAAGAGGCGGCGCACCGCGGCTGCAAGCTGCGGGTCGTCGGCGAGGCTGCGCTCGACGTCGGCCGCGGTGAGCGAGGCGGGTTTCGCGGTGGTGCGACGTGCGAGTCGCGCCTGCAGCGCGCGTCGCAGGGCGTCGTGGAACCCCGCCGCATCTTCGTTCGCGACGGCGGCCTCCATCGCGCGCAGGCTCTCAGAGACGACTCGCTCCGCAGCGCGCTTGCGCACGCGGGCCGGATCATGTCGCAGGCGGCTGCGCCACGCGACGATTCCGACACTCAGAAGAGTCAGGAGCGGCACGCCGAACAGCGTGAGCGCCGTGGGTCGCTGCGCGAGAGGCCTCGTGTCGCGACGCAGCGTTCCAAGATCGGTGCGCAGCGTGAGCGCACCGGTCGCACCGCCGCGGTCCGCTCCGGGCGTATACGCTTCTTTCGGCCGGGATTCGTGCGGCTGTGCGCCGGTGGGAGCTGGCACCGCGGGA
>JADLGR010000119.1 GCA_020849175.1 Deltaproteobacteria bacterium
GGCGTCATCTTCGAGAGCTTCTCGCAGGCCGATGGATCGACGACGCGCCGCTACGGCGGAACGGGACTCGGTCTCGCAATCAGCCGGGAGCTCGTGACGCTCATGCGCGGCGAGATCGGAGTCGAGAGCGTGCTCGGCAAGGGCAGCACGTTCTGGTTCACGGTTCGACTCTCACCGGGGACGAAGCGCACGGCGGACGAGCCGGCTCTCGTGCGCGAGCTCCCCGAGAAGCCGGGCCAGGGGCTCCACGTGCTGCTCGCGGAAGACAACGCGGTGAACCAGCGCGTCGTGGTCCGCATCCTCGAGCGGCTCGGCTGCCGGGTCGATCTCGCGTGCAACGGTCACGAGGCCGTGGTGGCGGCCCGCACGCGTCGCTACGACCTCGTCCTCATGGATCAGCACATGCCGGAGATGGACGGCATCGAGGCTACGCGGGAGATCCGGCAGCAGGAAGGCACGCGAACGCCGATCGTCGCGCTCACGGCGTCCATCCTGCAAGAGGACCGCGAGCGCTGCTTCGCCGCCGGCATGGACGACTTCCTCGCGAAGCCGATCGGAAGCGACGATCTTCGCGCGCTGCTCGATCGAACGGCGCGCACGCGCTCGCCGAGCTGACGATCGCAGCGACATGGGGCTACTGTGCGGCGGATGAAGCTCGTCGCCGCCGCAGATCGTGAGCGTCGTCCGGCGTGCGAACAGGGCTCTCGCGTGGATCCGCACTGCTGAGGCTCGCCGTTCTCGTGAACGTCGTCGAGCTACTCTGTACCGCCGGCCTCCCCGCCGTCTACACGCAGGTGCTCGCGAGCCATTCGCTCCCGGTCTGGCAAAACACCACCTACCTCCTGATCTACGTCTGCGCCTACATGGCCGACGACACGCTCCTGGTGGCGATTGCGGTCGTTGGCCTGGGACACGGCAGGCTGGGCGAGCGCGGTGGACGAGTCCTCCAGCTCGTGAGCGGCGTCGCCATGCTCGTTCTGGCGGCCGCACTGCTCTTCCGGCCCGATCTGCTCGGCTGAGCCGAGACGAACGGCACGGTGTGTGGCGCCCCCGACGATCTCACCAGCC
This sequence comes from Deltaproteobacteria bacterium, assembly GCA_020849175.1. GTDB lineage: Bacteria > Myxococcota_A > UBA9160 > UBA9160 > UBA9160 > MYXO. The sequence goes on from JADLGR010000119.1 coordinate 1,069, forward strand.
CCGGCGCACGCGGGGCCTTGCCGCCCATCGAAAGGGTCAGCACACGCGGGCACAGCCAGCGTACAATGGCGCCCCGGGCAGGATTCGAACCTGCGACCCGTCGCTTAGAAGGCGACCGCTCTAGTCCTCTGAGCTACCGGGGCCCGGGCCAAGGGTAGAGCGTTCTCGGAGGGGATCGATGCCGGCGACCACGACGTTTGGAGCGCGTCACCACGCGCGCACCATGCTCGGACTCCTGCTCCTCGTTCCTGCGCTGATGGCGCCGGGTCCGCCCTCACTCGCGCCGGTGCGATTCTCGATCGCACGCGACGGGGCCGCACTCGGTCTGTTCGAAACCTGCCGGGGCCTCGGGACCGCCAACGAGGTGATCGAGTACCGCAGCGGCGGCGACCCGGGGCAGGTCCAGAAGATCCCCGGGCAGCTCCAGCTCCTCGACGTCATTTGCACGCGGAGCGCTGCAGCCGCAGCCGATCTGCTCGCGTGGCGAGCGCTCGTCGTGTCGGGCGACGTGGCGCATGCACGCTCGAAGGTGACGATCTCGGAGCTCGACATGACTGCGAGCGTCGTTCGAAGCTGGACCCTCACGCGCGCGTGGCCTGCGGAGCTGCAGGCGATCGGGGGTACGACCGGGACGGTCGAGCTGCTGCGTATCGCACACGAAGGCATCGAGCGAACGCAGTGACGCTCGCTCGCAGCGTCGCGCGCCTCGCCGCTTCGCTGCTCGCAGCGCTCGCGGGCCCCTCCGCGTACGCCGAGCCGCTGGTCTTCGTCTCGGGAGCAGCGCTGCGCAGCGGCGAGATCGTCGAGATTCTCGAGCTACCGGACGGAGAGATGCTGCGCGCAGCCGACGTGATCGCCGAGTTCTGGCGCAGCGGGCAGGACCCCGGTGCGACGCTCGCCTATGACGCCGCAACGAAGCAGTTCCGCAGCGACGTCGACCCATACCTCGGAACGTCCGCAGCAGATCGCCTTCTCGACGCGCACGACTGGTTCGCGTACGACACCGCGAGTCGCGCGCTCGTGCCGCTCGGCCCCGGCCCGGTGCTTCCGGCCGGGGTCTCGGGAGCCGCGAACGAGCTGCTCGCGAAGCCGGGCGCCGTGCTGGTCGCCGCCACGCGCGCACCGGCTGCACCGGACCAGGACCTCGACGGCGTTCCCGACGCGTCGGACGACTGCATCCTCGTGGCCGATGGCCCTGCGGCACCGGGCCCTCTCGCACTCGTTCAGCGCGACACCGACGCAGACGGCTTCGGCAATGCCTGCGACCCGGATCTGAATGGCGACGGCGTCGTCAACTTCGCCGACCTCGCGCGCATGAAGGCCGTCTTCTTCCGCCGCGACGCCAACGCCGACCTCGACGGCGACGGCCTCGTCAACTTCACCGATCTGGCGCGAATGAAGCGCTACTTCTTCGGTCCGCCCGGGCCTTCCGGCCGCGCCGGCACCGCCGCACGGACCCTGCGTTGAGCCGCGAGGCCGTTCCCGCTAGCCTCCCACGCTCGCGGTGGGCGTAGCTCAGCTGGTTAGAGCGCCAGGTTGTGGCCCTGGAGGTCGCGGGTTCGATCCCCGTCGCTCACCCCA
>JADLGR010000120.1 GCA_020849175.1 Deltaproteobacteria bacterium
GCCTCCCACGAGCGCAGGTATGCCTCGTCGGCGAACAGAGGTGAGACGCGCGAGCGCTGCCAGCGTGGATCCTGGCGCACGAACTCGAGAAACTCCGCGTTGGTGACGGGTCGTCGGTCGAGGAAGAACGGCTTCACGCGCACGCCCTTCTCGCCGGGGGTTCGATAGAGCGGCTCGTAGAATCCGCCGGGGACGAAGGACATCCCCGGCGGCGGCATCGGGCCAAGAGCCGCCGCGGGGGATGCGTTCGCCACGAGTACGAAGGCGGCAGCGAGAGAGCGTGACGCCTTCGTACCACGATGGCTCAGGGATTCCCTCCGTTCGTAGCCTTCGGAATCGCAGCGCGAGCGGCAGTGACCTGCTCCGCAGTGATCGGCTCACCCTTGTTCCCGAAGCTGTTCCGGACGTAGGTGAGAACGTCTGCGATCTCGTGATCCGTGAGGTTCGCGAGCGGCGGCATGGTGTTGTTGTAGAGCTGTCCGTTCACCTCGATCTCACCCGAGAGCCCCTTCAGGACGGTGTTGATCGACCGCTCGACGTCCGCCATGAGGTAGTCCGACTTCGCGAGCGGCGGGAAGACCGACGCAAGGCCCTGGCCCTGGAGCTGGTGGCAGGTCGAGCACGTCCCCATGAAGACCGCCTTACCGCGCTCCATGCGGGCCTCGAGCGTCTGCGCTGTTCCGGCCTTCCGGAGCGCCTCCTGCGCTTTGCGCGACTTGTCGGCGAGGTACGTCTCGTCCACCTCGCGACCGGAATAGATCAGCTTGTCCTCGGGACCCGCGGCCGTCAGCATGCCGAGCGCTCCCTTGTTGAAGGCGCGAAAGATCGAGTGGTCGACGAGGATGTACGTCCCCGGCACTTCGAGCTTGAAGTCGACCACCGCCGCACCACCCGCCGGGATCAGCGTCGTCTGCACGTCCTTGTGCGTCGGCAACCCGCCCTCGGGATAGACCTCGTCGAAGATCTCGCCGATCACGTGGAACGAGCTCACCATGTTCGGCCCGCCGTTGCCGACGAACAGTCGCACGGTCTCGCCGACCTTCGCCTGCAGCGCGCGATCTCCGACGAGCGCGCCGTCGCGGCCGTTGAAGAGAACGTACGACGGGTTCTCGTCGATGGCGCGCTTCATGTCGAAGGGCTGGAGCCCCGGATTACGGAAGTTTCCCTTGGTGTAGAAGTCGCCCTGGACGACGTAGAACTCGCGATCGACCTTCGGGAAGCCCTCGTCGGGCTCGACCACGATGAGGCCGTACATTCCGTTCGCGATGTGCATGCCCACCGGTGCGGTGGCGCAGTGGTAGATGTACGTCCCCGCGTTGAGCGCGCGGAACGTGAACTGCGTCTGGTGCCCCGGCGCCGTGAACGTGCTCGCCGCACCTCCGCCCGGGCCCGTCACGGCGTGGAGGTCGATGTTGTGCGGCATCGAGTTGTCCGGATGGTTCTGCAGGTGCAGCTCGACGACGTCACCGCGCCGCACACGGACCATCGGCCCCGGAACGCTGCCGCCGAAGGTCCAGAACGTGTACTGCGTGCCGTCCGCGATGTCCTTCACGACCTCGCGGACCTCGATCCTCGCCACGACCTTCGCCGGTGCGTTTCGTCCCGTCGGCGGTGCTGCGCTCGGCGCGATGCCGAGCTGCGCTTCGACGACCGGCAGCTTCGAGACGTCGACGGGAGGAAGCGATCCGGCCGACGTGATCTTCGCCGACTCTGACGCCGCGCCCTGCGGCTCCGACTGCTTACAGGAAACGACGCCACCGACGGCGGCGCACAGCACGAGAGGCAAGAACAGAGACACCTTGCGTTGCATGAAACCCCCTGTGGACGCGGCACCCCTACCGCGCCGGCGCGCGGACGGTAAGCCGGCGGCGGAGGCTACCGGGCTGACCGGCGTCATAACGAGGGCGGCAGCCTGACACAGATCGGAGGCGCTTCGACGCGTAAGTTCGCAGATCATTCAGCCGAGAAAGGCCTCCGGAGCACGCGCCGGAGCCAGCGCCTCCCGGCCTCCGCTGCATCGTCGAGGACGAAGTAGAAGACCGGCACGACGCGCAGAGTGAGGCGCCTCGAGGTGAGGATGCCAGCGCCGAAGAGATCCAGGCCGCTGAATGACGGGAGAGGGCTGAACACGGGATGCGTCACGCTCCCGCCTCGAGGAGCCGGACGAACAGCCGCGTCATCGCCTCCACCTGCGCCACCTCCACGAACTCGCGCGCGGTGTGCGCCTGCGCAATCGAGCCTGGCCCGAGGACGACACCCGGGATTCCGGCGCCTGCGAAGAGCGCTGCATCGGTGCCGAATGCGACCGAGGTCGGTTCGGCGCAGAGACCGCAGGCCTCGAGCGCAGCCCGACAGGCACGCACCGGCGGCGAAGCCGGATCGGTGCCGAGCGGCGGCTTGCCGACGACGATCTGCGAGATCCGTACGTCCGGAACGTCGCGGCGCGCGAGGGCTGCCTCGATCTCGCGTCGAACCTGCTCTGCAGTCTCGCCCGGCAGCATCCGGCGGTCCATCAGCAGCCACGCCGCGTCGGGCACGACGTTGGGCGCCTTGCCGCCGCCGATCACGCCGACTGAGCAGGTGCCGGGACCGAGGACGGGATCGCGCCGGGCTGCGAGCTCGTCGTTCAGCGCATTCATCGTGAGGACGGCCTGCGCGAGCGCCGAGATCGCGCTGCGCCCCGCTCCGGGATCGGAGCTGTGGCAGGCAATGCCCGTCGCCTCGAGCCGCGCGACCGCGATGCCCTTGTGATGCGTGACGACGCGAAGCTCCGTCGGCTCCGTGGCGATCGCCCAGTCCGGGCGCCGCGCGCCGAGGTGCGCCAGCACGTCTCGCACACCGAGCCCTGTGAGCTCCTCGTCGGCCTCGCCGGCGATCACCACGTTCCGGCGCAGCGTCCCGCGCGCAAGGACCTGCGACAGCGCGGCGACGAGCGCTGCCATTCCGGCCTTGGTGTCGCAGGCGCCGCGCCCGTAGAGCCGTCCCTCTGCGACCACGGGATCGAACGGGTCGATCTCCATCGCGTCGACGGGAACGGTGTCGAGGTGCGAAGCGACGAGCAGCGTCTCGCGCGCGCCTGCGACGCGTGCCTCGGCCACGACGCTGCATCGCTCCCCCTCCCCCACCAGGACGGCGTCGAGGCCGAGCGCGCCGAGATGCGCCTTCACACGCTCGGCGTAGCGGCGCTCGCCGACGATCTGCGCCGGGAGGTCGCTACGCCCCATCGGGTTCACCGACGGCGTTGCCACGTACTCCCGCAGCAGGTCGAGGCAGTCCATTGCGACGGCGCCCTTCGACACCGGCCCTCCGGCGCGCTCACTCGTCGGTGACGCAGCCCTCGGACGCCGGCTTCACGTTCTTGATGTACTTGTAGAGCGTCCCGCGCGTGGCCTCGAGCGGCGGAGGCGTCCAGCCGGCGCGCCGCCGCGCGAGCTCTGCACCGTCCACGACCAGATCCACGACGTTTCGCTTCGCGTCGATGCGAATCAGGTCCCCATCACGCGCGAGAGCGATCGGGCCGCCCTCCTGCGCCTCGGGCGTCACGTGACCGAGGATGAAGCCGTGCGATCCGCCCGAGAAGCGGCCGTCGGTGATGAGCGCGACGTCGTTGCCGAGGCCTGCCCCCATGATGACCGACGTCGGCGTCAGCATCTCGGGCATCCCGGGACCGCCCTTCGGCCCTTCGTAGCGAATCACGATCACGCTGCCCTTGCGGATCTCGCCTCGCTCGGCTGCGCGCAGCATGTCCTCCTCGCAGTCGAAGACCTGCGCCGGCCCGCTGAACTCGACGCCTTCCTTTCCGGTGATCTTCCCGACCGCACCACCGGGCGCGAGACTGCCGTAGAGGATGCGAATGTGTCCGGTCGCCTTGATCGGGTCGTCCCACGGCCGAAGGACTGCCTGCCCCGGCGTAAGGCTGGGAGCGTCCGCGAGATTCTCGGCGAGCGTGCGACCCGTCACCGTCATGCAGCTCCCGTCGATCGCGCCGCGCTCGAGCAGGAGCCTGAGGACGGCCGGGGTGCCGCCCACGTCGTGGAGGTCCTCCATCACGTAGCGACCGCTGGGCTTGAGGTCCGCGAGCAGCGGCGTGCGATCGCTCACGCGCTGGAAGTCGTCGAGCCCGAGCTCGACCCCGGCCGCTCGCGCCATCGCGATCAGATGGAGGACCGCATTGGTCGAGCCGCCGAGCACCGTCACCAGCACCATGGCGTTCTCGAAGGCCTGACGCGTCATGATGTCGCGCGGCTTCAAGTCGAGCTCGAGCAGCCGCAGGATCGCCGGCCCTGCGGCGAGACACTCCTGGATCTTTCCCGAATCCTCCGCGGGCGTCGACGAGCTGTACGGCAGCGACATCCCGAGCGCCTCGATCGCGCACGCCATCGTATTCGCCGTGTACATGCCACCGCAGGCGCCGGCGCCGGGACACGCATGGCGAACGATGTCGGCGCGCGTCTCTTCGTCGATGCGCCCCGCGATGAGCTCGCCGTAGCACTGGAAGGCCGAGACGATGTCGAGCGGCTCGCCCGTTCGGCTGTGACCGGGCCGGATCGTCCCGCCGTAGATCATGAGCGACGGCCGGTCGAGGCGCGCCATCGCCATGATGCACCCGGGCATGTTCTTGTCGCAGCCTGGGATCGAGACGTTGGCGTCGTACCACTGCGCCGCCATCACGGTCTCGATCGAGTCGGCGATGAGATCGCGCGACTGGAGCGAGTAGCTCATGCCTTCCGTGCCCATCGAGATGCCGTCGGAGACGCCGATGGTGTTGAAGCGCATCCCGACCATGCCCGCGGCCTCGACGCCCTGCTTCACCCGAGCGGCGAGATCGTTCAGATGCATGTTGCACGAGTTGCCTTCGTACCAGCAGCTCGCGATGCCGACCTGCGGCTTCGCCATGTCCTCGGGCCGAAGCCCCGTCGCGTAGAGCATCGCCTGCGAGGCCCCCTGCGACTTCTCCTGCGTGATGCGCGCGCTGTAACGATTGAGTCGGACGGCCATGGATCTCCCGAATCACGGTGCTCGCCGCGCTCGCGGCGCCGCTCGTGCAGTCTAGCGACTTCACCGAACGGGGGCGGGCGCGACGCGGCGGGCGCGGGACGAGCGAGGTCGCCGGGGAGCCACGACTTGACGCGGCGATGCGTCCGGCCGATGTTCGGCCTCATGGGCCGCATCCGCCGCAGGGCCGCCGTCGCGATCCTCGCCTGCATGACGCTCGGCGTCTTGTCGCTGGCGAGCATGAGCCACGGCGCGTCGCAGCAGCCGGGCACGCCCGCCGCAGCGCCGTGCCATGCGAGCGAGAGCTCGCCGGGCGTGCCCGCAGACGAGCCCGTGCCGCACTGCCCGCAGGCGCCGTGCCAGCTCGCAATCCCGCTGCTGTGCTGTGCGCAGCCTGCTGCGGCCGACGCCGGCGGTCCGAATCTCTCGCCGTCACCGACACTCGCCACGCGCGCGGTCGCGACCGACCCCGCGCTTCGTCCGGCTGCACGGTGCGCGCAGGCAAACGCGTGCGTATCCGCCTGCGAGCCACCGCGCGAACGCTCCGTCGTCCTCCAAGTCTGATCCCCCCGGCAAGCTCGGCAACCGATCGGGTTCGGCGCGGCCACGCGCTGCTGCCCACAGCCATGGGGATTCGACGCATGCATGCCGTCCGCAGGCGTGCCGCTGCCCTCGTCCTGGCCGC
>JADLGR010000121.1 GCA_020849175.1 Deltaproteobacteria bacterium
CGCCGGATCCCGTCGAGCTGGGAGATGCGCGAGGAAGGCGGTGCTCTCATGGGCCAGCGCGTTCGCGCCCTCGCGCGCGCGGGCCTCTATGCGCCGGGGGGAAAGGCAGCGTATCCGTCGACGGTCATCATGAACACGGTTCCGGCTTCCGTGGTCGAGGTTCCCGAGATCGTGCTCGCGACGCCGCCGGGTCCCGACGGGCACGTGAAGCCCGAGGTGCTGATGGCGGCGCGCGTGGCCGGAGTGCACCGCGTCTTCAAGATGGGCGGCGCGCACGCGATCGCGGCGCTCGCCTACGGCACGCAGACCGTTCCGCGCGTCGACAAGATCGTCGGTCCGGGCAACGTCTGGGTGGCGACGGCCAAGCGCCTGGTCTTCGGAGAGGTCGGCATCGACAGCGAGGCCGGGCCCAGCGAGGTGCTGATCGTCGCCGACCGCAGTGCGACGCCGGCCTGGGTCGCAGCCGACTTGCTCTCGCAGGCCGAGCACGACGAGCAGGCCTGTGCGGTCCTCGTCACGAACGCGAAGGCGCTCGTCCCGCGCGTACAGGAGGCCGTCGAGCGGCAGCTCGCGAACATGGCGCGCGCGAAGATCGCCGGTGCGGCTCTCGCGCGCGGAGGCGCCATCGTGATCGCGAGAGACCTCGACGAGGCCGTCACGCTCGCGAATCGCTACGCCCCCGAGCACCTGATGCTCGCTCTCGACGATCCCGACACCGCGCTCAAGCGCGTGACGGCGGCGGGAGCGATCTTCATCGGGCACTATAGTCCGGTCGCTCTCGGCGATTATCTGGCCGGTCCCAACCACGTGCTGCCCACGGGCGGGACGGCCCGTTTCTTCTCGCCGCTGGGCGTCGAGGACTTCCTCAAGCGGACGAACTTCGTTCGCTTCGAGCCGCCCAAGCTGCGCGAGCTCGGAGCGGACGTGATCCGTCTCGCGGCCCTCGAGGGCTTCACGGGGCACGGAGAATCGGTCGAGCTCCGGTTGCAGAAGATCCGGCGTGCGCGCCGCGAGCGCGAAGCCGCCCGAGAGGCGGCGCTGGAGGACTAGCCATGCGCGAGCGCAGGAGCGTTCTCGAACGCAAGACGCGAGAGACCGAGATCCGCCTCGAGTTCGATCTCGACGGGCGCGGCGTCCACGACGTATCGACCGGCGTCGCGTTCTTCGATCACATGCTCGAGTCGTTCGCGAAGCACGGCCTGTTCGATCTGCGGGTCGCGGCGAAGGGAGACCTCGCCGTCGATCTGCACCACACGATCGAAGACGTCGGCATTGCGCTCGGGCAGGCGTTCCGCGCCGCACTGGGATCGGCCGAAGGCATCCGCCGATACGGGAGCTGCACGCTTCCGATGGCGGAGTCGAAGGTCGAGGTGTCGGTCGACGTGTCGAACCGGCCGTACCTCGTGTATCGCGTCGCTCTCGCGAACGACCGCGTCGGAACGTTCGACGTCTCGCTGGTCGAGGACTTCCTGCACGCGCTCTCCCAGAACGCGGGGCTCGATCTCCACGTCGAGCTGCGGTACGGGCGGAGCCCGCACCACGTGGTCGAGGCCGTCTTCAAGGGGCTGGCGCGCGCGCTGCGCGATGCCGTCGAGATCGATCCGCGCGTGCAGGGGCTTCCGTCGGTGAAGGGCGCGCTGTGAGGGCGCGCGCCTGACGACACAGCCCGTCATCGCCGTCATCGACTACGGCTCCGGAAACCTGCGGAGCGTGGCGAAGGCGCTCGCGCGCTCGGGGCTCCGGCCCGAGGTGACGAGCGATCCGGCGCAGGTGCGGCGTGCGGACGGCGTCGTGCTGCCGGGTGTCGGTGCATTCGCCGACTGCGTGGCGCACCTGCGGTCGAAGGGCCTCGACGACGCCGTACGCGCTGCCATCGACGCGGGTCGGCCTTATCTCGGCCTGTGCCTCGGCCTCCAGCTCCTGTTCGACGAGAGCGAGGAGCACGGCACGACGCCGGGTCTCGGCCTGCTGCGAGGCCGAGTCGAGCGATTCCCTGAAACCGGCCCGGACGGGCGGCGGCTGCGCGTTCCCCACATCGGCTGGAACGACGTGCGCTTTTCCGGGAATCATCCCATGCTCGCCGGGCTCCCGGCCGAGGACCAGTTCTACTTCGTGCACGCCTACCGCGCGGTTCCGAAGGAGGGGAGCATCGTGGTGGGCGTGACCGACTACGGCGGCGCTTTCGCGGCGGCCGTCGCAACGGAGAGGATGTTCGCCGTGCAGTTCCATCCCGAGAAGAGCCAGAGCGCGGGCAGGCGTGTGCTCGACGCGTACGCCACGTGGGTGATCTCGTGCCGCGGGTAGTCGCAGCGGCCGTGCTCGCGCTGGCAGCCATCGGCTGCGCGCAGACCGTGAAGGTGCAGACGTTTCCCGGCCTCGAGCAGGCGCAGGCGGGAGTCTCGGCGGTGGCGGTGGCGCCGTTCGAGGCGCGCGGCCGCGACGGCGGCGTCCTCACCGAGGGGCCTGAAGCCTCCGGTGCGCCCGTGGTCGCGCGACAGGTGGCCGAGGCCATCGCGGCGCACGGCGTGAGCGTCATCCCGCCCGAGGACGTCGCGCGCGCGCTCCAGAGCGCCGGCGTCGCTGCGGGCGCGAAGCCCGACCAGATCGCCGCCGTCACGCAGCAGAAGTTCGGCGCCAGCCTGCTCCTGACCGGGCAGGTCTCGCGCTACCGGGACCGGCAAGGCGAGAACCTCGGCGTATCGTCACCGGCCAGCGTCGGGTTCAGCGTCACGCTCTACCAGGCGCCGGGAGCGGCGAAGCTCTGGAGCGGTAGCTTCGACGAGACGCAAGAGCCGATGTCCGCGAACCTGTTCAACATGGGCCGTTATCCGGGCGGCGGAACGCGCTGGCTGACGGCCGAAGAGCTCTCGAAGTGGGGAGCGGATGGGGTGGCGGATGTGTTCCCCGTTTCCGCGAAGTAGTTGCCCGCGTTCGAGCTGATCCCCGCGATCGACCTGCTCGGCGGCCGATGCGTGCGGCTCTCGCAGGGACGCTACGACGCGGCGACCGTCTACGGGGACGATCCGGGCGAGATGGCCGCGCGCTTCTGCGCGCACGCGCTACGCCGCCTCCACGTGGTCGACCTCGACGGCGCAAAGGCCGGGCAGCCGGTGAATCGCGGAGCGATCGTGGCGATCGTGGCGGCGGCGAAGGGGATCCCGGTCCAGCTCGGGGGCGGCCTGCGGACCGAGTCGTCCGTCGAGGAGGCGCTCGGCCTCGGTGTCGATCGCGTGATCCTCGGCACGGCCGCGCTGCGCGACCCGGCGCTCGTCCGCGAGTGCGCACGGCGCTTCGCGGGACGCATCGCCGTCGGGATCGACGCGCGCGACGGCCGGGTCGCTGCCGAGGGCTGGACGCAGGGCAGCGACGTCGATGCGACCGAGCTCGCGCTGCGCTTCGCCGACGCTGGCGTTGCGGCCATCGTCCACACCGACATCGCGCGCGACGGGATGCTGCAGGGACCGAACCTCGAGGCGAGCGCGCGCCTGGCGACGGCAGTGTCCATTCCCGTGATCGTCTCGGGCGGTGTCTCGTCGCTCGACGACGTGCGGCGTGCCGCTGCGTGCGTGGCCGGTGCGATCGTGGGCCGCGCTCTCTACACCGGCGCGATCGATCTCGCCGCGGCGCTCGAGGCGGCCGCATGCTCCTAAAGCGCATCATCCCGTGCCTCGACGTCGATCGCGGCCGTGTCGTGAAGGGCGTCCAGTACGTCGATCACGTCGACGCCGGCGATCCCGTCGAGGTGGCGGCGATGTACGACGCACAGGAGGCCGACGAGATCACCTTCCTCGACATCACGGCGAGCCACGAGGGTCGGCGGACACTCTTCGACGTCGTGTCGCGAACGGCAGAGCGAGTCTTCATGCCGCTCACCGTGGGAGGCGGCGTTCGCACGCTCGGCGACGTGCGCGACCTGCTGAACGCGGGGGCCGACAAGGTGTCGATCATGACGGCGGCCGTTGCGAACCCCGATCTGGTCTCCGAGGCCGCGGTCAAGATCGGCAGCGCGAACCTCGTGGTCGCGATCGATGCGCGCGCCACCGAGCCGGGTCGACGCTGGGAGGTCTGTACGCACGGCGGCCGGCGCCCGACCGGCATCGACGCGGTCGACTGGGCGCGCCGGATGGCCGAGCGCGGCGCGGGTGAGATCCTGCTCACCAGCATGGATCGGGACGGCACGCGCGCGGGCTACGACCTCGACTTCGTGCGCGCGGTCGCGGACGCGGTGTCGATCCCGGTGATCGCTTCGGGCGGGGGGGGCAGCGCCGAAGATCTCGCGGCCGCGCTCGACGACGGACCCGCCGGGGGGCATGCGCAGGCGGCGCTCGCTGCGTCGATCTTTCACTTTCGCCACACGACGGTCGGGCAGGTCAAGCGCCGGCTGCGCGAACTCGGAATCCCTGTTCGGCGACCGCTGGTTGAAGCCGAAGGTTGCCTGCGCTAGCGTCCGCAAGCCCGTCTTGTTTCGGCCCAAGATCGCGGTTCCGCAGCGATTTTCGCGACACCAGACGGCTTTCGAGACCACTACTACCGGGGGGCGCTGGAGGCCCGCCGGTGCCGTCGTAGGAGCAATTCGCACGCATGCCGCTGATCAAGGTGAAAGAGAACGAGTCCTTCGAGATGGCGATGAAGCGCTTCAAGAAGCAGTGCGAGAAGGCCGGAATCCTCACCGAGCTGCGGCGCCGCGAGTTCTACGACAAGCCGAGCGTGCGGCGCAAGAAGAAGGCGGCCGCAGCGCGAAAGCGGGCGCTCAAGAAGATGAAGCGAATGGCGCGCTGAGCCGGGAGTCGCTGGCCCGGGGGTGGAACGTTGGCCCGGATCCCTGAGACCACCATCCAAGAAGTCCGGGACCGGATCGACATCGTCGATCTGATCGGCCGCTACCTCGGTTTGAAGCCCTCCGGCCGCAACTTCGTCGGCCTGTGCCCCTTCCACAACGAGAAGACCCCCAGCTTCAACGTCAGCCGCGAGCGCCAGATCTGGCACTGCTTCGGCTGCGGAGAGGGCGGCCACGTCTTCGCGTTCCTGATGCGCCACGAGAACCTGACGTTCCCCGAGGCGGTGCGTCAGCTCGCGCGCGAGTGCGGCGTCGAGATTCGCGATGAGCGCGACGCGGAGCCCGGCGTCGCCGAGTCGCTCGTGGTCGCGAACGAGGTGGCGCAGACCCTCTACCGCAAAGCGCTCGCGTCGGCTGAGGGACTGTCCGCGCGCGCCTACCTCACGCAGCGCGGCCTCGATGCAGCGACGATCGAGCGCTTCGGCGTCGGCTTCGCACCCGACCGCTGGGACGCCGTCGCCGGCGCGCTGCGCGCGCGGCAGATCTCGCACGAGGTCGGCGAGCGCGCCGGGCTGCTCGCCCCGCGAAGCGGCGGAGGCGCATACGACCGCCTGCGCGGCCGTGTGACCTTCCCGATCCAGGACGTTCGCGGCCGCTTCATCGGCTTCGGCGGGCGCGCGCTCGCAGCGGGACAGGAGCCGAAGTATCTGAACACGCCGGAGACTCCGCTGTTCCGCAAGCGCGAGGCGCTCTTCGGCTTCCCGCTCGCGCTCGAGCCGATGCGCCGGAGCGGGCGCGCCGTCGTCGTCGAGGGTTACTTCGATCTCGTCGCGCTGCACCGCGCTGGCGTTTCCGAGACCGTCGCCACCTGCGGCACCGCGCTCACGCCCGAGCACGCGAAGAACCTGCGCCGCCGCGCGCGCGAAGTCGTGCTGCTCTTCGACGGCGACGCTGCCGGCGAGAAGGCCATCGACCGTGCGCTCGAGGTGCTGCTGCCCGAGGGCCTTCGTGTTCGCGCCGTGCGCTTGCCGGCGGGAGACGATCCCGACACGTATCTCGAACGCGAGGGCGCCGAGGCGCTCGCCGCGCTCGTGGCGCGCGCAGCGCCCGCGTTCGAAACGGTGATCCTGCGTGCGGCGGCCCGTGGCGTGGCAACGGCTTGGGAGAAGGCCGACGCGATCGCCGCGCTGGCGCCGCTGCTCGCGCTCGTGACCGACGTCGTCGAGCGCGCCGAGTGGGTGCGACGTCTCGCGCTCGCGACCTACACCGAGCCCCACGCCGTCGAGCGCGCGATACGTCTCGCGCGCGACGGCAAGAGCATCGCAGCGACGCCCGAGGTCGTGCGGCCGTCGCGCCAGCGCGAACGCGGTCCGGAGGACCGCAGTGCGCGCGAGATCGCGCGCGCGCTGCTCCGGCATCCCGCGCTCATCGCGCACGTCGACGAGGCGGAGGTTCTCACGCTGATCGTCGACGGGATCTGGCGCAGCGCCATCGCCTGGATCTTCGAGCGCGCGCGGGGGGCGTGCGCCACCGACCTTGCGCCGGAGATCGAACGCGCGCTGCGCGAGCTGGAGATCGAGGCCGCTCCGGAGCGTGACGCCGAAGAGGAGCGCAGCGTGCTCGAGCGGACGCTCGCGAACCTTCGCCTGCGGCGCCTGAGCGACGGGCGCCGCGAGACGACGCTTCGCTTCAAGCAGGCTCCCGCCGTCGACGCGACCGCACTGCTCGCCGCGAAGCAGCGCGAGCTCGACGAGAAGCGTGCTGCGATTTCGAGATCGTCCGTTTCCTCCTCCCTTCCCTCCGAGGGGAGGCGCTGAATCCGTAGCTGCCGAGCACCGAGAAGGAGATGCCATGGCCTCCCGCGCGCCCAAACCCCCGCCGCCGTCGCAGCCGATGCTCCCGCTCGGTGAGGACGACACGAGCGCTGCCGGCGACGCACTGCTCGCTTCGCAGGGAATCCAGAAGTTGCTGGAGAGTGGTCGTCAGAAGGGCTTTCTGACACTCGACGAGCTCAACGCCAATCTTTCCGGGGCCGTGCTCTCGTCCGAACGACTCGACCACGTGATCGCGCTTCTCGGGGAGTACGGGATCGACGTCGTCGACGGCCCGCAAGGCGGCCGCACGCGCTCGGCTCCGACGGTTCGCGCCGAGACCGCGTCCGACGACGGGGCCGGGGCCACGAACGATCCCGTTCGCGTCTACCTGCGCGAGATGGGGCAGGTGTCGCTGCTGACGCGCGAAGGGGAGGTCGAGATCGCGAAGCGGATCGAGGCCGGAGAGGAGGACCAGGTTCTCGCCGTCCTCGGCACGCCGTTCGGGTTGCAGGCCGTCCTGCGGCTTGGTGACCAGCTCCGCAAGGGGAAGATCGAGCTCGCCCGGCTCGTCGACGGCATCGACGACGAGAGTCCGACGTCGCTCACGCCGGACGACGCGCGCAAGGGGATCCTGCAGGCGACGGCACGCGCCCGCCGCATCGAAACCGACATCGCCCGGCGCGCCGCGAAGCTCGCGAACCCGCGGACCGGTGAAGAGACGCGCGAGCGTATTCGTTCGGAGATCCGCGCGCGCTACCGCGACGCCGTCCACGTGCTTCGCGACGCACGGATCTCGCAGGAGCGAGTGCAGGAGATCACCGCGAGCCTGCGCGAGATCGGCGCCAGCCTCGGCCGCGCCTCGGCCGAGATCCGCAGGATCGTCGCGCCGTTCGACGTCGGTGTCGACGAGTTCCGCGAGCTCGCGAGCTTCTCGGCCCGCACTGCGACGAGGCGTGGCCGCGAGGCGCTCGAGCGCCTCGGCGGTGACGGCGCGCGCGTGGCCACCGCGGCTGCACAGATCGCGGCGGCGGACGAGGAGTGCGCGAAGCTCACGACCGAGACACGCATGAGCGGGGGCGAGATCAAGACCGCCCTCGACCGCTTCGCCGAGGCCAGCGAGCGAACGCATCGGGCGAAGTGTGAGCTGATCGAGGCGAACTTGCGGCTCGTCGTGTCGATCGCGAAGAAGTACACGAACCGCGGGCTGATGTTCCTCGACCTGATCCAGGAAGGGAACATCGGCCTCATGAAGGCCGTCGACAAGTTCGAGTACCAGCGCGGCTACAAGTTCTCGACGTACGCCACGTGGTGGATCCGACAGGGCATCACGCGCGCCATCGCCGACCAGGCCCGCACGATCCGGATTCCGGTGCACATGATCGAGACCATCAACAAGCTGCACCGCGCGAGCCGACACCTCGTGCAGCTACTCGGCCGCGAGCCGACGCCCGAAGAGCTCACCGAGAAGATGGAGCTGCCGCTCGAGAAGGTGCGGCAGGTGCTCAAGATCGCGAAGGAGCCGATCTCCCTCGAGACGCCCGTCGGCGAAGAGGAGGACAGCCGGCTCGTCGATTTCATCGTCGACAAGGCCTCCGTGAACCCCGAGGAGGCGATCATCCACGAGAACCTCGCGTACCAGACCCGCCAGGTGCTCGCGACGCTGCTGCCGCGCGAGGAGAAGGTGATCAACCTGCGCTTCGGCATCGGCGAGAAGGCGAACCACACGCTCGAGGAAGTGGGGCAGGGTTTCGAGGTGACGCGCGAGCGTGTTCGGCAGATCGAGGCGAAGGCGCTGCGCAAGCTGCGCCACCCGAGCCGCAGTCGCCATCTGAAGGGCTTCGTCGAGAAGTAGACCGCGTCCCGCGCCCGGGCTCTCGCACGCAGCCTCGGGTCGGTCGACTACGCCATCGTGAGGCCACCGCTCACCGAGAGCGTCTGGCCCGTGATGAAGCCGGCCGCGTCGGACGCGAGAAACGCGACGGCCGGCGCCACGTCGGCGGGAAGGCCCATCCGCCCCATCGGGATGGCGCGTGCGAGGCCGTCTACGATCTTGCGGCCTCGCTCGTCGGCCGCGGCCATGCCTTCGATGAGCGGAGTCTGCGTCGGCCCCGGGCACACGCTGTTCGACGTGACACCGCTGCGCGCCACTTCGCGCGCCACGGACTTCGCGAAGGCGATGAGGCCCCCCTTCGCGGCGGCGTAGACCGACTCGAGCGACGAGCCCACGCGGCCTGCGTCGCTTGCAATCTGGATGACGCGTCCGAAGCGCCGCTCGACCATGCCACCGAGCACCGCGTGCGTGACGCGCAGCGGTCCGGCGAGGTTGATCTCGAGGATCCGCGCCCGGAAGGCCTCGTCCGTCTCGAGAAACGGCCGCAGCTCGTCCCACCCCGCGCAGTTCACGAGGACGTCGATCGACCCGAGTCCATGCTCGGCGGCGCGAACGGCGGCGGTGACGGAGACCGGGCTCGTGACGTCGAGCTCGACACCGAGCGTCGTGCGCGCATCCCCGAGGCTTTCGGCCATGCGGACACACGCGGCGCTGTCGAGGTCGGCGATGGCGACGCGCATGCCGCTGCGGACCAGCGCCTCGACGATCGCGCTGCCGATTCCGCCCGCGCCGCCCGTCACGAGCGCGACGCGGCTCATCGAAAGCGCTCGAAGTCGGGAGCGCGCTTCTCGGAGAAAGCGTTCAAACCCTCCTTCGCCTCATCGGTCGTCACGAACGTGTCGAGGTGATCGAAGGCGAGCGTTGCAATGCCAGCCACCGACTCGCTGTCGGCGTTGAAGGAGTGCTTGAGGACACGAAGCGCCGTCGGACTCTTCGAGAGCATCTCGTCGGCCCAGCGCCGAACCGCGGGTCGCAGGTCGGCGAGCGAGACGACCTCGTTCACGAGCCCCCAGCGCTCCATCGTCGCGGCGTCGTAGAGACGACAGCAGTACCAGATCTCTCTCGCGCGCTTCTCGCCGACGATGCGTGCGAGGTACGCGCTGCCGAAGCCCGCATCGAACGACCCGGCGCGTGGACCCGCCTGCCCGAACCGCGCGTGGTCGGCCGCGACCGTCACGTCGCACAGCACGTGCAGCACGTGGCCGCCGCCGACCGCGACGCCGTTGACCGCGGCGATCACCGGCTTGGGAACGTCCCGGATCAGCCGGTGCAGCGCCTCGATCTCGAACAAGCCCGACTCCGAGGGCCCGTAGCCACCGTGTCGTGCGCGCTCCTTCTGGTCGCCACCCGAGCAGAAGGCCTTGTCTCCAGCGCCCGTGAGCGCGACGACGCCGACGCCGCGGTCGGCCCACGCGAGCTTGAACGCGGCGATCAGCTCGTCGACGGTTCGTGCGCGAAACGCGTTGTAGCGGTCCTGCCGGTCGATCGTGATCCACGCGAGGCCGCGGTCGACCTCATAGCGAACGTCGGTGAACTCCTCGCGTTTCATGCGCGCTACTCCAGGTCCGGCGGGGTGTTCCTGCGGATCCAGTCGGGAACGCTTCCCGTGAATCCGACGGCCTTCTGTCGCTCGCGAACGCGCGCGAGCAGGGCGCCGAGCCGCTCGGGCGTCGGCGGCGGGAACGGCCGCAGCGCCGCCACGACTCCATCGGCGGCGGCGCGGGCGGCCGCGGCCGCACTCTCGAGGATGTGTTCCTCACCCGCATGGCCGGCGGGGCCGAGACCGAGCCACGCCTCCGCGACCGCCTCGGAGACGTACGCCGCGTGCTTGCGCGAGGCGACGATGTTGCCCTTGCCCGTCACGACGTTGCCGGCACCGAAGAGCGTGGGGAAGGCGACCATGCGCCCGAGCGCCAGGTCGTCGAACTCCAGCAGCTCACCCTTCGTCGGAAGGCCCGGGATCGGCTCGGGGATGCTGCCGATCGAGCTCACGACGTAGCTTCCGCGTCGCTCGAAGCGCTCGTCGGTCTTCACCGGGCGGCCGTCCTCGATTCGCATGCGACAGAAGCGAAGTCCCACGAGCCGGTCGTTCTCGACGACCAGACCGTCGGGCGCCGCCAGCGGCTCGACACGAAACAGGTACTTCTCCACTGCCTTCTCGAGAATCCGTCGCCGGCCGTGCTCGACCTTCGCGGTGCGCGCGGCATCGGCGCCGTCGGGCATGTCCATGAGCGGCATGTCCTCGATGCGACGCCGGTAGAAGATCGTGCAGCCACGCAGACCGAGATCGGACGCCACGAGACCGTGCTTCTCGAGGCACTTCGGGATCCCGCCGACCTCGAGCTCGAGCAGCGGGGCGTCGATGCCGCGCCGTGCGAGCGCGGCGCGCGTCATCTCGAGCGTGTGCGCCTTCGCGACGTCGATCGACGCGAGGCCACCACCGACGACGATCACGTCGTCCTCGATCACGTGACGCGTCCCCGTATATCCCTTTTCGGCCGCGTGATTGAACCAGAGAATGAACGGGTTCTGGTAGACGAGACCGCGACCGACGAAGGCATCGGCGCCGTCGATCGGAAGCGGCCGGTCGCGCCACGCGCCACACGCCAGCACCACCGCGCTGAAGCCCCAGCCGTCCGTCAGCTCACGCAGCGCGACGTCCTGTCCGATCTTCGTGAGCGGAACGAGGTGCACTCCCGGGTGCGAGAGCTTCCCGACGATGCTCTCGTACTCCTTGCGCCGAAGTCCAGCGTGCCAGCGCGGAAGTCCGTCCTCGATCTTCCCGTACGGGCGCGGATTCTGCTCGAAGACCGCGACCGCGCAGCCGTGGCGTGCGAGACGCGCCGCCACCTCGGCGCCGGCCGTCGCGCCGCCGATCACGGCGACGGCATGCTGCGCGCGGGGCGGTGTGGGGGGCGGCATCGGCCGCCGAGGATGTCCGATCGCGCCGACGCGGGCAATCGGCGCGTGGTAGCCTCCCGCCCGCGGGCCCTTAGCTCAGCGGTTAGAGCACCCGGCTCATAACCGGATCGTCCCTGGTTCGAATCCAGGAGGGCCCACCCCGTACGGCCCGACCGCTCGGGGCGCACGCGGCCCACGGGTCGGGTCGCCG
>JADLGR010000122.1 GCA_020849175.1 Deltaproteobacteria bacterium
CTCCCCACGTAGTGGCGGAACGTCTCGAGGGTGAGACGCGCGTCGGCGAGGGCGCGGTGGGCGACGGGCCCGTCCGACAGCCCCGCACTCGTTGCCGCCTGTCGCAGCGAGAGCGCGGAGACAGGATCGCCCTTCACGAGCGACCACGCGTAGTAGAGCGTTGCGAGGTCGATGACGTGGTAGTCGAACGGGTTGGGGAGCGCACAGCTTCGAAAGGCCCGCTCGAGGAACATGACGTCCATGCGAACGTTCTGCCCGGCCGGAACGACCTTGCGGTCCTTCGGGAGCATCGCCGTGAGCTCCTGGAGGACTTCGCGAATGCCCTTCGCGTTCGCCCACGCCAGCGGGTCGTAACCCGACATTCGGGCGGACTGTGCCGTCACCCGGCCCTCACGTGCGCGCACCTTCCACTCGGCCGAGCCGATTTCGGCGAGCCGGTAGTCCGTGAGGATCACGCCGATCTCGGTGATGTCGTGAAGGTCCGGATCGAGGCCGCCGAACTCGCAGTCGAGGAATGCGAAGGCGAACTCGGTCATGATCTCCGACGCCCGGATGGGGCCGCGGGCGCGCCCGGACCGCCCTGCGCAGCCCGCGAGAGGTGGCGCTCCCAACGGGAGTCGAACCCGTGTTTGGGCCTTGAGAGGGCCCCGTCCTAGGCCACTAGACGATGGGAGCGTCTCGGTGCGAGAGCGGCACCGTAGCCAGCGGCCGGGAGGATTGTCAACCAGCGCGGCGACGGCGATCAGGGACGTCGCACGAACAGATCGGCCGCCGAACGTGGTGGTAGGAGCGGCAGTCCGAGCTGCACGCGGAACCGATTCTCGGAGACGATCGCCATCTCGAGCGAGGGAGCGAGATCGCGCAGCCTTCCGAGCGCACGATCGAGAGCCGCCGGATCCCCCTGCGCGCGCGCGAGACGCGCACGCAGCTCGAGCACGCGCGCGTCGGCCGGGAGCGCTCGCTGCGCCTCGGCGAGCGGCGCTTCGACGGCCTCGAGGTGTCCGGCTTCGAGCGCCGTTCGCGCGCGGCCGAGCGCAGCCGAGCCGCGCGCGAGACGCTGCTGGAACGCGACGTCACTCCACAGACGTGCGGCGTCCGCATCTCCTGCGGCGCCGGCGACGCGCGCGAGGAGCTCGGGTAGCTCGGGCAGCACGCGACCCTGCGCCGTATTGCGATGACGGACCAGCGCGTCGTAGAAGGGCCGAAGCGAAGCGCCTCGCGTTCCGGCTGCGAGCGCTCGCTCTGCATCGTAGACCGCGAGACGTGAGAAGCGTGGTCGGTCGGCCGTGGGAATCCGGTCGAACCATTCGAACGAGCGCGACGGATCGACGTGGTGAAGGGCGCGGCCGGCGTCGAAAGCGTCCTGCGACTCTCCAGAACGCGCGA
Source organism: Deltaproteobacteria bacterium (assembly GCA_020849175.1). Taxonomy (GTDB): domain Bacteria; phylum Myxococcota_A; class UBA9160; order UBA9160; family UBA9160; genus MYXO. The sequence continues at coordinate 1,387 of JADLGR010000122.1, forward strand.
AGGCGGCCGCGAACGCCGCTGCCGCGGCCGCGAAGTCCTGCTTCCGGAGCGCGAGGTGCAGGCCGAGCGCGCGCAGAGGCTCGGGGCGCCCTGGCGCGGACTGCGCGAGCGTCCGGAGGCGGGCGACCGCTTCCGCCTCGCTCGCCGTACCCCGCGTCCCGGCATCGGCGCGAAGCACCTCGCGCGTCGTCTCGTCGAGCGCAGCGCCGTGCGCGCGCAGCAGCCGGTCGAGTCGGCGCGCGTAAGGCCAGACGCGTTCGGACATCCCGCCGGGGCGACCGTCCGCGTTGTCGATCAGGCCGCGAGCGATCGCTGCCACGTCTGCGCTCCCGTCGATCGGAGGCAATACGGGCGCTGCGTCCGACAGCCGAGCCTCGATGGCGCCGAAGTCGAGGGCCGACCATTCGAGACGACGCGGGATGCGCGTTTCGATGAATGCGTTGTCGTCGGTGTTCGATGCAGCGGGAGAGAGCGCTGCAAACGTCGCCGCCGGGCCTTCGGAGAGCGCGAGCAGACGTTCCGGGCGGTCGAGTGCGAACAGGCCGAGGAGCTCACGAAGCCGCGGCTCCTCGATCCGCGCAGCGAGCCGCGCCGCGTCGATCCGAATCGGCCCGTGCGCGCCGAGCAGGAGGAGCGAATCACGCGGCTTCGCCCAGCCTGCGTCGATCAGCAGGGCGCCCGGAAAGACGCGCTCGAAGCTCGTGACGAGCGCAAGGATCGACTCCGGATCCGTACGAAAGCCGTTGACCCAGAGTGCGAAGACGCCGTCCTGTGTGAGGCTCTCGCGCGCGAGAGCGAAGAACTCCTCGGTGAAGAGATTTGCTGCGCCGGCCACCCACGGATGGCTCGGCTGCGATGCGATCACGTCGTAGCGCGGGCCGCCTGGCTGGCGACCGAGCAGGAGCTCGTGCCGCCCGTCGCCGATCCGGACGTGTACCCGCGGGTCGTCGAGCGGGCTCTCGCGGCCCGCGTAGAGCACGCGCGCGGCGTCGACGACGCCCGGCTCGAGCTCGACGACGTCGATCGACGACAGACCGGTCCTCGCGAGGGCATCGACCGTATTGGCGCCGCCGAGGCCGATCACCAGCGCTCGTTCCGGCGATTGGCTGATCAGGTACGGCAGCACGCCGAGAAGCACCGTCTCGCGCGCGAGATACGGCGGGCCCAGCATCACGCCCGCTTCGGGAAGCCCGTTGTTCCGCAGCGTCCGCGCGAGTGGCGTTTCGTGGACCGTCACGATCGAGCTTCTGCCCTCCGAGAGGAACGCACGAGAATCGTCGACGCGATCGAGCCTCTCCTCGTAGTCGGTGAGCGACGAACGTGCGAGGGTTCTTCCTGCGATCGCCTTCTCGGCGCCGACACCACCGAAGAAGAACGCGACGCCGAGGAGCACGGCCGCCGCGAGTCCGGCCGAAGCGGTGCGTTTGCGGATCGGCCCCGCCTGGAACCCGAGCAACACGACCGTCGCGATCGCGAGATCGAGAAGGAGCAGCAGATACAGCGTCGCGTCCATGCCGAGCCCGGGAATCATCCAGAAGCCGACGACGAGACTCGCGAGGATGCTCCCCGCGGTGTTGACCGCAGTCGCAATACCGACGCCTTCGCCCACGCGCTCGGCGCGCTGCGTGTAGATTCGAATCAGGACCGGAAAGGCCGCGCCGAACAGGGCCGTCGGCAGCAGCACGATCGGTGCGACGAGCGCGAAGAGCAGGTGGACGGCGTCGCCGCCGCCACTCGCTTCTGCGAGGTACCGCAGCGCGAAGGGCAGATAGGGAATCGCCGCCATCCCTGCGGTCACCGAGGCGGCAATCGCGAGGTGAAGCAGGCCGAAGGCGCGGGGCAGATTGCGGATGCGATCTACGCGAGGCGCAACGGCGAGGCTCCCGAGGGTGATCCCGAGCAGATACGCCGAGAGCACGGCGGAGAAGCCGTAGAGCGTTCCCTCCATGACGATTCCGAAGACTTTCGACCAGACGATCTCGTAGCCGATCGCGACGAACCCCGAGACGCCGAAGAAGAGAAGGAACGGCGCTCGCGAGCTGCGGTGTGCCTGCTCGGGATCGGATCGTGACTCGTCGTGCGGCCCTGCGGTCGAGCGAGCGACGCGCAATCCGCCCGCGACGGCGAGTACGACCAGCGCGACGGCGACGTTCACGGCCGCCGCGGCGCAAACGGAGCGCGTGAGCCCGAGCTGCGGGAGCAGCCAGAAGCCCGAGAGGTACGCGCCCAGCACCGCTCCGAAGGTGTTCGCGGCGTACAGGATCGCGCTCCAGCGACCGAGCGCGCCGTCCTCTGCGACCAGTCCCCGTGCCACGACCGGCAGGGTCGCGCCCATCGCCATCGTGGGCGGAAGCAGCACGATCGCAGCCGCGAGCAGACGAAGGCCTGCCGAGAGCCCCGGACCGTGCTGCGCCGCCAGCGCTGCGAAGAGATCGTCGAGTCCGCGCAGCGCCGGGAGCGATGCGAGCGCGAAGAGCCCGATCGCCAGCTCGAGGAGCGCATACACACGCAACGGTCGCCGCACGCGCGCAAGGCGGCGCGCTGCGACGAGGTTGCCGAGCGCCATTCCGCCAAAGAAGACACCCAGCACGGTCGCGATCGACTCGGTCGTCGTTCCGAAGGCAAGGCCGAGAAGCCGTGTCCAGATCACCTGGTAGACGAGGGCTGCAAGCCCCGAGAACACGAGACAGGCGACGACCGACGACCGGCGACCCATTGGCCCCCCACGCACGCCCCGCGCCGCGCGCGAGGCAGGTCCTCCACGTTTCGGCGGGGGCTCCCCGGGGCTTGACCCGAGACGCCCACTACACCCCCTCGCGTCGCGGTCGATGGACGCTTCAGCTTCTGGCCGGGAGTGCCGATTCGCCTCGCAGCGGCGAGAGCCGTTGCGCGGAGGGACGTTCTCCCGCGCTCAAGGCAGGGGTCGAGCGCGCCAGAGGCCGTCGTCGAAGAACGGAGGGAGCGGGGCAGGGAGCCCCGCCACCATCGGCGCTCGCGCAGGAAGGGGTAATCGTGATGACCGGACTCTCCTCGAGGCGCCACGGCGGCTTCACGCTCATCGAGCTCATGATCGTCGTCGCCATCATCGGCATTCTCGCCGCGATCGCCATTCCGAACTTCGTCCGCTTCCAGCTCCGCTCGAAGTCGAGCGAGGGCAAGACGAATCTCGCCGGTATCCGCACGTCCGAGGAGTCGTACTTCGCGGCCAACAACGGCTACATCACGGCAGCGATCTCGCCGGCGATGCTCGCCGCTCCGGCGTCGCGCAAGCAGAACTTCGTCGACGCGGGCGCAGCGGGCGCGAACTTCAACACCATCGGCTGGGCGCCCGAGGGGCAGGTGTACTTCCGCTACGCCGTCAACTCGATGGGGGCGGACTACACGGCCGACGCGCAGGCCGACATCGACGCCAATGGCGTCAACCAGCTCTGGGGCTACGCGCGGACGTCGAACGGCATGGCGCCGACGCTCGCCGGCCTGCTTCTGTGCCCCGGCGTGTGGGACACGGTGACCTCGATGGCCAACCTCCCGAACCAGGTGGGGCCCTGCGACGGCACCTCGGGCCGCAGCACCTTCTAAGGCCGCACGCTCTCGTGGCGCGCCGGCATCGCCGGCCCGCCACGAGAGCCGCCCTCTCGTCTCTCGCGTCGCACGCTGCCATCCACGACACGGCGGCACTCGCGATCCGGTCACTCCTTCGATCGGTCTCAGCAGATCGCCTTCCCGGGTGACGTTCCCCGCGCGGCCGAGCCGCGTTTCGTCACCTCGGCTCGCACGCAGACGCAAGCCGGCGTCGTCTTGCCGGTGGCAGCTGCGGGCGCGGCGCTGGCCGGGGCCTCAGCTTTTTCTCGAAGCTGCCGATCGAAACGAGGACGGCGGCAGCGGTGGCACGGGGGTTGCTTCTGCATTCAGCCCAGGAGTCGAGCGCGCCAGCAGCCGTCGCCTGGAGACGGGAGGCGCCGGAGCAGAGCGCTCCGCGTCGTCGGCGCTCGAGCAGGAAAAGGAACATCATGATGACCAGACTTCTCGCAAGGCGCCGCGGCGGCTTCACGCTCATCGAGCTCATGATCGTCGTCGCCATCATCGGCATTCTCGCCGCGATCGCCATTCCGAACTTCGTCCGCTTCCAGCTCCGCTCGAAGTCGAGCGAAGGCAAGACGAACCTCGCCGGCATTCGCACCGCCGAGGAGTCGTACTTCGCCGAGTACGGCACCTACATCACGGCCGCGATCTCGCCGGCGATGCTGGCCGTTCCGTCCTCGTCCAAGCAGAACTTCGTCGACGTGGGTGCGGCGGGCGCGAACTTCAACACCATCGGCTGGGCGCCCGAGGGGCAGGTGTACTTCCGGTACGCCGTCAACTCGATGGCGACGGACTACACGGCCGACGCGCAGGCCGACATCGACGCCAACGGCGTCAACCAGCTCTGGGGCTACGCGCGTACCGCGGGTGGCGCCGCTCCGACGGTCGCAGGCTCGCTCACTTGCGCGGGCGTGTGGGATCCGACGACGTCGATGGCCAACCTGCCGAACCAGGTCGGGCCCTGCGACGGCACGTCGGGCCAGAGCGTCTTCTAAGGCTCGTTCGAGGCGGGTCGGGCGTGGCCCGACCCCCCTCCAGTTACACCCAGCCGGTTCACCGCAGAGCATCGGGAGCACGACATGAAGCGTCCTCGTCGTCCCAGCGCCGGTTTCTCGCTGATCGAGCTCGTGCTGGTGGTGGCGATCCTCGGAGCGCTCGCAGCGATCGCTCTGCCGTCGTTCTCGCGCTATCAGCTCCGGGCGCGACGCAGCGAGGCGTACGCGAACCTCGCCGCCGTCGCGAAAGCCCAGTCGAGCTACTTCGCCACCAACGGTCTGTACGCGAACACGGGCGCACCGCAGCCGGGCGGAGGTCTCGGCGCAGCCAAGCGACCGTGGACGCCTGCGGCCGACACCGCCTTCGCGAGCGTCGGCTTCCGACCCGAGGGCAACGTGTACTACGACTACGACGTGAATGCGGCGTGCGGCTGCACGGCCTGCTTCACGGCAACGGCGTACGGCGACGTGGATGGCGACATGAACGTCTCGGCGCTCATGTACGTTCATCGCGACGACCTCGGCGGCGTCTGTCCGGAGGGCCTCGGACTCGGCTTCGGCACGCCGGTCGAGAACGGCACGCCGGTCTATGACCAGGTCGCCTGGAACGCGGCGGCCGACGACTTCTAGACGCGGGCGGGAAGGACCGATCGACTGCGGCGGTGGGGGGGCGTCGTGGCTGTGATCTCGCGTACCGGAGCGCTTCGAACGCTGCTCCTCGCGGCGTTCGTCGTGACTACTGCCACGGTACACGCGCGAATCGCGACGCAGGACGGCACCGACGGCGACGCGCTGTGGGTGCCACAGCCGGAGCTCGCGCGCGTCGCCTCGATCGGCTTCCAGAGCGTCGTATCCGACTACCACTGGCTGCAGGCCGTGCAGGTGGTCGGCGCCTCGATCGCCGATCCGAGCCGCAGCGCGCCGCTGCTCGGCCGCCTCGTCGACGTGGTCACGACGCTCGATCCGTGGGTCGATCACCCGTACCGCTTCGCCGCGATCTGGATGACCGACAGCCCCGAGAGCGTTCGGAAGGCGGACGCGATGCTGACGCGCGGGATCGAGCACCATCCCGACGAGTGGCGCAACCATTTCTACCAGGGCTTCAACCGTTTCTTCTATCTCGAAGAGAACGAAGCGGCCGCCGAATCGATGGAGCGGGCAGCGAGCCTTCCGGGCTCGCCGCGGTATCTGCCACAGCTCGTGGCACGCCTTCGTGCAGGGGGCGATGGCCTCGAGGTCTCGGCGGCGATGCTCGCGGAGCTGGCGGCCAACGCCGAGGACCCGTACGAGAAGGCCGAGTACGAGAAGGCGCTCGACGAGATCGAGACCGAGCGCATCGCGCGCTCGCTCGACGCTGCGCGCGAGGAGTTTCGCCGGCGACGCGGGCGAGACATCTCGCGCGTCGAGGATCTGGCGCAGGGGCCCGATCCGGTGCTGCCCGCCACTCCGCCGGAGATCCACGGCTGGGAATGGGTCATCGATCCGGCCTCGGGGCGGATCGTCTCATCGTGGTACGGCGTTCGCTACGAGCCGCTGCTCCACGCAGCCGTCCGCGAGGAGCGCGAGCGGCAAAGAGGCGTCAAGCTCGTGCCGTACACGGAGGCGCAGTGAACGCCGGCGAGATCGTGCGCGTCGAGGGGCTCGCGAAGGAGTTCCGAAGCGGGCTCGGCCTGCGCCGCAAGCGTGCCGTGGACGGCATCTCGTTCAGCGTGCGGGAAGGCGAGATCTTCGGCTTCGTCGGACCGAACGGGGCCGGCAAGACGACGACGCTCAAGCTTCTCATGGGGCTCATCCGACCGACCGCGGGAAGCGCGACGATTCTCGGTCACGACGTCGGAGAGACCGCCTTTCGGCGACACGTCGGATTCCTCCCCGAGAACCCGTACTTCTACGAGTACCTGACGGGTCGCGAGATCCTCGGCTTCTACGCGCGGCTCTCGGGCGTTCCTGGACGCCGCATTCGCGAGCGGGTCGAGACGCTTCTCGCGTGGGTCGGTCTCGAGCACGCCGGCGACGCACGGCTGCGCACCTATTCGAAGGGCATGCTGCAGCGCGTGGGCATCGCGCAGGCGCTCGTCCACGACCCTTCGGTCGTCTTTCTCGACGAGCCCATGAGCGGACTCGATCCGATCGGCCGCAAGGAGATTCGCGACCTCGTTCTGCGTCTGCACGGCGAAGGCAAGACGGTCTTCATGAACACGCACATCCTCTCCGACGTCGAGATGCTGTGCGACCGCGTCGCGATCATCGTGAAGGGGGCGATCCGGTACGAGGGGCCGATCGCCGAGTTCCTCCACTCGGACGAGCGAAAGGCCGACGTCGTGCTCGCGCGGGTGTCGCTCGAGCTCGCCGCAGGGCTCGACGCGCGCTGGGGTCCGCTCACCGGCCGCGGCGAGCACGTCGAGCTGCACGTCGACGAGAAGGCGATCCACGACGTTCTCGCACAGGCGCTCGACGGCCGAGCCGAGGTGGTGTCGGTCACGCCGCGCGGAGCGTCGCTCGAATCGATCTTCCTGTCGGCTGTTCGCGAGGGGGGTGATGCAGGGCCGGGAGGACCCCCGTGATCTCTCCCGTGGGCATCGCAGTGATCTCCGCGAACACGGTGCGCGAGGCCGTCCGCAGCCGCGTTCTCTACACCCTGCTGTTCTTCGCGGTACTACTGATCGGGACCGGCGTCCTGCTCTCGACGCTCACCTACGTCGAGAGAGAGCGGATCCTGCAGAGCGTCGGCCTCGCGGCGATCCGTCTGTTCGGCGCCGCCATCGCGATCTTCGTCGGCATCGGGCTCATCCATCGCGAGGTCGAGCGGCGAACGATCTACACGATCCTCTCGAAGCCGATCTCGCGCTGCGAGTTTCTGCTCGGCAAGTATCTCGGGCTCGTCGCCACCATCTGGATCCAGCTCGTGATCATGGGACTCGCCTTCGTGGCGGTCTCGTGGCTTGCCGGAGCTCCGCTCACGCATCAGATCGGCCTCGCGCTCGGTCTGGCCGCCGTCGAGCTCGCCGTGATCGTCGCATTCGCGACGCTGTTCTCGGCCTTCACGACGCCGATGCTCGCGGCGCTGTTCACGACCGGTCTCTACGTCCTCGGGCACCTGTCACGCGACCTGCGCGATCTCGGTGCGCGTTCGGACGATGGCGGAGTGCGCCTCGTCGCGACTGCGCTCTACCGCGTGCTCCCAGACCTCGAGAGCTTCAACCTGACCACGCAGGCGCTGCACGCCCTGCCGGTGTCGGGGCACGAGGTGGGGCTCGCGCTCCTCTATGGTGCGGGCTACTGCGGCGCTTTGCTGGCGCTCGCCGTCGTGGTGTTCGACCGGCGCGACTTCAAGTAGCGTCGCGCCGATGGCGGAGCTCTCCGGGGACGGTTCGTACGCGCTCGGCGTCGTCGCGTTCGGCATCGGGCTTCTGGTGGGCTCGTTCCTCAATGTCGTGATCCACCGCCTGCCGCGCGGCGAATCGGTGGTCCGCCCTCGGTCGCGATGTCCGCGCTGCGGTCATGCGATCACAGCGCTCGAGAACGTTCCCGTGCTCTCGTACCTCGCGCTCCGGGGACGCTGTCGCGGCTGCGGCGAGCCGATCCCGCTGCGGTATCCGGCGCTCGAGCTCGTGACGGGCGCTGCGCTGCTCGCGGTCGCGATGCGCTACGGCGCGAGTCCGGAAGGCCTTCGTTTCACGGTCTTCGTCTCGCTCCTGATCGCCGCAGCGGCAATCGACTTCGAGCACCAGATCATCCCCGACGCGATCTCGATCGGTGGCCTCGTCACCGGCCTCGCTCTCGCGCCGCTGTGCGCGTGGGCCGCCTCCGGCGACGCGGCGGCGGCGCTGCTGCGAAGCGTCGCAGGCGCGGGGCTCGGCTTCTCGATGCTCTGGATCGTCGGCTTCGCCCATGCGCGCATCTGCGCTGCGGCGGGCAGGCGGTTTCCGCACTGGCCGGGTGACGGCGAGGACTTTCCGCGACCGACTGCGCTCGACTACTGGACGTGGTTCCCCGGCATGGGCTTCGGCGACGTCAAGCTGATGGCGACGATCGGCGCGTTTTTGGGGCCCGTCGGAGTCGTCGAGGCCCTCGTGGTCGGGGCCGCGGCCGGCCTCGTACTGGGTCTCGCGTGGATGCTCGTGCAGCGCGACTGGAATGCGCCCTTCGGCTTCGGCCCGGCGCTCGCGGCCGGCGCTGTCCTCGTCGTCCTCTGCGCCTGATTGAAGACTTCCTCCCATCGCCGATCGTGCGCCGGCGCGAGCGGGATCGGGCATACTCGCCCGCTGCCGTGCCCACCGGAGGAACCCCGTGACGAGCACTCCCGTCGCGAACGCCGCGATGCATCACTACTGGAACGAGGTCAGCGGACCTCGCTGGGTGAGGGTGCAGGATGTGATCGACCGTCAGATCGCACCGCTCGGTGAGCGCGCGCTCGCGGCGGCGCAGCTCAGTCCCGGCGAGCGCGTCCTCGACGTCGGCTGCGGCTGCGGTCAGACGACGCTGCGCGCGGCAGCGCACGTCGGCGAGGCGGGTGAGGTGCTCGGAATCGATCTCTCGGCGCCGATGCTGGCGCGCGCCCGCGAACGCGCGCGGGAGATGGGGGTGACGAACGTTCGCTTCGAGCAGGCCGACGCGCAGACGGCTTCGCTCCCGCAGCACTTCGACGTGCTCTTCTCGCGCTTCGGCGTGATGTTCTTCGACGCGCCGGAAGCGGCCTTCACGAACCTGCGTCGCGCGCTGCGCTCCGGCGGACGGCTCGCCTTCGTCTGCTGGCAAGCGCTCACGCGCAATCCCTGGATGCTCGTGCCGCTGACCGCCGTGGCGCCGCTGGTCCCGCTGCCCGCCCCGCCGCCGCCTGGAGCACCGGGCCCGTTCGGCTTTGCCGACGCGGCGCGCGTGACGCGCATCCTCGAGGAGGCGGGCTTCGTGGACGTCGGCGTCGAATCGGTGGAGGAGACGCTGCTCGTGGGTCCCCCCGATGTGAACGACGCCGCGCGATTCCTGGTGGCGATGGGGCCGGCTGCGGCGGCACTGGCGGACGCGGCACTCACCCCCGAGAAGCAGTCGCAGGTGGAGCAGGCCGTGCGACAGGCAATCGAGCCCTACCTCACGCCGGACGGCGTTCGTATGCCTTCGGCGAGCTGGATCGTCACGGCGCTGAGCCCCCAGGAGTGATCCGCGGCGCGGGCATGGTTCCCCGGGATGGATTCGAACCACCATTCGCAGGTTCAGAGCCTGCTGTCCTGCCGTTAGACGACCGGGGAGAAGGACGGGATCGAGCGGGCCGAATCTACCCGACGAGCCCGTCGGCGCAACGCCAGCGCGCTGCGATCGGGCGGACGTCGCGCAACCTCGCGAGCAGAGCCGGGTTGAGGGGAGTACACGCGGCCCTCCGCTCGGATGGACGCCGCTGCCCGGGAGAAGACCCCATGTCGCTGCGCACGCTCGCACCGCTGCTCGTCTCGGCCGCCGCCTGCCTTCTCTCCTGCGGCGATCCCGGCTACTGGCCGCCGATCTACGTCGTCTTCAACGTTCACGGACACGACTACCAGCTCTCGGCCGCCGAGGTCGGACGGCCCGACTGGTGGGCGATCAAAGCGCAGCGCTACGCGCGGCATCGCGCCGAAATCCTGTGGATGCGTGACGAGGCCGAGCGCCACGGGATCCGCGTCAGCTTCCAGCTCAACGGCGAGTACGCACGAGACGCCCGCGTGCTGCGCACCGACGGAGACGGCGACGACACC
>JADLGR010000123.1 GCA_020849175.1 Deltaproteobacteria bacterium
AGGGCCACCGAGCGCCCGGTCTCGCGCGCGCGTTGTGCGGCGCGCTCCGCGAGTCGCTCGAGATGTCCCTCACGCCCCTCGCCTTCACCCTCGACGTCTACGACGATCCGCCGGGCGTTCTCGTCGAGGCGCAGGCCGACCTGATTGACGAGGAACTGCACGGCGTCGAGTGCGCGACCGTCGCCGCTGGCGAGGCGCTCTGCTGCTCCGCCGCGGAGCTGGATCACGCTCAGCTCACCATCCGTCGTCTGCGAGACCTCGAACGAGCCGACGCCGAGACGCTCGATCACGCCGAGCACGAAGCTCCCGGTCTCGGTCAGATCGGTTCGGGCTGTTCCCGTCGAAGGCCCATTGTCAGCCGACTCTGGAGCCGCGCGACGCTCGAACTCGCGCTGCGGGCGCCCGCCCTCCCGCTCCCGGCGACCTTCGCGCCCCCCCTCGCGGCCCTCCCTCGGGCCCCGGTCGCGACGCGGAGCTTCGTCGCGCCTGCCAGTCGGTGCCGGCGGCGGTCCTCGCCGCACCGTCGCTCCCGCCGGCATCGCCACGATGACGACCCTCGCCGCGAGACCGTAGACCTCTCCGGTCTCGGGCAGCCGCACGCGCAGCCCGCCCTCATCCGTCCCGAAGTGCGCGCACGCCTTCGCCACCGCCTCATCCCTCGTGGCGCCGACGAACTCGCGCGCCTCGTTCCTCGCGTCGTACATGGGCTCTCCTATCGCTTGTCGCGCTCGCGGGCCGCCGTCGGTGAGACCGCGGCGGCCGGCGAGGGTGATCGGGTCAGCCAGTACTGGTGTCCGGAAGCCAGAAGGTTGCTGACGAGCCAGTACAGCACGAGACCCGATGGGAACTGGTAGAACAGAACGGTGAACATCACCGGCATGATCGTCATCATCATGCGCTGTTGTGCGGGGTCGGCCGTCGGCTGCGGCGAGAGCTTCTGCTGGAGCACCATGCTCGCGCCCATGATGAGCGGGAGCAGCCGAACCGGAAGATCGATCCCGGGGATCGTGAAGAGCGCTTCCGGCGCCGACAGATCGTGGATCCAGCCGAAGAACGGCGCTTGCCGCAGCTCGATCGAGCTCTGTAGCGCGTAGTAGAGGCCGACGAAGACCGGGAACTGAAGGAGGATCGGCAGGCACCCCCCGAGCGGGTTCACACCCGACTCGCGGTAGATCTTCATCATCTCCTCGGACTGCTTCTGCCGGTCGTCGGCGTACTTCTCCTGCAGCGCCTTGATTCGCGGCTGGAGCGCCTGCATCCGCTTCATCGAGGTCATCTGTCGTGTCGTGAGCGGTGCCGTCACGACGCGAACGAGGATCGTGAGCAAGATGATCGCGACGCCGTAGTTCGGGATCAGCGCGTAGAGCGCACGAAGCAGCCAGATGAAGAGCTTCGTGAGCGGCGCCATCCAGCTGTACCCGAGGTCGATCGAGCGATCGAGATCGCTACCGGCCGCCTCGAGCAGCGCGGTCTGTTTCGGTCCGATGTAGACACGAATCTCGCGCTCAGCCGACTGACCCGGCGGAATCGCTACGGGCTGGAACGAGAGCCTCGTCTGCGCGGCCTGACCCGCCGCGAGCGTGACGAAACGAGCCGATGCCTCGCGCGGAAGATCGGGCAGCATGGCTGCGAGGAAATAACGGGTATCCGCGCCCGCCCACTCGATGTTGCCCTCATAGACGGGATCCTGCGGTGGGCCGTTCGAGAACAGGCTTCCGAAGAAGCCGGCGCTGCCCGTCGCGGACACGAGCTGCTTGTGGAGGCTCCCGTCCTGGAACGCCACGAGCGCATAGTCGGAAAAGTCGCGCTCCGTCGACGCGCGCTCCGGCCACAGAGTCTCGAACACGGGTGAGATCGCAGCAGTGGCTGCGTTCGAGACCTGCACCCGGAGCGTGAGGAGATAGTTCTCCGGATCGAAGACGAAGGTCTTGCGAACCGAGATGCCCGAGTGCGTTCGTTCGAAGACGATCGTTCGCGCTTCGGGACGCGACACAGAGAACGGCGCCTTGCTCCAGTCTCCAACTCCCAGCTCTTCGAACCGGGTCGCGAGCGCTCCTACGTCGCCGGGCTGCGCTGTCGTCATCACCACGCGTGGGTGGCCGGGCGCTGACGCATCGAAGAACTCGGCCAGCTCCCAGCGCTGCAGCTCGGCGCCGCGTGACGAGACGGCTGCGCGGTAGAGCGGGGTCTCGATCTCGACGAGCTGCTCGGGGCCTTCGACCTCCGGCGCAGCTTCTGGTCGCTTCGTGACCGGAATGGGAGGGCTTGGTGTGGTGTTTTCAACTCTCTTCTCTGCACCCGGAGTCTGCGCGGGTAGCGTCTCCTCTGCGCCTGAGGGCGGAGCAGGCGTGGGTACCGAGCTGCCCTGGAAGTAGCTCCAGAGACTGAGCACCAGCAGTGATAGAGCGAGTGCGAGAAAGAGATTTCTGTCGATCATCGATGCCTACGGAACGGGATCGAGGCCGCCCGGGTGGAAGGGGTGGCAGCGCAGGACACGCCGGCCGGCGAGCCGCACGCCGCGAAGAACGCCGTGGCGCTCGATCGCCTCGGCCGCATACCGTGAGCAGCTCGGCTCGAAGCGACAGGCTGGCCCGAGGACCGGAGAGATTGCGATCTGATAGCCGTGCAACACCCGCAGGGCCACACGGCCAGGCAGCGACACCTCCGTCCTAGCCACGGCGGTCGTCCGCCCGCCGGACTAGCCCGTCCAGCTCGTCCGTAAGTGCGCGATACGCGAGTCCCGCTGCTCCCGCGCGGGCGATCACGACGAAGTCGATTCCCTCACCGATCGACCCGCGCGTGTTACGGAACCACTCCCGGACGCGACGCTTCACCCGATTGCGAACCACGGCTCCGCCGACCTTGCGGCTCACGGTGAGCCCAAGACGGCACCCCTGGCCGCCTTCGTCGCGCTCACGTGCCGCGGACAGCACCACGAAGTTCGGGCCCGACCGCCGCCTTCCCGCTGCCGAGAGACGCCGGAACTCCTGCGGCCTGCGCAGGCGGTCGCCGCTCCGCAGGCGGCGGCTCGACGCCTCCACGACTACTTCGCGGGCGTCGTGACCGAGAGCCGCTTGCGGCCCTTGGCCCTGCGGCGCGACAGAACCGTCCGCCCGCCCTTCGTCTTCATCCGGGCGCGAAACCCGTGAACACGCCTGCGGCGAATCCGGCTCGGCTGGTAGGTCCGCTTCATGACGCTCGATCTCCCGAAACGCTGCTCACCCTGGTCGCGAGGCTCGCCGGATGGCCGCCTGCGCTCGGCCCGCGAGGATCTTCAACCGGGGCCCTGGGGACGGCGGAAGCTACCGGCGCTGGCAGGCGTGTCAAGCGAGCGATCTCCACCCTCGATCTTCACCCGAGACGAAGAAACCTCGTGATACCATCGCCGTGGGGTGTCTCACCGGACATGAGGACGCGTATCACGGGTGTCGGCGCGCCGAGCCGACACGCCCGTAATCCGAGTTCGTTCGGCTCTCTGACCCTGTTGTCGACCAACCGCTTGCGCTCTTCTCCTTCTCTACTCTCTTGGTCAATCAAAAGATCGAGGAAGTCATGAAGCTCAGCATCACGAAGACCGAGATCTCGAAGGCCCTCGCTCGGGTTCAGGGCATCGCCGAGAAGCGGAACTCGATGCCGATCCTGGCCAACGTGTTTCTCGAGGCAACCCGGGATGGCCAGGGAGGCACGCTGCGCGCCTCGGCGACCGACTTGGAGGTTGGTCTCGTGGGGAGCCATGCCGCGATGGTCGACAAGCCCGGCAGCGTCACCGTCGCCGCACGACGGCTCTTCGAGGTCGTCCGCGAGCTGCCCGACGAGACGGTCGTGCTCGAGACGACGCCCAACTCCTATCTCGAACTCCACTGCCTTCGATCCCGCTTCGTCCTCGCAGGAACGAGTGGCGAGGAGTATCCGCCGCTTCCCTCCGTCGTTCCCGAACGAACTGTCCGCCTCCAGGCTGCAGTGCTCAGCCACATGATCGATCGGACGATGTATGCCGCCTCGACGGACGAGACCCGCTACAACCTGAACGGGGTCTATCTCGAAGTTCTCGAGACCGAACAGCGGCTTCGCATGGTGGCCACCGATGGACACCGTCTCGCGTATACCGACCGCTCGATCGGTGCCGAGATCTCGAACGTAGCCAGCGGCGTGATCATCCCGCGCAAGGGAATGGGCGAGCTGAAGCGTCTCGTCGACGAACAGGACGCTGACGAGATCGAACTCGGCTTCTCCGGCAACAGCGTCGTCGCCGCAACACCGGCCGTGAAGCTCGTGATGCGCCTCATCGAAGGAGAATTCCCGAACTACCGCCAGGTCCTTCCTAAGAGCTCGAAGCACCGCGTCATCGTCGACTCCGCGACGCTCGAGCACGTTCTGCGCCGCGTGCAGATCGTGACCGATGGTGGCCGTGGTATTCACCTCCAGATCACCCCGGGCAAGCTCAGCATCTCGGCGAAGAATCCCGATGTCGGCGAGGCCTATGAGGAGATCGATCTCGACTACGCGGGCGAAGCCGTCTCGATCGGCTTCAACCCCCGCTATCTGCTCGACTGCCTCGGCGTGTTCCGCTCCAAGGAGGTCGAGATCGGGCTCATCGACGACCTCTCGCCAGTGCAGATTCGGCCGACGGACGATCTCGACGCGCTCGCCGTCGTCATGCCGATGCGCCTCTAGCCCGCCAGACCCCAAGGATTCGAAGCCTTTACCGGGAGTTAGACCCGCGTTACCCTTCGGGCGTCCTGCGGCGCGCCGCGCACCTTCCTTGCCGGTGCTCCCCGATCCTGCCGCAGCGCCGCGTCCGTCCGAGAGGGGAAAAGACCGCTTCGTGACTTCCGAAACGACCTATACCGGCGAAAACATCCAGGTTCTCGAAGGTCTCGACGCGGTCCGCAAGCGCCCGGCGATGTACATCGGGACGACGGGGCCCGATGGCCTCCACCATCTGGTGTACGAGGTCGTCGACAACTCGATCGACGAGGCCCTCGCGGGCTTTTGCCGAGAGATCTCGGTCACGATCCACGCCGACGACAGCGTGACGGTGGTCGACGACGGCCGCGGCATCCCGGTCGACGAACATCCGAAGATGAAGAAGCCGGCAGCCGAGGTCGTGATGACGATCCTCCACGCCGGTGGGAAGTTCGACGACTCCAGCTACAAGGTCTCCGGCGGTCTCCACGGCGTCGGTGTCTCGGTCGTGAACGCCCTTTCGGAGCTCCTCCAGCTCGAGATCCGGCGCGACGGCAAGGTCTGGCGGCAGAGCTACCGCCGCGGCGTTCCCGAGGGCGCGCTCACCGCCGTCGGCACCACCGACAAGACGGGAACCAAGATCACCTTTCTACCCGACCGCGAGATCTTCGCGTCGATCGAGCTCTCATTCGAAGTGCTCTCGCAGCGGCTGCGCGAGCTCTCGTTCCTCAACGCCGGCGTTCGCATCCAGATCCACGACGAACGCAACGGCAAAGCCCACGACTTCCGCTATGAGGGCGGGATCGTCGACTTCGTGAAGCATCTCAACCACGCGAAGAAGCCGATCCACGAGCCCCCGATCCTCGTCGCCGGAACGCGCGAGTTCGAGTCACGCGGAACCCG
>JADLGR010000124.1 GCA_020849175.1 Deltaproteobacteria bacterium
CGCCACGCGTGAACATAGAGACGGAGGGGAATCGCGCCGAACTGCGCCGGCAGCTCGGCCTCGATCGCTTCGCTCTCGACGCAGGTGGCGATACGTCGTCCCCTCGAATCGATCTCCTCCCCGGGTTTGAATGTCCCCCCGACAGGGATTGCGAGGAGAACGCCGCTGCAATCCGCGCACGCCCACTCGCCCGCCCCCCGGATCACTTCGATCAATCGAGCCTGGGCTCCCGAGCGAACGCCCCGCACGACATCGCCAGGCGTCGGCTCCGCCCTGCCCCGCGCAAAGGTGAGTGCAACGACGTCGTGGTGCAGTGTGGAAAAGAGGTTTCCCTCGAGATACGGCCGTCCATACAGAAAGCTCACCCGATTGCAGAGCTGCTCGGCCGTGGAGAGCGGCGCGGCCTCGGCCGCGCGGTGTCGCGCCGTGACTGGAAGGTTCTCGTAGAGCGCGGCGAGCTCGCTCGGCCACGCGGCGCCCGGGCGTGGATCGATCTCGACGCGAGCCTCCGGGCTTCCGAGCAGGCGTTCGAGCAGCGGATCCTGACTTCGGAGCTGGCTCTCGGCCGGCGCCTCGTAGAAGAGACCGAGCGTCAGTAAACACACGCGCAGCTCCGGCAGCCGCCGATCGAGCGTTCCCTGCGCGATCGCCTGCGCGACGACGGCCGCGCCCATGCAGTGGCCGACGATTCCGAGGGCGGCGTCTCGGGCGCCGTCTCTCGCCGCCGTGCGCGCGACCTCACCCAGCGCCTCGTCGAGGTCGCAGGCCGACGCACGATCGAGATCGAACGACTGCCACGCCTCGCGGGACAAACCCCGGCTTCTCGCCTCGTCGACCACCCGCGCGCTCCCGCGCCAGTCGAGGAGCCACGGATCGAAGCCGCGTTCGTGGAGCCAGTCGGTCAGGCTGCGGGCTGCGCCCGCGAAGGGACGCGGGAGGGTGAACGTCTCGTGCCGAGCGCTCGCTCCATGCAGGAGCAGCACGGGCACCCCGCCCGGATTCGGCTTCCGATACAGGACGAGCTCGACCCCGCCTGTCGAGCGCCACGACACGACGCGATGCGGCGGATCAAACATGGGTTCGCCTCGCCGCCTTCGCGATCTGCGGCACGAGGCTGGCGAGCTCCGGTGCGTAGACCTGCACCAGTCGGCCGAGAAAGAAATGCCCGAAGGCCGCGAGCGCCCATGTCTGGCGCACGGGATCAGCGGTGTTCGTCACACGGAAGCTCGGGAGCTGGAGGCCAAAGAATGCCTGCGCCGGGAGCCTCAGGATTCCACGCCGCTTCGGAATCTCCTCCTCGACGAGGTCGAAGAAGAGCGTCGTACTGTCCTCGAACGCATCGAGCCGTGGATCGTCGCGCAGGAGCTTGCGACCGACGAGCAGGAGCCGTCGAGCGTCGTCGGCGGCGACGAGCCGGTAGTCGATGAAGCGCGCGACGGGCTCGCTGTCTCGCGCTCGCCTGCCGCCCGAGAACAGGGTCATCGTGCTCCCGGCGAGCACGTCGAGCACGCGTTCGTGCGGAGACGTCGCGTCCTCACCGCAGATGCGCAGCCTGCCCGTGAGCGGGATGGAGGGCGGCGGGCTCGACGGTTGCTCGTCGCCGGCAGGCGTCGCGAGTCGGTCCTCGTATCGCTCCTGTCTCGCGAGGAACTCTGCGAGGTCGTCGATCACCGCGGCGAGCTCGACCTGGATGGCTGCGGCCGTCCGGATTCCCGACTTCTCGGCGTCGCGGTGCGTGACCGGTTCGCCACCGGCATCGATCGGGGCGTGAAACCCTTCCATCCTCTCTTCGAAACAGATGCCGATCGGAAGGCTGATCGGCTCCGCGTGCTGGCGTTGCGGATCGAGCGCCGTGAACGGGTCGAGGTCGGCGCGTCGCGCATCCGCCCAGCGCTGCGCCTCGTCGTGCTCCGGGGCCTTCCACCCTTCACGTCCGCGTCGCGTTCGAAGAAAGCTCTCGACCTTGCGCTCGGCCACTGCCGCGATCGTCGCCGATGGATTGACACCTACCGGTGTCGGGAACGCTGCCGCGTCCATCACGAAGAGCCCCGGACAGCCGAAGACCTCGCCGTCGGGCGCCGTCACCGCCACGTCCGGCCCGTCGCCCATCGGGCACCCGCCCTGCGCGTGAACCGTGAAGCGGCGATCGAGAATCGTCCACGTCGGATTCGTTCGAAGCTCGCCCTCGAGCCCGAACGCAGCGATATCGCGCAGCAGGCGCTCCTGCAGCCGCGTCTCGGGAGAATCGAGTCTCGACGCCATGCGTGCGACGAGCCGCCCCGAGTCATCGAGCACGAGACGTCCCGGCTCTCGGTCGCGGCCCATCGACAGCAAGATGGCGGTGTGTCCGTCGCCGAGTCGGTAGTCGAGCGCCCAGCGAAGCGCGTCGGTCGCATGCCGCAGCGGAGCGTCTGGATCGGGGACGAGCTCGCCGAGCGCGAAGGCGACGAGGTCCTGGATCAGCCCCGCCTCGCTCCCCCAGACCTGCTGAACGACGAGACGCAAGAAGAGTCGCCCTAGATCGAGACCGGCGGCGCCCTGAACGGCGCTGCCGAGGCTCTCGAAGATCCGCTGTGTCGCCGCGCCGTTCTCGAGGCTCTTCGCCGTACGCGACAGGAACTTCTCGACGAGCGGCTCGGCCGCGAGTGACGACGCAAGAGCGACCTCGTCACGACCCGCGGCCAGCGCTTCCACGAGCTGCGCCGGAAGGGCCCACTGCCCGGGCCTGGCCCCGGGTCCGCCGCCACTGCGGGGACCGAGCCGATGCAGCTCTGCGCTCACCACGTGGGCGAGCGAGCGACGGGACGTACGCGAGGAGCGCTCGAGCTGCGAGAGCACGCCGTGTATCCCACCGAACGGGGGCGGCGCGAACGGCAGGGGCTGCGGACCCGACTCGCCTCGCTCGCGCCCCTCGCGATGGCGCCGGCTCTCGCGGAAGCGGTTTCGGCCGCCGAGAAGAGGACTTCGATGGAGGCCGAGCAGCGGCTCGAGCGGTCCGGGAAGTCCCCCGTCCTGGATCATGAGCCAGTCGCTCTCCGAGCGATGGAGGAGCGCACCGGCGATCGTCGGTCCGCGATCCGACTCCTGCAGCTCCTCGGCATCGAAGATCACGGCTGGAGCATCGGCGTTGCCGTAGAAGCGGGCGCCGAGCGGCTCTCCGGTCGGACGCAGATCGCGCGCGCTGCGGGCCCGGAGCAGGAGCTCGGTCGTGTTCACGGCGCCCGCGCAGAGGAAGACGGCTCTCGCCGTCACGTGCGATCGGTCCGAGCTTCGTTCGAAGCAGTGGTCGAGGTAGTCGACCTCGTAGGGGCCCTCGTGTCCCTCGCCAGACGCGCGGATCGCGACGACTTCGGCCTGGGTCCGAACGTCGGCCAGCGGATTGCCCCGAGCATCTGTCGCGTCTTCGACGATGGCGAGGTAGTTGGTGTCGAGGGTGTTCCGCGCCTGCTTCTCACAGCCGAAGCAGCAGTCGGCGCACAGATCGCACACGCCCTGCTTGCGACCCCAGCGATTGTCGCTCGCCGAGTCGGATCCGCTCGAGGGGAACCGCACGGCGAGGGGAGGACGGAAGAAGGAGAAGATGGCCTCCCCGTCGGTGCTGCGACACTTCTCGGTCGCTCGGCGGAGCTGGAGCGTCTTGCGCGGAAGGAGGCTCTCCGGCATCGGCTCTGCTTGCAGCATGAAGGCCGCGAGGTCGTAATACGCGCCCAGATCCCGAGCCGCAATCGGCCAGCCGGCAAAGACATCGGCCGGCGCGCGCAGATGGACGTTCGCGTAGATCAGCGACCCGCCCCCGTATCCAGCAGCCTGTGCGACGATGGCGTCGCCGAGGTCGCGAAAGTCCCAGGCCCCGCGTCCGAGGGCCCACGCCAGACGAGAGAGGTCGGTGTCGGTCCCTGGATCGCCGCCCTCGTCTGCGCTCCCGAAGGCGGGTCGGTACACGGGAGCGTCATCGGCTTCGAAGCGTCGCCCACGCTCGAGGACACAGATGCGCAGCCCGGCCTGAACCAGACGGCACGCCGTCACCGCACCGCCGAAGCCGGTTCCGATCACGATCGCGTCGAAGCTCGGATCCTCGCCGTGCATGATGCTCCGATCTGCCTGCAGGACTGCGCCGGCCGAAGCCGGGCGCACTGCGTACGCCGCTAGAAGTCGATTCGTCCGGCGAGCGCCTGCTGCGCACCCGAGCGGCGCGGCGGATCGCTCGTCGGAACGACCCGCCAGCGAACCTCGGGCCGCCGGCCCGGCGAAACGCTCACCCGCAGAACGTCCGCGGCGGCGCCGCTGAACGCGCGAAGCCAGGTCCGTAGCGGAACACCGCCGCGGACCGTTCGCCCGATCATCTCTTCGCGGAAATCGCTCCGCGCCCCGTACGCCGCCTGGTGGATCGGGCCACCGGCCAGCTCGTGAACGAGGACACGATGCTCCGTGGTTCCGAGCTGCGTCGTCACGTGATAGGTGCAGTGCATGTCGCCCACGAGGAAGACGAGACGACCGATGCCCTTCTCGTGCACGAAGTCGAGAATGCGGTCGCGTTGCCCGCGGTAGAAGCGCCCCGCCCACTTGTCGTCGCGCTCTTCGGCCAGGTCCGCTGCGTCGCTGAGCTCGGCGAGAAAGGGAACGCTCGAGACCACGAACTTGATCCGTTGCCGGTGCTCGTCGAGCCAGTGCAGAAGGAGTTCGAGCTGCGCCTCGTCGAGCATGCGCCGCTCACCCCGGATGCGCTGGGTACGCGTATCGAGGACCAGGAAGCGAACGTCTCCGTGCTCGAACGTGTAGCCGCGGTGGCCCGTTCCAGCATTCGGCGTCTGACGTGAAGCCACGTACTCGTCGTACGCGCGCAGCGCGGGTTCGGTGTACGCCTCGGGATCTCGTCCCACAATGGGAACGTGGTCTCGCGCGAAGCCGTCGACGACCTCGTGGTCGTCGAGCGTCATGTAGTGCGGGCAGCCGGCGAGAAACGCGCGCTGGTCGGGGTCGCCGAAGAACGCCTGCCGGTACGTGCGCCGATACGCCATCAATGACGGCTGCCGCGACGGAAGCGGGAAGTCGAAGTAGATCTGATCGCCCGCGTGGATCATGAAGGCCGGAGGCGACCTCTCGAGCAGGAGCGGAGCAAGCGGCGCGAAGGGGCTTTGCAGAACGGGCTTCGGCTGCCACCACGCCGTGCGTTCGAGGACGAAGACGAAGAAGCGCAGGAACGGAAACGAGCTTCCGGATCGCTGCAGGGCACGAGGCGGACGGCCTGTGAGACGGGCAAACAGTCCGCGCGCGGCGTCACGCGCAGCGACGACGAGGCCGCGCACGCCTCTCGCGACCCGCAGCATCCCCGACACGACCGGCGAGCCGCTGCTCGACAGCAGGTGGAGCGCCGCAAAGGCGCCGACCGCACTGGCCGCTACCGCGCCCGCCTGCGTGAGCAATACGACCGACAGGTTGCAGCTCGCGTGCAGAAAGCTGAACGGGGCGTCCGAATCCGGAGCGGGGAAGGTACGGAGTCGCCCGAGCACGCGCTGCCCGCACCACCCCCCGGGCCCTTCGAATCGGGCCTCGACCTCGTATGCCGTACCGGCTTGCAGGCCGGAGATCTCGACCGCTGCCGTGAAGTCGCGGCTTCGAGCGAGCACCAACTCGCGGTCATGGGCCTGCCCACCGCCCGTCGTGCGGACGTGAACGCGACGCCGCAGCCACCCCCCCCTCACCCACAGTACGGCGCTCTCGTGCGTGACGGGTCCCACGATGAGGTACGGCATTCGAAGACGCTCGGTGTCGACTCCTGCCGGCACAGCAGGAGGGCGCTGGATTGCCGCGCTTCATTATGCCATCGGATCTCGTCACGCGAGCGCCAGGCTGTGTGAAGAGCCGTGCGTCTCGCACCCTCAGCCGACTCCGGCCAGCGCCAGCCGGTCGCCAAAGCGGCGCTCGACCGCACGTGCAAGGCGCGGGGTGCCCTGCAGCCCCGGGTCCGTTCGCAGCGTCTCGGCGGCAGCACGGCGGGCCACCGCGACGAGGTCCGCATCGCGCAGCAGGTCGGCGAGGCGAAGGTTCGGGATTCGCCCGCTCTGGCGCGTCCCGAGGAACTCGCCGGGGCCGCGGATCCGAAGGTCTGCGTCGGCGATCGCAAAGCCGTCGGTGGTCTCGACCAGCGCGCGCAGCCGCGCCTCGCTCTCCTCCGTGCTGCCTCGCGCCATCAGCAGACACGTCCCCGGCCGGGCCCCTCGGCCGACGCGGCCGCGAAGCTGGTGGAGCTGCGCGAGGCCGAAGCGCTCCGCATGCTCCACGATCATGAGCGTCGCGTTCGGCACGTCGACACCCACCTCGATCACCGAGGTCGAGACCAGGACGTCGGTCTCGCCGCGCTCGAAGCGCGCCATCGCCGCAGCGCGCTCGCCCGCACCGACGCGGCCGTGGACGAGATCGACCCGCTTTCCGGGGAGCGCCGCAGCGATCTTGCCCGCTGACTCGGTGGCTGCGCGAAGGTCCGACTTCTCCGACTCCTCGACGAGCGGATACACGACGCAGGCCTGCTCGCCGCGTGCGAGGGTCTGTCGCAGCAGGTCGAGAACGCGCCGCCCTTCGCCGGCGCGGAGCACGTCGGTCGTGATCGGGCTTCGGCCGGGCGGCAGCTCGTCGATCACCGACACGTCGAGGTCGCCGTAGAGCGTGAGCGCGAGCGTTCGCGGGATCGGCGTTGCCGTCATGACGAGCAGGTGGGGCGCCCTCCCCTCCGCGTCACGCGCGAGCAGCGCCTGTCGCTGTGCGACGCCGAAGCGGTGCTGCTCGTCGACGACGGCGAGCGCGAGACGCGAGAAGCGCACCTCTTCCGAGAGCAGCGCGTGCGTTCCGACGACGAGATCGATCTCGCCGGCGGCGAGCGCACTGCGAACGGTCTGCGACTGCGCGCGCGAGAGCGAGGCCGTCAGAACGGCAATGCGAAGCGCGGTCGCTCCGCCGCCCGACGCAGCAAGACGCTGCAGCGTGCGTTCGTGCTGCTCGGCGAGCAGCTCGGTCGGCGCCAGGAGCGCCGTCTGGCACGCGTTCGCCGCTGCGCGAACAGCCGCGAGGAACGCGACCGCCGTCTTCCCACTGCCGACGTCTCCCTGGAGCAGGCGGTGCATCGGGTGCGGCTGCGCCAGATCGTCGTCGATCTCGCGGACGACCCGCTCCTGGGCAGCCGTCAGCCGGAATGGCAGGCCGCTGGCCGCAGCGCGCACCCGATTCGCACCGCGCGGCAGCGCGATCCCCGGCTCGCGTGCTCGCCCGATGCGTCGCGCCTCGAGGCCGAGCTGTAGCAGGAAGAGCTCCTCGAGCACGAGCCGCTCGTGCGCCGGAGAGCGTCGCCTCAGATACGGCTCGAGCTCCGCGTCCTGCGCGGGCTCGTGCACCTCGCGAAGGGCCGTCGCAACGGCGGGGAGACGTCGCTCGCGGACGAGCCGCTCGGGGAGGAACCCCTCGACCACATCGGCGCTCGTCGCGACCGCAGCGTCGACCAGCCGGCGAAGCGTCCGCGGCGGCACGCCCTCGACCGACGAGTAGACGGGCACGATGCGGCGCAGGCGGTCGACCGAAGGCGCCGCGGCGGCGTCACGCGGAGCTCCCGCCCCTTCCTGCCCGACCGCGGGCGCCTCTTCGAGGACCTCGATCTCCGGGTGCAACAGCTCCTTCGAGAAGCGATAGCGCCGCACGTCGCCGGTCACGAGCAGGAGCGCGCCCTTCCGTAGCCGCTCGCGCATCGGCTCGCCGCCGTGGAACCACTTGAGGTTGACGCTCCCGGTCTCGTCGCCGGCCACGGCCAGGAAGGCGCGCTGCATTCGCCCGCGCCCCCGCGACGCGGTGAAATCCGCCACGAGAACACGCGCGACGAAGGTCGCACGGCGGCCGACCTCGAGCGCCCCGACCGCCACCAGGCTGCGACGGTCGTCGTAACGCGACGGCAACAGGAACAGCAGATCGGCGATGCACCGCAGCTCTCGCTTCGCAAACGTCTCGGCGCGGCGGGGTCCGACACCTGGAAGTGTCGTCAGCGGGAGGCCCAGCGCGGAGTCTGCGAAGTCGGGCGCGGACAGCGGCGCGAGCTCGGCGAGCGCACGCTGAACGGCCTCTCGGATCCCGGACACATCCGCGCCGTCCGGAAACCAGGACGCGACACGGCGCATGCGGCTACGCGCCTCGGGCGGGATCGCGAGTCTTTCCGCCCGCTCCGCCGCGGCGCGGACGCTCGCCCCGAAGCCGCGCAGCCGGGGAAGGCGCGCAAAATCGTCGGCGGCTGCGAACTCGAGCGGGCGGCGCAGCGCGTCGAGCGCTTCGGCGAACGGACTCGGCGACACGCCCGGATGGTCCGACCGCGGACGCCCGCCTGCAACCGGGCCCTCGCAGACGCGGGGACGCGTTAGACCCGGTGGATCTCTTGCAGCGACCGCACGCCGATCGACTCGAGCTGGAGTGCGCGGATGCCACCGACCCCCGCCCGGATGGCCGCGACGGTCGTGAAGTACGGAAGGCCCCGCTGCAGCGCTGCGCGCCGGAGCGTGAACGAGTCCCGCACCGAGACCGGATCGGCCCCCACCGTGTTCATGACGAGGCTCACGTCGCCTCGCTCGATCCGGTCGACGACGTCCGGGCTGCCCTGGCCCCGCTTGGGGACGGTCTCGACCGCGATTCCGGCCGCGGCGAGGTCGCGCGCAGTCCCCGGCGTTGCGATCACCGTGAAGCCACCCGCGGCGAGCTCGCGGACCGACTCGGCGATACGCGGGCGATCGGCCTCCTTCACCGATACCAGCACCGTTCCTCCGGTCGGCAGGGAGTTGCCCGCCTCGATCTGCGCCTTCGCGTACGCGCGGCCGAAGTCCGAGTCGATTCCCATCACCTCGCCCGTGCTGCGCATCTCCGGGCCGAGCAGGACGTCGACGCCGGGGAACTTCACGAACGGGAACACGGCCTCCTTCACCGAGAAGTGCCGGGGCCAGATCTCCTCGGTGTAACCGAGCTCGGGCAGCGACTTCCCCGCCATCACCAGGGCCGCGATCTTCGCGAGCGGGCGACCGATCGCCTTCGAGACGAACGGCACCGTGCGTGACGCCCGCGGGTTCACCTCGATCACGTAGAGTGCGCCGTCCTTCACGGCGTACTGGACGTTCATGAGGCCCTTCACACCGAGCTCGAGCGCCAGCCGACGCGTCGAGACGAGGATCTCGTCGATCACGGCCTTGGGGAGCGAATACGGCGGGAGCGAGCAGGCGCTGTCGCCCGAGTGGATCCCCGCCTCCTCGATGTGCTCCATGATGCCGCCGATCACGACGCGCTCGCCGTCCGAGACGGCATCGACGTCGACCTCGGTCGCATCGGCGAGGAAGCGGTCGACGAGCACCGGGTGCTCGGGCGATGCCTTCACGGCGAAGCGCATGTAGTCGCGCAGCGACGCGACGTCGTGGACGATCTCCATGGCGCGCCCGCCGAGCACGTACGACGGCCGCACCAGCACCGGATAGCCGATCCGCGCTGCAACGGCCTCGGCCTCGGCCTCGCTGCGCGCCACGCCACCCGGCGGACGCCGCAGCGCGAGCTTCTCGAGCAGCGCGTCGAAGCGCTCGCGGTCCTCGGCGCGGTCGATGGCATCGGGCGGCGTCCCGAGGATCCGAACGCCCGCACGCTCGAGCGCAACGGCGAGCCGCAGCGGCGTTTGGCCGCCGAACTGGACAATGACGCCCTCGGGCTTCTCGCGCTGGTAGATCTCGAGCACGTCCTCGAGCGTGAGCGGCTCGAAGTAGAGCCGATCCGCGGTGTCGTAGTCGGTCGAGACCGTCTCGGGATTGCAGTTCACCATCAGGGTCTCGAACCCCGCGTCGCGCAGCGCGAAGACTGCGTGGACGCAGCAGTAGTCGAACTCGATCCCCTGCCCGATGCGGTTCGGCCCGCCACCGAGGATCATGATCTTGCGTCGCTGCGTCGGCGCCGCTTCGCACTCTTGTTCGTAAGTCGAGTAGAGGTACGGCGTGAACGCCTCGAACTCCGCTCCGCAGGTGTCGACGCGCTTGTAGACCGGCCGCACGCCGCTCGCATGGCGGAGCGCGCGGACTTCGTCCTCCCGCATCTCCCAGAGCGCCGCGAGGCGGCGGTCGGAGAAGCC
Organism: Deltaproteobacteria bacterium; assembly: GCA_020849175.1. GTDB lineage: Bacteria > Myxococcota_A > UBA9160 > UBA9160 > UBA9160 > MYXO. Next base: position 10,127 of record JADLGR010000124.1, read on the forward strand.
GGCCTGCTTGGCGGGGCGCAGCCACTGCGCGCGTTCCGCGGGCGCAGCCGCCTCGAGATCGGCCTCCATCTCGACCAGCTCGCGCAGGTTGCCGAGGAACCAGGGATCGATCGCCGAGCGCCGGTACAGCTCCTCGACGCTCGCGCCGCGCCGCAGCGCCTCGGCGAGCGCCCACAGCCGCCCCGGACGCGCAACCTCGATCTGCTCCCAGAGCGCCTCGGCTCCCTTCTCTCCCGGCGGCAGCGCCGGGCGCTCGAGGCCCGCGTGACCGATCTCGAGCGAGCGCAGCGCCTTGTGCAGGCTCTCCTTGAAGGTACGCCCGATCGCCATCACCTCACCGACCGACTTCATCTGGGTCGTCAGGCGGCTGTCGGCCTTCGGAAACTTCTCGAAGGTGAAGCGCGGCACCTTCGTCACCACGTAGTCGATCGTCGGCTCGAAGCACGCAGGCGTCTCACGCGTGATGTCGTTGCGAATCTCGTCGAGGGTGAAGCCCACGGCGAGTCGCGCCGCGATCTTCGCGATCGGAAAGCCGGTGGCCTTCGACGCGAGCGCCGACGAGCGCGAGACGCGGGGGTTCATCTCGACCACGACCATCTCGCCCGTCGCGGGATCGACGGCGAACTGGATGTTGCAGCCGCCCGTGTCGACGCCGATCTCGCGGATGATCGCGATCGCGGCGTTTCGCATCGCCTGGTATTCCTTGTCGGTGAGCGTCTGCGCGGGAGCGACGGTGATCGAGTCCCCCGTGTGAACGCCCATCGGGTCGAAGTTCTCGATCGAGCAGACGATCACGACGTTGTCCGCCCGGTCGCGCATCACCTCGAGCTCGTACTCCTTCCAGCCGAGGACGCTCTGCTCGATGAGGCACTCGTGCCGCGGGGACTGCTGGAGCGCCCACGAAACGAGCGCCTCGTACTCCTCGACGCGATACGCGACGCTCCCGCCCGCCCCGCCGAGCGTGAAGCTCGGGCGGATGATCGCGGGAATGCCGGTCTCCTTCACGATCTTGCGCGCGTCGTCGAGCGACCGCGCGTAGCCGGAGATCGGGACCACGAGGCCGATCCTGCGCATGGCATCGCGGAACAGATTTCGGTCCTCGGCCTTCAGGATCGCGTCGAGGCGCGCGCCGATCAGCTCGACTCCGTGTCGCGCAAGCACGCCACGCTCGGCCAGCTCGACCGCGAGGTTGAGCGCCGTCTGTCCGCCGATCGTCGGCAGCAGCACGTCGGGTTTCTCGCGCTCGAGGATCTTCTCGACCGTCTCGACCGTCATCGGCTCGACGTAGGTCCGGTCCGCCGTCTCGGGGTCGGTCATGATCGTCGCCGGGTTCGAGTTCAGCAGGACGACGCGGTAGCCCTCCTCGCGCAGCGCCTTGCACGCCTGCGTGCCCGAGTAGTCGAA
>JADLGR010000125.1 GCA_020849175.1 Deltaproteobacteria bacterium
CGGCAAGCACCTCACGCTCGTCGACACTCCGGGCGATCCCAACTTCATCCCGGATGCCGAGATCACCGTGCCAGCGCTCGACGGCGCGGTTCTCGTCGTCTCGGCCGTCGACGGCGCGAAGGTCGGCACCGAGCGCATGTGGCGAACCGTGGGGGCCGCAGGCATCCCGTCGATCGCGTTCGTCAACGGTCTCGACCGAGAGCGCGCGGACTTCGGGGCTGCGGTCGAATCGCTGCGAAAGCTCGGCGCGAAGCCCGTGCTGCTCTGCCTTCCCATCGGCTCCGAGAGCGCGCTTCGCGGCGTCGTCGATCTGCTCTCGATGAAGGCGCACGTCGGCCCGGCGGAGACGGACATTCCCTCCGAGCTCGTCGAGGCCGCCGCCACCGAACGCGCGCGACTCGTCGAGTCGGTCGCCGAGTGCGACGATGCCCTGCTGGAGAAATATCTCGAAGAGGGCGAGCTCGGCGACGACGAGATTCGACGCGCGCTCGCCAAGGGAGTCCGCGAGCACCAGATCCTTCCCGTTCTCTGCGGCTCTGCGCTCTCGCTGGCCGGCGTCGGGCTCCTGCTCCGCTCGGCGGTCGACCTGCTTCCGTCACCCGCGGAGCGCGGGCCGTGGCCGGCCGAGGACGTCGCCGACGGAAGGGCGCACCCGATCGAGGCCGATCCGGCCGGCCCCTTTGCCGCCGTGGTGCTCAAGACCGTCATCGACCGCTACGCCGGGACCCTTTCGGTGCTGCGAATCGTCTCCGGGACGGCACGACCCGACATGACGGTGCTCGACGCGACGACCGGCTCACGCGAGCGAATCGGCAAGCTGTTCGTGATGCACGGTGGCGAGCACGTCGAGGTGCCGGAGGCCGAGCCCGGCGACGTGATCGCCGTCGCGAAGCTCAAAGACGTTCACACCGGCAACGTGCTCACGGCCGAGAAGGGAGGCGTACACCTGCGCGAGCTCACGATCCCGAAGGGTGTGATCTCGTACGCGATCCAGGCCCGCGCGAAGGCCGACGAGGACAAGGTGCACACGTCACTCGGCCGCCTCGTCGAAGAGGATCCGACGCTCCATCTGGGTCGCGATCCATCGACGGGCGAGTTCCTGCTGACGGGCATGGGCGAACTCCACATCCGGACGGCGGTCCAGAAGCTGCGCCGCATGTTCGAGGTCGATGTCGAACTCAAGACGCCGAAGGTTCCCTATCGCGAGACCATCACGCGCAAGGTCGAGAACGTCGAGGGCAAGCTCAAGAAGCAGACGGGCGGCAAGGGAATGTACGCGGTGGCCTACGTCACGATCGAGCCCCTTCCGCGCGGGACGGGCTTCCAGTTCGTCGACGAGATCGTCGGCGGATCGATCCCGCGTAACCTGATTCCTGCCGTCGAGAAGGGCGTTCAGGAGGCGCTGCAGCACGGGGGTCTGACGGGCAACCCGGTGGTCGACGTGCGCGTTCGGTGCATCGACGGCAAGCACCACCCCGTCGACTCGAACGAGATGGCGTTCAAGCTGGCGGGATCGTACGGCTTCAAGGCCGCGTTCGAGCAGGCGCGGCCGACGCTTCTCGAGCCGATCATGCACGTCGAGATCCAGTGTCCCGACTCTCGGGTCGGAGACATCATGGGCGACCTGTCGAGCCGGCGCGGGCGCGTGCAGGCGAGCGAGGCACGCGGTCAGACGCAGGTGATCGAGGCGCAGGTGCCGATGGCCGAGATGCTCGAGTACGCCAGCGTCCTCACGAGCCTGACGGGCGGCAAGGGAAGCTTCCACATGGAATTCTCGCACTACGACGAGGTCCCGTCCGCGCAGCGCGAGAAGCTGGTCGCGCAGTTCAAGGCGACGCAGGGAGCCAGCTCCTGACGCGAACGCACTCATGAGCGACTCGCAGCCTGCGATCGAGCTGGTCCTCTCTGCGGAGGCGGAGCGGTACGTTCGCCACGACGCTCCGGTCGAGGCGCGTCGGATGGCGGCGCGCGGCGCATTGCCGCTTCCGCCGCTCGAGCTCGCGACCGTGCTGTTCGTGCTGCTGCACGACAGCGACGTCGAGGCCCGAGAGCGTGCGGAGCAGAGCCTGCTCGCCCTCCCCCCGTCCGTGCTCGGCACGGTCTCGTCCGGGCCCGCACACCCCGCGCTCCTCGATCACCTCGCCCGCACGCATCCGAACGATGCGTCACTCACCGAGCTGCTCGCGCTCAACTCGGCTGCCGCGGACGACACGATCGCGTTCCTGGCCAGCCTACCCCACAAGCGCGTCGTCGACATCGTCTCGCACAACCAGCAGCGCATGCTTCGTTGCCCGGCGATCGTCGAGGCGCTCGGCGCGAACCCCCTGACGGGGCGCGCGGTCATCGACCGCATCCTCTCCTTTCTCGGTCTCGCTCGTCCGGCCTCGGAGGCGCCGGACGAGTCGGCGACCGGCACGGCGCTCCCGGCCGTGGACATCACCGACGCACAGGCCGAGGCGGCGCTCCGGGTGATCCTGGGCGACGATGTCTCGGAGTTCGCTGCGGGCCTCGTCGAGGACGGAGCCGAGGCTGACGACGCCACGCGCGGCAATCTCTACGCCCTGCTCCAGACGCTCTCGGTGTTCCAGAAGGTGAAGCTCGCACGCACCGGTAACAAGGAGGCTCGCGCGCTGCTGATCCGGGACACGAACAAGATCGTCGCGTCGGCCGTCGTTCGCAGTCCAAAGCTCACCGAGCAGGAGGTGGCCGGCTTTGCGAAGTCGCGCAGCGTGACCGACGAGGTGCTTCGCCTCATCTCGGCGAACCACGAATGGACCCGGAGCTATCAGATCAAGCTGGCGCTCGCCGGAAACCCGAAGTGCCCCCAGCCGGTTGCGATGCGCTTCGTGAACTATCTGCAGGACAAGGACCTGCTCGGTCTGATGAAGAGCCGGGACGTACCGTCGGCGATCTCGACGCACGCGCGGCGGCTGCTGAGCAAGAAGGGAAAGATCTGATGGCGCACGGAACCAGGGCGGCGGTGAACGCGCGAATCGTCTACTGGGGGCCCGAGCAGGCCGGAGTCTCGACGATCCTGCGTCGCCTCTACGCGAGGCTCCGCCCGGACCACCGCGGCGACCTGCGCGAGGTGCCGACGAGGATCGATCCCGCGACGTGCTACGAGGTGCTGCCGATCAAGCTCGGCGAGGTGGGCGGCGTCGACACTCGCATCGAGATCGTGGCCGTCCCGGGCGCTCCCGAGCACGCGCCCACACGCAAGCAGCTCCTCGACCGGGCGGACGGTCTGGTCTTCGTCGCCGATGCGCGACCCGAACGTATCGATGCGACGGTCGAGCGGTTCACCGAGCTGCGGCGAGCGCTCGCCGACTACGGTCGTTCGATCGAGACCATTCCGCTCGTGATCCAGATCAACCGGCGCGACCTCGCGGCAGGGGCGGCTCTCGAGGCGCTCACTCGCAGGCTCGGCGCGGTGAACGCTCCGCGCTTCGAGACGGTCGCGAGCGAAGGCGCGGGAGTGCTGCACGTGCTGTCGACGATCTCGAAGGCGGTCGTGCGCAGCCTGCGTGAGCCTGCCGGCTCGCTCGAGCAGCCGGCGAGCCCTGCGCCGCAGCCTCCGGCTGCCGCGGCGCCTGCCGTTCGCGTGCCGGGAGCCGCTGCCATCGCCGGCGAATGGCCCGAGCCGATTCGAAGCCGTCGCACGGCGACGGGCGCGGGGACGGCTGCGCCGCCGCCGAAGCCCGATGTGCCGGCGTCCTTCGAAGAGGTGACGGGCCGCATCGATCCGCCGCCTGCCCCGGCGCTCACGGCTGCTCCTGGCCTCGTGCAGCCGGCGCCGGACGGGGCGCCGCCGAAGGAGCCGCTCTCACTGCGCATCGTCTCGGTGGGCGCCGCGACGTGCGACGACGGCAGGACGATTCGGCTGCCGGTCGAAGCCGAGGCTGCGGATGGCGGATGCATTCGGCTGGTACTGACGCTCGGCATCGATCTCTCAGCACCCTCTACGGATTCCTGAGAGCGACGCCGCGCCGCCGCTACGACCCCGCGCGGCTCCGTTCGAGCGTTGCAATCCGCCGCCGGAGCTGCTCCGCATCGGGACGATCGGGCGCCAGCCGAAGGGCCTCGCGGTAGTGGCGCGCGGCCCGCTCCGGGTCGTTGCGATAGCGGTCGTAGAGGATGCCGAGTCTTCGCTGCGCCTCCGGCGCTAGAGACGCGTCACCGAGCAGCGCTTCGCTCGCGACGATCGCCTCGTCGACACGACCCACCTGCGCGAGGAGTGCGACGCGATTGAGCCGCAGGAGCGGCTGATCGGGGCGAAGCGCGAGCGCGCTCTCGGTCTGCGCGAGTGCCTCCTCCGGGTTGCCACGCTTCGCCTCGAGAACGCCCACGACTCCCTGCCCGAGGGCCGAGTTGGGAAACAGCGCGAGCGCCTCGTCGTAGACACGCCGGGCGCCCGCGAAGTCGCCGAGGTCCTCGTACGCGAAGCCGAGCGACTGGTAGAGGTACGGGATCTTCGGCGCGCGCCCGATGGCGCGCTGGTACGCCGGAATCGCCTCCTGCGTCCTTCCCATCGCAGCGAGCGCGTTGGCCTCGCCGTACGGAGCCGCCCAGCCTCCGGGCTCGACCTGCTCGACCCTGCGGAAGAGCACCAGCGCTTCGCTCGACCGCCCTTGGTCGAGGAGCATGTAGCCGTAGTTCACGAGCGCGGCCGGAGAGTCCGGGTCCCGCTCGATCGCAGCGGCCCATAGACGCGGCTCGCTCGCCCACTCTGACGCCCGTGGAAGCAGGAGAAGCGCGCCGCCGGCGAGCAGGGCCAGCGTCGTCGCGACGCCCAGTCCGCGCCGAAGCGCGGACGCGCGCGGCGCAAAGAAGAGCGCCGCCAGCTCGATGCCAAGGGCTGCGCACACGCCCACGGACGGCAGATACGCGTAGCGCTGCGAGAGATAGCCTGCGCTCGGAACTCCGATGCTCTGCAGCGCGATCGCGACGAAGGCGAACCCCAGCCAGCCCGCCGAACGGCGCCACGGAGCGAGTGCGATCGCCGCGAAGCCGAGCGGCAGGAGCGCGAGGCCCCAGCGCACGTTCTCGAGGCTCGGAACGCGGAACGAGCTGGCCTCGACGGGCACCAGCATCACGCCGAGATAGCGGCCGGCGATTGCGGCGATGCGGAGCGCTGCCTCCGGCCAGGTCCGGAACGGGTACAGCGCCGGGTTCTCACCGACGAGCGGCGGCATTCCCGAGATCCGGATCGCGAGGTTGCGAAGGCCGATGAAGACGATGACGAGCGCGACCAGCGGCAGCGCGTCGCGCACCCCGGCGCCGATTCGCTCGAGCGGTCGGCCTTCCGCCCGCTGGAGCGCGAGCAGACCGATCAGCACCGGCGCCACGACGCCGGTCTCCTTCGAGAGAAGCGCGAGCATGGTGAGCGCACCCACGGCGAGAAAGCGCGCCCGGGTCGGTCCTTCGCGGGCAGGGCTGCCGGCGTACACGAACGCGGCCAGCAGCGTGAAGAGGGTCACGAGAAGATCGGGGCGCGCCGAGGGCCACGCGACCACCTCGGCGTGCATGGGATGCACTGCGAAGAAGAGCCCGGCGAGGAAGGCCGCCGCCTCGGACGCGCCGAGGCGCCGCAGCAAGAGCAGCAGCAGAGCCGCGCTTGCCGCATGCAGCACGGCGTTCGTCGACCGAAAGACACGTGGGTCGGGGCCGGCGACCGCGAGCTCGACGGCGAACGTCGTGTACATGAGCGGCCGGTAGTACGACGAGAACGGCAGCCCCACCGCCGCCCAGACGTCCGCGCCGAAGAAGCCCGGAACGTTCGCGAGGCTGCGAAGCTGGTCGTTCTCGCGAATCTGATAGAGGTCGTCGTAGACGAAATCGCCGCCCAGCGATGGCAGATAGACCGCGACGGCGATCAGCGCGACGGAGAGTCCCCGGAGCCAGGCCTTCATCGGCCGTCGATCCTACCGGAGGGGAAGGATCTGCGAGGCGCTTCGGAGCGGCTCACCGCGAAGTGCCGCCACGAACTCGCGCTGCGCGGCCTCGGGAACGCCGTGCGAGACGATCGCTCTCCGGTCGTGCGCCGATGCCGCGAGCGGACGCGCGAGAGAGGCTGGAAGCAGCGCCTCGGCCGCATCTCGCAGCGCCTCCGCTCCGCGATCCGAGCCGAGCTCGGCGACGTAGAGCCACGGCGCACTTCCATCCGCGCAGCGCCAGGTGACGAGGCGATCCCCCCTCCACTCACCGAGCGCCACCCCGGGAACGCTTCCGCCCCTCTCGATCAGCGCGACGCCCAGACGGAAGACGCCGAGGCTCTCGTCACCCGCGACGGTGCAGCTCCCGAGCCGCGGCTCCGGCCCGATCAGCAGCACGGGAGGCTCTGCACGCTCCCACGCCCCGGGAACGAGGATCTCGAAGGTCGAGAGCGGCGGTCTTCGAAACGGCGCCTCGCGGTCGCTGAACCCCTGCAGGAACTCGGTCGCCGCGAAGATCGGCGTCACGAGCGACGTGCTCGTCCCGACCGGATGTGTGACCCGAAGCACCGCTTCCGAGAACGGATCCATTCGCGGGCCACTCGGTACGGGGCCGAGGCCACCGTCTGCCGTGGCGCGCGCGCTCGCGGCGAGCATGCCCCGCTGCGCAAGGCCCGGATCTCCCGGCAGCAGGGCCGCGTCTCGCACCAGGTCGGGATAGAGCTGCGCGTCGAGAAGGCTCGCAAGGGCAACGCGCAGGTCGGAGACGTCGCCCGGAGGGATTGCAACGATTCGATCTCGCTCGCGGTCGGCGAACGCCGTGTCGACCGTTCGAAGCTGAAAGAAGCCCGGTGCCGAGCGCAGCAGCGGAAGCTCGAGACGCTCGCGCTCGAGTGGCGCGAGCGCAGCGTCGCCAGCATCCGCCCACGCGAGTGCGGGAGGTCGCAGGAAGCGCTGTCCGCGGGCGGTCTCCGTCTCCTCGACCAGCCGCTCAAACAAGGCGTCGTCGATGGATGCGGGGGCCTGCGTCGCAGCGGACGGGCTCGCCTCGCGCCCGCCGCTGGATCCACCGTCTCCGGCGGTCGCCGCGCAGCCTCCGGCGCTCGAGAGCGCGACCGCGAAGACGAGCGAGGGGATCGCGCGCGGGCGCCTCCTGCACTGCCTCATGTGCCTCCTCGATGCGGCGCGACCGCCGGCGAATCCCAAAAAATGCCGGGGGGCGACGCCGCGCGCGGCTGCGCCCCACGGGCGAGGCAAGGCTATCGCGATCGCGTGCTACGCGCCGCGGCGCCTGCGAACGGCCGCCGCGCCAAAGCCGGCGAGACCGCCCGCGACGAGGAGCAGCGAGCCCGGCTCGGGGATGGGCGTCGTCGACTCGCCCTTGAAGTTGAGCGTGAAGGTCGCGCGCATCGTGATCCGGATCGTCTGCCCGAACGTCACCGTCGAGCTCATGAAGGCGAAGGCGCCGCGCAAGTTCTGGACCCCGAACTCGGGGAACACGTCGCTGTCGCTGTCGCCGAAGTACTGGAACGTTCCGAGCGAGTCGACGAGCGTCGGCGTCAGGTTGAACGTCGGGAAGTTCGGCGCGTCCGTCGTGGCGTTCGCACCCACGGAGATGGCGTTCGCGCCCGTGAGGCTGAAGCCGATGCTCTGGGGCGGTGTCAAGATGTCGAAGCCCGAGATCGAGCCGAGCCCGGCGCTGGACGCGAAAACGCCGTTGGCGCCGGTCGAGAGGTTGATCGTGACCGTCGTGCCACCACCCGTCACCGTGCTGTTGAGGCCGGTGAACGTGATCGAGGTGCCGTCGAGGCTCATCAAGTCGGTCGTTCCCGCGGCATCCGTCGAGAACCGGATGGTGTCGGCCGTGTCATCCGGCCGCAGACCCGTCGTCCCCGAGAGGGTCGAGGTCTGCGTCTGCTGATACGGCGAGCCGAGGCCGATGAAGCTGCACGCGAACCCGGAGCACTCGATCCGCAGCGTGAGCGCCAGGGTGTTGGGTCCAGCGACGGTCGTCGACGCGATCGTCGGGAAGCTGGCGGCCGAGGCGGCCGTCGAGAGCGTGAGAGCGCCGCCTGCGAGTAGCAAGCGGCCGAGCATGGAGCGCAACTGGAGCATCGAAATCCCCTTCCCAAGGAGGTTTGAACCGCAGTAAAGCAATCCCAGTGCCAATTTATGGTGCGACGAAGATCGCTGCGATTCCGCAGGGTTCGCTTCTGCGAGGGGACAGGCTCGGAGCGCTCGGGGAAACGGTCTTCCCGGAATCGGAAAATCTTTTCCGACGCCCGGTGAGGACTCTACCCGCCCGCTCGCCGGCGGCAGAGGCAGCCGGGCGGAGGCCTTTGCCGGCGAGTGCGGCGACCCGGCGGACTAGGCGTGCACGCGAAGGATCTCACTGAGCGGCGTGAGCGGCAGCCCGAGGCTCTCGGCCACGCCTTCACAGGTGACGGCCCCGTTCCAGAGATTGACCCCGGCAGCGAGCGACGGATCCTCGCGAACCGCGCGCTCGACGCCGAGCGCCGCCATCCGCTCGACGAAGGCGTAGGTCACGTTCGTGAGCGCGAAGGTTGCGGTCTGTGGCACGGCGCCGGGCATGTTCGTGAC
>JADLGR010000126.1 GCA_020849175.1 Deltaproteobacteria bacterium
CGTCGATGCGGTCGCGCCCGGGCAGCGCGTGCTGATCGTCGATGATCTGATCGCGACGGGCGGTACCGCGTGCGCCGCGGTCGATCTCGCACGCGGAGCAAAGGCCCATCTCGTGGGATGCGCGTTCCTGATCGAGCTCTCCGCCCTCGGAGGACGGGCGCGTCTCGAGGTACCGACCGTCCACGCCGTGCTCGAGTACTAGAAACGAGCGCCTGCACGGCCGGCCCCCCGGCCGATGCTGCGAGCGGGGCGCGAACGAGGCGCCGAGGCTCGCGGAGGAATCGAGAGACTTCGCTAGGTTCGCACCGCGCGCCCCCGTAGCTCAGGGGATAGAGCAGCGGTTTCCTAAACCGCGTGTCGCAAGTTCGAGTCTTGCCGGGGGCGCCAGACATTCTCGCCCGCGTGAGCTCGCGGTAGCGCGGCGGGTGCGGCTCCCGAACGGAGCGTGCCCGCCAAAGGGTGGCTCTCGACGTGCGATTTCTCGGCCGCGATGGCGCCTCGTTCGAACTCTCGCTGCTCGGCTGGCAGCGACCGCGTGGCGCGGCAAACGAGATCGACGCAAACCGCCTGAAGGTTCGCCTCGTGATCACGACGAACGAGGGCACCGTCGATGAGGTGGCGCCGTGCCTCGTCGCGTGGGAGGTCGAGCGGCTCGCCGATTGGTTCGAGGCCCTCGCCGCGCATCGCGCGACCGATGCCGAGCAGTGCTTCCTCGAGCCGGACCTTCGCTTTCGGATCTCACCCGCGTCGGGCGTCGCGCGGCTGCTGCGCATCGGGATCGATCTACGCGGCCGCCGCAAACCGGGCACGCCAGCGCCGGTCGGGGAGATCAGCTTCTCGGCGAGCGACGACGATCTCGGCGCCGCCGCGCGTGCCCTGCGTGCCGGTGCGCGGCGCTACCCGGTGCGAGAGTCGCGCTGATCCGCGGCATTGCGCCCGCTCGCGAGTCTCCCGTTGGTGCGCGGCTGCGGGCGTTCTTCGTTCTCCGCCGGCACCGTCGATGGATCGAAGCAGGCGCGCGTGCTACCCCGTCTCCGAGTCGCGCGATCGCAGAAGAGGAGCAAGCGGTGGACCACGACGAGCGAGTGCTGGCCGATCGCCGCAGGGCGCTCGAAGAGGCGTTCTTCAAGAAGCAGAACGAGAAGCTCCGGGCGAAGCTCGCGGCCGAGAAGGAGCGCGAGGCGGCGCGTCGCGAGCTGCACGCTGCGTTTCCCAACGCGCCGGGTGAGATCCTCGACCGGTTCATCGAGCACGGGCTCGACACCGAGGCCGTCGCGGCCCTCGGCCTCGTTCCGTGCGTGATGGTGGCGTGGGCGGGAGGCCGCGTGGGCGAGCGGGAGCGCGAGGCGGTTCTCGCGCTGGCCCGTGACAACGGCCTCGCTCCCGGCGGCAAGCCGCACACCCTGCTGGCCGGCTGGCTCACCGAGCAGCCGTCCGCTTCGCTCGTCGACCTCTGGAGCCACTACGTCGCCGCACTCTGCAAGGGCCTCACGCCCGCAGAGCGCGACCGCGTTCGCGACCGCATCGTCGGTCTCTCACGCGAGGTCGCGCGCACGAGCGGCGGCTTCCTTGGCCTCGGCGACCGCGTGTCGGACGAAGAGGCCGCGGTGATCGAAAGGATCGAGCAGGCGTTTCGGGTGTGAGGCCTACGGCCAGTCCGCGCGGCCGATCTCTTCGCCCTCCCGATAGCCTGGCGCGTAGCGCTCGGGACGAGGGGCATCGCGCCACCTGCCTCACGGTCGCACTCGCGGATGAGAGCACCGAGCAGATCTCGGCTTTGGAGCCGCCGAGCGCGGTCTGACGGACCCCCTCCGGCCCGGCCCGTGATCGCGGTACCGTCGCGGCATGTCGCTGATCCCCGGGGCCGGTCTCGATGCGCGCGAGCGCCGGATCCTGGCCTGGGGAGCCGCGGCCCTCTTTCTCGCGAGCTGGGCCGACGTCTCGGTGAAGAACGTCTCGGAGACGCTCTTCTTGAAGCGCATCGGCGTCGAGCTGCTGCCGGTGGCCTTCCTCGTGAACGCGTTCCTGCTGATGGGAACGACGTCCGTGCTCGGCGCCGTCGCCGCGAAGGTCGATCCGCTGCGCCTGTTCACGCGTGCGCTGGCCGGAATCAGCGTCCTTCTCGGGCTGCTCTGGATCTTCGTCCACGTGGGAGGGAGTACGTCGTATCCGGTGCTGCTGCTCGCGGCGAAGCAGATCAACTCGATCGCGCTCATCACGTTCTCGGTCGCGATCAGTGCGCTCATCGATCACCGGCAGGCGAAGCAGCTCCTGCCGCCCCTCCTTGCCGGCGGTACGCTCGGAACGATCCTCGGGAGCTTCGCGTCGGGGCCACTCGGGCGCTGGCTCGACGTCGAGGGGCTCCTCCCCGTCGCGGCGCTGCTGCTCGCGGCGGGTGCCTTCGCAACGCTGCCGCTTCGCCGGCTTGCGACGGCCCGCGTCGTGCTCGAGCGCCGGCGTGCGAGCACGGCGCCGCGGGCGGCGTTCGTAGCGCAGCCCGTCGTTCCCGCGCGCCAGCTCTGGCGCGAGAGCTGGCTGTTCCGCGCGCTCGCGATCTCCGCGCTGCTGTGCGGCGCCGTGGGCCCGATGCTCTACTTCGAGTTCTCGTACGTCGCCGATCTCGCGACACGCGGCAGTGGCGGCGAGGAGAAGCTGCTCTCGCTCTACGCACTCGTCCGTGGCTGGCTCCAGCTCGGCGTTCTCGTGGTGCAGCTCTGGATCGCGCCGCTCATCTACCGCCGCTTCGGTGTTCCGCTCGCCGGAACGCTCTCGCCGCTGTTCTATCTGCTCGGCCTCGGAGGGCTCACGTTCCGGCTCGGATTGCACGAGGGCGTGGCCGCGCTCTCGGGCGCGACGGTGCAGGATCAGGCGGTTCACGACCCAGCGCAGCGACTTCTCATGGTCCTGTTCCCGGAAGAGATCCGTGCGCGCGTGACCGCGCTCGTCGAGGGGACGGCGAAGCGCGCGGGCGGCTGTATCGGGAACCTGCTGGTGCTGGCCGCGGTGGGGCTCGGCAGCGTGACCTGGGTGGGCCTCGTCGGAGTTCCGATCACGATCGCGTGGTTCGTGACGACACTTCGGATCTGGCGTCATTATCCCGGGCTGGTGCTGGCCATGGCGAGCGAGCCGCGCAGGATCTCGCGTGCGGGTCTTCACGCGCGCGAGATCGTCGACGCGAGCACGCTGCGCTCCCTGGGCCGCATGCTCGTGGAGCCGAGCCTCGATCGTTGCCGGGCGGCGCTCGAGGTTCTGCGGGAGCTGCGCCCCGACGCGGCGCCGGGGATCCTCGCGAACGCGCTGGCCGGAGCCGACGCGGCCGTCCTGCCACTGCTGATCGAGAGCCTCGAAGCGCAGCTCGACGAGGGAGCGGCGAAGCCCGCCGACCTCCAGTCGCAGGCCGCATCGGTCGCCGCGTTGTTGCAAGGGCCCGTTCCGCTCTCGTCCCGACACCGCGCCGCGCTCGTGCGGATCCTCGGCCGGATGGAGGTGTCAGGAAGCCCGGGGGCGGAGTCCGTGACGGCGATCCGCGCAGCCACGCGTGATGCGGAGCCGGCCGTCCGCGTCGCCGCCGAGACGACGCTCTACCGCCTCGGCCTGCGCGGCA
>JADLGR010000127.1 GCA_020849175.1 Deltaproteobacteria bacterium
CCCTTCACGTCGTCGCCCATGGCGCGGCCTACGTCGAGTAGCGTGTCGACGAGCGCACGCGTTTCGTACAGCGGGCGGAACGTCGGCTGGACGATCGAACGGATGCCCGGCCGCGGCGACGCATCGCCCCAGCTCTCGGCGGGCGTGTGATCGGGCAAGACGAGGTGCGCGCGCGTCGTCGTCTCGTCGGGCATGGACGCGAACGAGACCACCAGCGGAACCTTCGCGAGCGCCTCGGCGAAGCCGGTGGCCGGCGAGAGCGAGTAGAGCGGATCCGCGTCGTGAACGAGCAGCACCTTCACGTTGCCGCTCTTCATCGCGTCGATCAGCGCCAGCACCTCGCGGTGGCTCGCGTGACGAGCGCCCACGGCGTCGGCCGGCGGGATCTTCATGCCGGCGCCGACCGCGCCGATCACCTGATCGAGGATCAGCACCGCCGACGCCGTTGCGGTCGCGCGGCGGCTCGTGAGCGCGACACCCGGCGGCAGCGCCACCGGCGCCTTCGCGGCCGCGAGCGCCTTGCCGATGCGCTCGATCGTCTTCGCGTCGATTCCCGTTCGCGTCGCCGCGCTCTGTACGTCGAACGAATCGAGCAGCGCACCGAGCGCCGCGCGGTCGGCGGCGGTGCCCTTGCCGGCCGCGATCGCAATGCGCGCCAGCGCGAGCGCGAGAATGCCCTCGGTGCCCGGCTTCGCGGCGAGCCACTCGTCGGCGTTCGACGCGGTCAGCGAGAGGCGCGGTCCGACATAGACGAGGTGAGCCCCGCCGTCCCGGCGCGTACGCACGTCGCGCGCCGTGGCGAGCTGGCGCGCATGCTCGACTGGGGAGACGCCGGTCTCGATCAGGTCGTCGCCGAACGAGATCACGAGGTCGGCCCCCGAGAGATCGAAGACCGGCTGCGAATCGATCCCGAACACGTCGAGCGTCGCTTTGCGCAGCGCCTCCGGTGCGAAGGGCTCGTAGACCACGCGCCCGCCGGCGCCGACCGCCGCGAGCCACGCGTCGATCTGCGCCGACGCGGTCGGCCCCGGGTCTGCGCCGAGGACGAAGACCCCGGCACCGGCCGTCTTGATCTTTGTCGCGAGGTCCGAGATCGCAGCGTTCCACGCGACGGGGGCGAGTTCGCCCTGCGCGTTTCGCGCCATCGGCCCCTTGAACCGGTCCGGGTGATACGTGCGCCCGAGGCCGGCCTGGCCGCGTCCGCACAGCGCCCCGTGGCTCACCGGATGGTCGGGGTTGCCCTCGAGCTTGAGCGGGCGTCCTTCGCGGGTCGTCACGTGAACGCCGCAGGCGGCAGGGCACTCGCGGCACGTCGACGCCCAGTAGTTCGGGATGCCGGGCGTGATCACCTCGGGCTGAACCACGTAGGGGATCAGGTACTCGACGGGATCGCTACACGCGGTCGCCACCGTGGCGCCTGCGCCAACTCCGACGAGCTTCAGAAAGTCACGACGATCGAACTCGGGCATCCAGGTCTTCCCGGCCTTGTGCGGCCTAGTAATGGCACGTGAGACAGTCGATCGAGGCCTTCTTCGCTTCGTGGCACTGAATGCACCAGCCCATCTCGAGCTTCTGGGCGGGCATCCCGTTGACCCACACGCGATCGGGCACGAGGTGCACCTTGTGCATCTGCTGCACCGGCCCGTGACACGTCTGACAGTCGAGACCCGCGGCGACGTGCCGGTTGTGCCGGAACTTCACGTGCTCGGGCAGACGGTGGATCTGGATCCACTCGATCGGCTTCTTCTCGTCCCAGAACTTCTTCAGCGTCTGCACTCCCTCGAGGTCGCCACCGAACTGTGCGTGGCAGCCCATGCAGGTCTGGACCGACGGCACGCCCGCCATCCGCGAGCGGTCGGTGCCCGTATGGCAGTAGAGACACTCGATCTTGTACGTGCCGGCGTGCAGCGCGTGGCTGAAGGGAATCGGTTGCTCCGGGCCGGGCAGCGCGGGATCCGACGCGAGCTTCTGCGCCTCGAAGGCGGCTTCCGACGACTTGATCTGCGCGGCTGCGCTGCCGGGCGACAGGAGCGAGCACACGCCAAGACAAGCGAGGCTCGCGATCAGGACGGGCACGGTGTTGCGACGAGACGAGTGGAGCGATCGCCAGCTCATGCGGAGCGCGGGCCCCCCTGGGTGCCGGTCGTCGCTGGCGAGCGCAGGCAGGCCAGCCTTCGACGGTTGCTATGAACACGTTTCGTCGAGGCCGGAGTGCGGGAGCCGCCCGACGACGCGCGGTAGTTACTACTTCGAGACAGGCGCGTCAAGGTGCTGCGACGCGTCGGAACCCCGCGGATGGCCGATCGAATCAGAACCGAACGGGGCCGAAATCGCGGCGCTCGATTGCGGACTCCAAGTCACGGTTTCGACGTGCCCTCGCGGCCGTAGTCGTCGCTGATCCGCACCACGTCGTCGAGCTCGGGCGTCGAGACCTCGACGAGCTCGACGCGCTCGACCGCGCTGAAGCGGTGCTTTCGCCCGGTCCGGATTCGACGGTGCTCTCCGGGCCCGAGATCGTGCGCGACGAGCTCGCCGTCGTCGCCCTCGAGCTCGAGCCGCAGCCGGCCGCGGATCACGAGAATCGACTCGTCCTTGCGCTCGTGAAGCTGCAGCGAGAGGCGCTTGCCGGCCTCGATCACGAGCAGCTTCCCGACGTACCGCTCCGTGTGCGCCCAGATCAGCTCGTGACCCCACGGCTTCTCGACGCGCCTTCCGTCCCCCTGCTCCATGCGAGTGTCTCCTTCGGCGGCTTCGAGGTGCCGGCGCAGCGCCGCCTCGACGGCGGCGGCGGCTTCGAGCGTAACTGCATGGCCGCTGCCCGCGACCCGCACGTGCTGCGCGCCGGCGATCGAGCCGGCGAGCGAGCCCGCGTTCGGCGTCAGGAGGTCCTCGCCGGCCTCGACCACGAGCGTCGGCACTCGCACGCGCGCGAGATCGGCGTTCGCGAAGCCGCCGAACGACCGCAGACCCTCGGCCATACGTCGGACGGTGTCGGACGGCACTCTCGCCGCCACCTCTGCGAATCCCTTCAGCGCACGCTCGCGCCGTGCGTCGTCCTCGAGATGTCGCGACGAGAAGAGCCACGGCACGAGCGCGCACCCGAGCTCCTCGGGAGTGAGCCGCGCGGCGAGCCGCGCCCAGGCATCGACGACCGCGCGCAGCCGCCCGTCGGGCGAAGACAGCGGCGTGAGCAGCGCGAGCGAACGAACGAGCTCCGGATGCGCGAGGGCGAGGCCGATCGCGACGGCCGCCCCGAGGCTCGCGCCGACCACGTGCGCGCCACCCACTGCGAGCGCTGCCACGTCTTCGACGAACATCGAGAGATCGAGTGGCCCCTCGCCCGGCGCATCCGAGAGACCGACACCGCGCAGGTTCACAGCGACGACGTGATGATCGCGCGAGAGCGCGGGCAGCAGGCGTGCGAACGTCGACAGATCGCTCCCGAATCCCGGCAGCAGCAGCACGAGCGGTCCAGCGCCGCGCTCGCGAACCTCGAGCGCCACGCCCGGGGCGACCTCGCGCCGCTCGCCGAGCGCCGCCGCAAACGTCTCGACGTCCGCGCGCGTGACACGACCGCCCGGGCCCGTGCCCTGCACCCGCGTGACATCGACGCCGAGGTCGGCGGCGCGGCGACGGGCGGCGGGGCTGACGGGCGCTGCAGGGGGGGTCGCCGCGCGCGATCGCGCGTGCGGCGCGTCGTCCCCGCGCTCCGAGGCCACATCGGCCGGCGTCTTCCCAGGTGCCGCGCGACCGAGGCTGGCGAGAAACCCGGCCGGATCGAAGGGCTCGTCCGGGCCTGTCGTGAGCGCAGCCAGGGGCGCGCCGCACGCGGCGACGGTTCCGGGCGCGGCGAAGACGTGCCGCAGCCAGCCGGAGGCCGGCGCCTCGATCTCGACCTCGGCCTTGTCGGACTCGATCACGAAGAGCGGCTCTCCGCGGCGCACCTCGCCGCCCACGCCGACGTGCCATGCCACGAGCCGGCCTTCGCGCATCGTCATTCCGAGGCGGGGCATGGCGATCAGCGTCGGGGCCTGCGACATAGAGGAGGCACTCTACCGCCGCTGCGGAGGAGAACCATGGAGCTCACGCGCGAGCGCCTGCTCGACGCCTATCGCCGCATGCGCCGAATCCGCGCCTTCGAGGAGAAGCTCGCCGAGCTCGTGACGGCCGGCCGACTCGCGGGCTTCCTGCACCTGTACGCCGGCGAAGAAGCGGTCGCGGTGGGCGTCGCAGCCCACCTCGGCGACCGTGATCACTTCGCGTCGACGCACCGCGGCCACGGCCACTGCATTGCCAAGGGCGTGGAGGTTCGCGGCATGATGGCCGAGCTCTTCGGCCGCTCGACCGGAACCTGCAAGGGCAAGGGCGGCTCGATGCACATCGCGGACCTCTCGAAGGGAATGCTGGGCGCCAACGGAATCGTCGGCGCCGGCATCCCGCTCGCAGTGGGCGCCGCGCTCACCGCGAAGGTCAAGCGCACCGGAGGCGTCTCGGTCGCCTTCTTCGGCGACGGCGCATCGAATCAGGGGCAGTTCCACGAGGGCCTCAACCTCGCGGCGGTCTGGAAGCTGCCCGCACTCTTCGTCGTCGAGAACAACGGCTACGGCGAAGCCACGCCGACCGAATTCGTGACGCCCGTTCGAGACATCGCTGCGCGCGCCGGCAGCTACGGCATTCCGGGCGTGATCGCCGACGGCATGGACTTCTTCGACGTCTTCGAGAAAGCCGGCGAGGCCATCGCACGCGCGCGCGCAGGCGACGGCCCGACGCTCCTCGAGTGCAAGACGTACCGCTACTTCGGACACTACGTCGGCGACAACCTCGCGTACCGCAGCAAAGAGGAGGCCGAGCGCTGGCGGCAGCAGCGAGATGCGCTCGAGGGCTTCGAGCGCAGGACGGCCGGCGAGGGCTGGCTCGAGAGCGGCGCCCTGCGTGCCGTCGACGCCGAGGTCGCCTCGGAGATCGAAGACGCGGTGCGCTTCGCCGAGGCGAGTCCCTTCCCGGAACCGGCTGCGCTGTTGCAGGACGTCTACGTCTCGTACGAGGAGACGTGAACGTGGCGCGAGAGCTTCTCTTCGTACAGGCGATCAACGAAGCGCTCCACGTCGCGATGGCGTCCGACCCCGACGTCGTCGTGCTCGGAGAGGACGTGGCCGGCGGCGGCGGTCGCTCCGACCAGGGAATCGAGGAGGCGTGGGGAGGCGTGATGGGCGCGACGAAGGGCCTGTACTCCGCCTTTGGCGCCGAGCGCGTTCGCGACACGCCGATCAGCGAGATGGGATTCCTCGGCGCGGCCGTGGGAGCTGCGCTGACCGGCCTTCGTCCGGTCGTCGAGATCATGTTCATCGATTTTCTCGGCGTGGCCTTCGATCCGCTGCTCAATCAGGCCGCCAAGCTCCGCTACATGTTCGGCGGCCGTGCGCGCGTGCCGCTCACCGTGCGCACCGTCACCGGCGCGGGCCTGCGCGCCGCCGCGCAGCACTCGCAGTCGCTCTACGGGATGACGGCCGCGATCCCGGGCCTGAAGACCGTGTGCCCGTCGAATCCGGCCGACGCGAAGGGCCTTCTCCTCGCCGCGATTCGCGACGACGATCCCGTCGTCTTCTGCGAGCCGAAGTCGATCCTCTTCTCGAAGGGCGAGGTGCCCGAGGGCGACTTCACCGTTCCGCTCGGAAAGGCCGCGCTGGCGCGCGCAGGGAGCGATGTGACGCTCGTTGGTGTCGGTCGGACGGTGCACGTCGCGCTCGAGGCGGCGCAGGCACTCGCCGCGGAGGGGACGTCGGCAGAGGTCGTCGACCTGCGCTCGCTCTCTCCGCTCGACGGCGACGCCGTTCTCGCCTCGCTCGCGCGGACCGGTCGGATCGTCGTGATCGACGAGGCGCCGCCGCGCTGCGGCATCGCCGCGGACGTCGCCGCGCTGTGCGCCGACCGCGGCTTCGACCTGCTCGACGCCCCGGTCCGGCGCGTCACCGCCCCGCACGCGCCGGTGCCGTTCAGCCCTGCGCTCGAGGATCTGTACGTGCCGACGGTCGCGCGTGTGCTGGCGGCTGTGCGCGAGATGGGCTGACGCGGTAGGTTTCCGCGTCGATTGGCGAGTCAACGCCCGACCCGAGAGCCAGAACCGGGGTTCGCGGCGTTCGCACCGACCTTCGCTTCGACTTCCCGAAAGGAGCGCGCCATGGGCGAGGCCTTCATCATCGACGCCGTTCGAACGCCGCGCGGCAAGGGCAAGAAGGAGACGGGCGCGCTCTCGGGGATCCACCCGCAGGAGCTGCTCGCCCAGTGCCTGAACGCGCTGCGCGACCGCAACGGAATCGATCCCCGCGACGTCGAGGACGTGGTCGCCGGCTGCGTGATGGCCACCGGCGAGCAGGGTGCCTGCATCGCGCGCATGTCGGTGCTCGCGGCGGGCTGGCCGCACGACGCAACGGGCGTGACGCTCAATCGCTTCTGCGGATCGGGCCAGCAGGCCGTGAACTTCGCCGCGATGGGCGTCATGGCCGGCCAGCAGGACCTCGTCATCGGCGGTGGCGTCGAGAGCATGTCGCGGTGCCCGATGGGCGCCGACGGCGCGGGCCTCGACGGTCACAATCCGCACCTGACCGAGCTGCACCCGCTCGTTCCACAGGGCATCTCGGCGGATCTCATCGCGACGCTCGAAGGCTTCTCGCGCGAGGACTGCGACCGTTTCGCGGCGCGCAGTCAGGAGCGCGCCGCGATCGCGCAGAAGGAAGGTCGCTTCGACAGGAGCCTCGTCCCCGTCCGCGACCGCAGCGGCAAGATCGTCCTCGAGCGCGACGAGCATCCGCGCGCAGGCACGACGGCCGAGAGCCTCGGAAAGCTCCCGGCGTCGTTCGAGGGCATGGGCGCCTACGTCCCGAAGGGCGACACGCGATCGTTCGACGCGCGCGCGAAGGAGCGCTACCCGCAGATCTCCGGCGTCCGGCACGTCCACCACGCGGGCAACTCGTCGGGCATCGTCGACGGTGCGTCGGCCGTACTCCTTGCGTCGCCCGCCTACGCGAAGGCGCACGGTCTGCGGCCGCGCGCGCGGATCGTCGCGACGGCCACGGCCGGCGACGAGCCCGTCATCATGCTGACCGCGCCCGTCCCCGCGACGAAGCGCTGCCTTGCGAAGGCCGGGATGACGATGAAGGACATCGATCTGGTCGAGATCAACGAGGCCTTCGCCGCGATCCCGCTCAAGGTGATGCGCGATCTCGGGATGGACCCCGAGCGCGTGAACGTCAACGGCGGCGCGATCGCGCTCGGCCACCCGCTCGGTGCCACGGGCGGCATGCTGATCGGTACGGTCCTCGACGAGCTCGAGCGCCGAGACCTCGGGATCGGACTCGTCACGATGTGCATCGGCGGCGGAATGGGGATCACCACCATCGTGGAGAGGATTCGATGATCGACTTCGAGCCCACCGAAGAGCAGCAGCTCATCGTCGACACGGTCCGGCAGTTCGCAGCGACCGAGATTCGTCCGAAGGCTCGCGAGTGCGAAGAAGCGGCGAAGCTCCCGGCCGAGCTGCTCGCCGCGGCGCACGAGCTCGGAACGACCGCGAACGCGCTTCCCGAGGAGTTTGGTGGCGGTGGTGCGCGCAGCGCAGTCACGGGCGCGCTCGTCGCCGAGGAGCTGGCGTGGGGCGACCTCGCGCTCGCGCTCGCGATCCAGTCGCCCGCGCTGCTGGCGCTGCCCGTCGCCGACTTCGGAGCGCCCGAGCAGCGCAAGACCCTGCTACCGGGCTTCGCCGGCCCCTCGTTCGTTCCCGGCTCACTCGCGCTGGTCGAGCCGTCGTTCCGGACCGACCCCTTCCAGCCCGCCACGACGGCACGCCGGGAAGGCGGCGAGTACGTGCTCGACGGGCGCAAGTGCTTCGTGCCGTGGCTCGATGGCGGCCAGGCGGTGCTCGTGACGGCGAACGACGGCGGTCGCGCGCAGGCCTTCATCGTATCCCGCAGCGCCAAGGGCCTCACGGCGACACCCGAGCAGAACATGGGCATCCGTGCGCTCCCGACCGCCGAGCTGGCCCTCGAGAGCGTACGCGTACCGGTCTGCGCCAGGCTCGGCGGCGACGCGGGCTGCGACGTTCGCGCGATCGTGAATCGAGGGCGCGTCGGCCTCGCCGCGATGGCCGTCGGTGTCGCTCGCGCCGCCTTCGAGGTCTCGCGCGACTACGCAAAGCAGCGCCAGACCTTCGGTGCGCCGATCGCGACGCGACAGGCCATCGCGTTCAAGCTCGCCGACATGGCGATCGAGATCGATGGAGCCCGGCTGCTCGCGTGGGAGGCTGCCTGGAAGCTCGATCAGGGGCAGGACGCGACGCGCGAGGCCGCCCTCGCCCGCCACCAGGCGCAGCGCGTCGCGCTCGAGGTGGCCGACGCAGCGGTGCAGGTCTTCGGTGGCCACGGCTACATCCGCGACTACCTGCCCGAGCTCCATCTTCGCAATGCACGCGGCTTCGCGCTCTTCGAAGCTTTGACCCTCGTCTAGCGTCCGGGAGGGACCATGCCGATCTCCTTCGAGCCGACCGAGAACACTGTGAAGTCGCGAGCGTTCTTCCACCGCATCGCCGAGGAACAGATGCGGCCGATCTCGCGCAAGTACGACGTGAACGAGCACGAGATGCCGTGGGAGTTCGTTCGCTTCATGTGGGACCGCAGCAAGTCGACGCCGCCCGCACGGCTCGACGGCCCCGACGACGGCTTCGTCAAGGTCTGCGTGCAGGCCGAGGAGCTGTGCTGGGGCGATGCCGGGCTCTACCTGCGCATACCGAGCCCCGCGCTCGGCGGATCTGCCGTTGGCGCTGCCGGGACGAACGAGCAAAAGGTTCGCTTCATGGGTCCGTTCAACGGGCAGGGCGAGCCGAAGTGGGGCGCCATGGCGATCACCGAGCCGGGGGCCGGATCGGATGCCGCCGCGATCACGACCACCGCGACGCTCGACGGCGACGCGTGGGTCCTCGACGGAACGAAGATCTTCTGCACGGCCGGCGACGCCGCGTCGACCTACGAAGGCGGCTTCGTCGTCGTGTGGGCGACGGTCGACCGGTCGGCCGGCCGAGGCGGGATCAAGTCCTTCGTGGTGCCGGCCGGGACCCCCGGCATGAAGCTCGTGAGCTGCGAGAAGAAGCTCGGCATCCGAGCCTCGGACACGGCCACGCTGATCTTCGAGGGCTGCCGCATTCCGCGCGAGAACCTGCTCGGCAGCGCCGAAGTGAAGAAGGCCGACCCGACGAAGACGGGCGACAAGGGCTTCAAGGGAGCCATGGCGACGTTCGACGCGAGCCGTCCGATCGTCGCGGCAATGGCCGTCGGCGTGGGCCGCGCCGCCCTCGACTTCGTGAAGGAAGAGCTCGCTCGTCAGGGCGTCGCGATCCGCTACGAGGCCCCGCGGCACGAGCTGACGTCGATCGAGCGCGACGTGATCGACATGGAAGCCGAGCTGCAGGCGGCGCGGCTTCTCACCTGGCGTGCGGCTCGGATGCTCAACCACGGCAAGCGCAACAATCTCGAGGCCTCGATGGCCAAGGCCAAGGCGGGCCTCGCGGTCACGAAGATCACGCAGAAAGCGGTGGAGATCCTCGGACCCGTCGGCTATTCGCAGAAGACGCTGGTCGAGAAGTGGATGCGCGACGCGAAGATCAACGACATCTACGAGGGCACACAGCAGATCAACCAGCTCATCGTCGCACGGCGCATCCTCGACTACTCGTCGGGAATGCTCCGCTAGCGCGCCTGGCGAAGAGAAACCCACGCCACGCGGCGGCCTCGTCGCGACGACGCAGGGAGGCGAATGCCGATCTCCAACGAGCTCCTCGAAATCCTCGTCTGCCCCGAGACGAAGCAGCCGGTCCGCCCGGCGCCGCCCGCGCTGATCGAGCGCACGAACGTCGAGATCCGCGCGGGACGTCTTCGCAACCGCGGCGGCGAGGCGGTGACGAAGGAGATACGCGAGGCGCTCGTTCGCGAGGACGGACGCGCACTCTACGTCATCGACGACGGGATTCCGGTGATGTTGATCGAGGAGTCGATCGAACTCGCGTCGTGAGAGGGGCCAGGGGGACGGAGCGGACGTCTCCGCCGCGCGTGCCCGGCCTACTGCGCGAACTCCCGGCGCTTCAGCTGGCGCACGTACTCGGAGATCTCCGGGTCGGCCGCGACCAGCGCGGAGATGCGCTCTTCGAACTCGGCTGCTGCGACGCGCAGCGCCGTATCGTCGATCTCGAGACCGAGGTACTCGCGAAGTTTGCCGAGGAGGGCGAGCGCACCGCGCGGGTTGGGCGAGACGCTCACGTAGTGCGGTAGGCCGGCCCAGATGCTCACGACCTCGCGACCGCTACGCGCGAGACGATCGGCGACCACGGCGACGATCCCCGTCGCCCCCTGGTACGTCGAGAGCGGAACGAAGAGCTTGTCGAGGAGGTCGGGCGCGCTCGCGAAGCCCGTGAGGCCGACCGGACGCGAGTACACGACGTCGGCCAGGAACGCGCCGAGCAGCAGCACGCGGCGCACACCGAGCCGGTCGGCAAGGCGCTCGACGTGGTCGGTGAACGCAGCCCAGCGCAGGTGCGGCTCGACGCCGATTCCCAGCACGACCTCGCGCTGCTCGTCGATCGACGCGAGCAGGAACTCGTTGCGCGGCCACTCGAGACGACGTCGTGCGCCGGCGTCGAGGCGCACGACCGGACGGCGCACGGTGAAGTCGTAGAAGTCCTCACCATCGATTTCGGCGAGCGCAGCGGCGTGCAAGGCTTCGGCGACGTAGCGCAGCGCGCCGGTCGCAGCCTCTCCCGCGTCGTTCCAGCCTGCGAATGCCAGCACGAGAGCGGGATCTCGCAGCGACGGCAGCACGTGCATGCGCAGGGCGTCCGTCATGCCGGGAGCTTCGCACGACCGGCGCGCTCGCGACAAGGGGGCGTCGCTATCCGTTCTCGATCACCACCACGAGCAGGTCGAGCGCGGAGATCACACCGACGAGACGGCCGCGGTCCGTGACGAGTAGCCGGTGGATGCGACGCTCGCGCATGATGCTGGCCGCCGTCGCGGCGCCCGTGTCACGCGTCACGCTGTAGACGTGCGCCGTCATCAGCTCGCGTACGGGTGTGTCCGACCGATCGACGGGGAGGTCCGCGATGTCCTGGAACTCCTCCATGTCGCTGTAGAAGCGCCCCGACTCTCCCGCCGTCATGCGCCGCGCCTGATGCCGCACGAGATCGCTCTGCGAGACGACACCGACCGGCTGTCCGTCGGCGTCGACGACCGGAGCACCGCTCACACGTCGCGCGGAGAGGAGCTTCTGCGCCTCGGCGACCGTCGTCTCCGGCGAGACGCAGACGACGTTGGGGTTCATGAGCTCCGAGACGCGGCGGGACGGCATGGCAGACGGGTACCCGATCAGGAGACGAACCGGTAGCCGTGACCGCGGACCGAGAGGATGTGTCTGGGCCGCGCCGGATCCTCCTCGACGTAGCGGCGCAGACGCACGATGAAGCTGTCGACGACGCGCGTGTTGGTGTCGGCCCGCAGGCCCCAGACGTCCTCGAGGAGCTCGCCGCGCGTGACGGCCTGCCCTTCGCGCTCGACGAGGGCGCGCAGCAGCCCCGCCTCGCGCGTCGTGAGGCGAAGCGTCCCGGACGGCGTCTCGAGCTCGAAGCGGTCGAAGTGGACGGCGACGCGTCCGAACGTCACCGAGCGCGGCGATTCGTCCTCGCGGGGCACGCGGTCCCAGCGGCGGCGGCGCAGCAGGCCCCGCACGCGCGCCAGCAGCTCCTCGAGGCGAAAGGGCTTCGTGAGGTAGTCGTCACCGCCCTCCTCGAGCCCGCGCACGACGTCCGCCGCCTCGTCCTTGGCCGAGACGACGAGAATCGGAACGTAGTTCCCGGCCGCACGCGCCCGTCGTGCGACCTCGAATCCGCTCATTCCCGGCAGCATGAGATCGAGGATCACGAGATCGAGGGGGCGCTCGGGGTCGGCCAGCCGTGTCGCAGCCGAGGGACCATCGACGGCAATCTCGACTACGTGACCTTCCGCTTCGAGGTTGTACTGCAGGCCCTCGGCGAGGTGCGCCTCGTCTTCGACCACGAGGATACGGGACACTACATCTCTCCCGGAACGCCAGCCGGCGCGGCGTGCAGCGTGACGACGAAGCGGCTGCCCCTGCCCGCGCCCTCGCTGCGCGCCACCACGCGGCCACCCTGCTTGCGAACGAGGCCGCGAACGATGAACAGGCCAAGGCCGAGCCCGGCCACCTGTCGCTGAACGTCGCGCCCCACCCGATAGAAACGCTCGAAGATGCGCCGCAGCTCGCGCCGCGGAATTCCGATTCCGCGGTCGGCGATCTCGATCGAGACGCGCCCGTCCTCGGGCCCGCGTACCGCGACCCGGACGTCGACGGGATCCTGCGAGTACTTGACCGCGTTCTCGAGCAGGTTTCGAAACACGAGGCCGAGCTCGGTGGCGTCGCCGCGCACGCGGACGGGTCCCCTCGCCTCGAGTCGTAGCGCAGCCTCGGGCAGACGATGGCGCGAGCGGATCTCGGCGATGCAGCCAGAGAGCAGCTCGGGGAGGTCGGTGCGGTCGATGCGATCGGGGCGCGTGCGCGCCTCGGCACGGGCCGCTGCGAGCACCTGGTCGACCGTTCGATCGAGGCGGTCGAGGTCCTCGCCCATTCGCGCCAGGAACTCGCGGCGCCGCTGCGGGGCCGGGTCGTGTCGGCCCAGCGTGTCTGCAAAGAGTCGTAGCGATGCAAGGGGCGTCTTGAGCTCGTGCGTCACGGCATCGAGGAAGTCCTGCTGTCGCTGGTTGACGCGCATCTCGCGCACGAGCCAGATGCACAGCAGCACGAGGCCGACGATGAGGAGCACGAAGAACAGCGTCCCGAGGATGAGCAGGAGCCAGTGGACCGTGCCGAGCCCCTGCGCGACGGGCCCCAGGTCGCCCACGACGAGGATCTGCCAGCCGACGGCGAGGGACACCGCCAGCAGCGTGAGCGTCACACCGACCGTGACTCGAAATCCGATGGATCGCCGTAGCAAACGAAGGACCGCCTCGTCGGTACGATACCCTCGGCGTGCGTTTCTCGGAGGGTCCCCCTGATGCTCGCGTCCAACGCGCCTCGTGTCTCGGCTCGCGTCCTGTTCGGCCTGTTCGGCCTGTTCGCCGCGCTCGCGGCGGCGTCGCCGGCGCACGCGGGGCTGCCGCCCGAGGGCACCTGCCCGACGATCGGTGGCGCAGCGGGCGCGGGCGGCGAGGACGCGGCGGGCCCGGTCCTGCAGGAAGGCACGCGCATCGGAGTCGGTGATCTCGGCCGTCTCCGCTCGCTCATTCCGGATGAGGTCTGGCAGCACCGCGAGGTCTTCTTCCACGAGGGCATGCAGCTCGAGATCGGCCCGTGTCACCGCCGCTACGCGTTCCCGCGGTTCTTCCAGCAGGCCACCGAGGATCTTTCGGCCGGCGTGACGATCGACGAGAAGGCGAACCTCTCCGGATACGTGGCCGGGCTTCCGTTCCCGCCCGACGCCATCGATCCCGCGAACCCCGATGCGGGCGCTCGCTGGGCCTGGAATCTTGCGCTTCGCTATCGCGGCGCGGGGCCGATCGGGAGCTTTCGGATCACGGACCTTCCGAGCCGCATCGGCACTCCCGAGACGTATCGCGGAAGCTTCTTCTGGCTCCAGACCGGAGGCCGCGCCGACCTGCGGCAGAGCGGAGCCTCCGAGATCCCGCTCGCCGATGCGCTGTGGGTCGCAGGTGGGCGCTTCGACGAGCCCATGAACGCGCGAGAGCTGGCGTGGCGTCAGATTCGTCCCGACGACACGCTCGAGAGCTTCTCGAAATCCGACGACACGTTCGTCTACGTCCCCTCGATGCGAAAGCCGAGGCGTGCCGCAACGACGTGGGTCGACGGGCTCTACACGCCGCGCTTTCGCGTGAGCGGAACCGACGCGGCCGGCGGCGCAGTCCCCTACGGCAGCACGGAATACGGTCCGCAGGCCTCGATCCACCCGACCGCGGGCCTCTCGATCGCCGCGTCCGAGAACCTGCGGCGCGGATTCGAGGGCCTCACGCTGCGGCCGAACGCGTACCGCTGGACGCTGAAGGGCGAGCGGGACGTCCTCGCGCCGATCAACGGCGTCAGCCCCGGCTACCCCGAGAACCCCGATCGAAACTTCGGCGAGAGTGGACTCTCCGTGGCGAGCGACCGCTGGGACGTGCGGCACGCGGTGCTGATCGAGGGCATCTCGAAGCGCGACGACGAGGGCGAGGCCGGCCGCGTGACGATCTACGTCGACTGGCAGACGCAGCAGCCGCTCTACTGGGTCACGCGCAAGAAGAACGGAATCATCCTCGACGTGGGAATCCTCGTCCATCGCTACAGCGGTGACCTGGCGCAGTATCCGGAGTGGCCGGGCGGCGGCATGGCGCTCGTCTTCGATCCGGTCGCAGCGAGCTTCTTCGCGGCGTCCGAGGGGCGCAGCGGCTGGCGCCGCGAGAGCTACGACGTGCGATCGGTGCCGGTCGATGCGAAAGAGGTGCGGCGTATGAGCTCGACGGACGGGCTGCTGCACGGGCGGTAGCGTGCGGGCACGGTCCGGATGCGTGCGTCCGGGTCAGAAGGTGTAGCGGAGGATCGCGAAGACCTCGTCGCGCTCGGCGATCGGCGAGAGGCCCTGGAAGCGGAAGCGCTCCATGAAGTCTCCCCCGTTGTTCTGGAGACCGAGCTGGCGCAGCGGAAGGCGGCCGTACTGCGGTTTGCCGTAGAAGGTCGAGACTCCGATGGTGGTCGAGAAGCTCTCCGAGAAGCGGTAGGTGATCTGCGGGAGGATCGCGCCCGAGTTGGAGCCCACGTCGTGCACGAGGGTGATCGAGGGAAGCAGGCGATCCTGGAAGTAGCCGGTCTGCGCCGTGAAGGTCCCGAGCTGCATGAAGGGGCCGTTCATCGAGAACTTCCCCTGCCCCTCGTAGCCCGGAATGAATCCGAAGAACCATTGCATGTTGAACAGAATCGTCCGGCCGGGGTTCACGAAGTTGATGATGGTCGGGCGATCGACCGAGATCGTGATGTTGTAGGCATCGGAGAAGCTGAAGCCGCGCGTCTCCATCGTGTTCTCGAAGACGTCGCCGTTGGTCCAGGTGAGCTCGACTCCCCAGTTCGTCTTGGTCGTGTCCTCCGCGAAGTCGGTGGACAGGCCGAGCACGTTGCGATGGCGGTACTTGATCGAAGCCTCGCCGCCCGAGGACCACACGAAGTCGCGCCGCCCGTACCGTCCATTGCCTCCTGCGATCGCCTCGGGCCGCTGCACTCCGGCGGCCTGGAAGATGCCGCGAACGAAGGTGCAGGTGATCGGGTTCGTGACGTCGCAGCCGGGATCGGTCCGGGTTCCGAACGCGGCGATGATGTTGAGAAAGCTCGTCGAGACGGCCTGCAGCTCACTCGACAGACCGAACTGGAGCAGGTTCTGCGTCACCCCGGGGCCCGTGCACGCCCCTGCCGGGATGGGGCCGAGCCCTTGCGCTGCGCGCGCGGCGTTGATGGCGGCAGCCGGTCCCGGGCATCCGTCGATCGCCGAGGTCCACGAAGGGTCGTAGATCGTTCGCGCACCGGGGAGCGTGATGAGCTGCCCGTTGAAGTAGCGCGTGGCGACCGGCCCTCCCGGCTCGAACTGCGGGAACGACTGGAGCAGCACGCTGGCTTCCGCGTTGAAGAGATCGATCCCCTGCATGTCGCAGCTCGTTCCGTAGAACGGCCCGCAGCCGAGCAGGGCCTGCTGCTCCTGCGTGAGGTACGTCGTGAGAGCGCTGGCCTGGAACACCGGCGGAATGGTGTCGTCGTAGGGAGAGAACGGTCCGTCTCCCTCGTTCTTGTTGAGCTCGTGGATGTTGGTGATCAGGTGGTTCACGATCTTTGGGCTCGGCGGAGGGCCCGGATTGCTGAGGACACCGATCAGCACGAGCTTTCCAAGGGGAGTTCCTGCCAGTGCCGCGCCGAGTGCGATCGGAACGGTGACGGGCTGGCCGAGGGCGGTCGCGATCACCTTCGACGAGTTGAGGAGCTCGAGGAAGCACTCGCTTCCGAGCGCCGGGATGAGCCCGGCAGCCAGCCCGCCCGTCGCCGAGCAGAACGCGTCGAAGAGCTGCCGGTTGGCCGGGTGCTGCGCGAGGACATTGGGATTGCCGAGGAGCTGCGTTCCGTCGACCGCGAGCGGCCGGCCGGTCGTCGGGTCGACCTTTCGCGAGTACTCGTTGAACTTGTCGACGAACGGAAAGTCGCTGTAGCCGTAGAAGTCGGTGAGCGCGAAGCTGAAGCGCTCCCAGCGCCACTCGACGCGCCCGCCGAACTCGAGGCCACGCACGTTCTCCCAGAAGTCCGGCGGGCGCTGCTCGCCGGCGAGTCCGACGCCGATCAATCCGTGGATCTGGAGGCCGAACGTCTTGCCGCAGACCAGCCACGCCGCGTAAGGCTCGCCACACTTCCCGATGTCGCTCGGCTGGTAGCGGTCGAGATTCGTCGCCAGCTCGAGCCGCACGTCCTCGAGCGGGCCCACGTCATAGAACGAGTAGATCGCCCGCGCCGACCAGAGCGGGATCCGAGACTCCTCGAGGCTCGGTAGATTCGTGAGCGCGAAGTCGTAGGGGTTGAACTGATCGACGATCGGAAACAGCTCCGTCTTCCCCCACACGATGGTCTGCTTGCCGAGGCGAACGAACAGACGCCCCTCGAGCATCTCGATGTCGAGGTAGGCCTCCTTCAGCTCCTTGGTCTGCTCCTGACTCGCGCCGCGATTCCACTGCAGGTCTTCTTGACTGAAGTTCTGGTCGAAGGAGTCGAAGTTGTTGATTCGCTCGCGAAGCGCGGTGCTCGGCACGTAGAGGTTGTGCGCCTGCCCGAGGCCGAGCGATGGGTCGTTCGGGATCTGCGGCCGGAGCGGCAGGAAGGCGACCATCGGATCGGGAACCTGAGCGAGCGTTGCGATCGCATTGATGTTCGTCTTCGGCTGCCAGGGCCCCATCGCGAAGCCGAGATCGCCGAGCGTTCCCCGGTACTCCTTCGTCGTGTAGAGGGCGGCAGCGGCCGGCGCGAACGTCTCGAGCGTGCGCGTCGCGCCAAGGCCGATCAGCGTCGAGATCGGCGGCACCTTCTCGATCGTCACGAGGTTCCCGTTCGGATCCTGCGTTCGCACCGGGGTCGGCATGCCCGGGACCTGCAGAACACCCGTCGTGTTCGTGGCGACACCGTTCGCGAGGTTGCGGGGCGCACGATTCGAGCGGTCTCCGAAGAGAGTCGCCGAGCGCATCGTTCCGCAGACCTGGCTCCAGATGCAGTCGAAGCGCGCCTGCGCGCGGATGTACGCGGTGATCGAGTCGAACGGGCCGATGCCATCGGGAGCGATGTCTGCGTCGATCTCGAGGGTGAGCACCTGCGCCCACTGGCTCACGAACCAGCGGTCCTCGCGAAACCCATCCGAGAGCGATCGGAACTGCGTCTCCAGGTATCCGTGCACCTGGAGGCGCTCATCGAAGAAGTCGAAGGCCGGCGCCTCGCGCGCAGCCAGAAAGCCGGCGAGGAGTACGAGGATCGGGACGAGGTGGTGGCGTAGGAATCGCATGGGTGGGGGCGGCCGGCTCCCGGCGGCGAGCCGGCGGCCGGCCATGGCCTCAGAAGGTGTACCGCAGCCGCATGTAGACCTCGTCGCGATCGCGGATGGCTGCGAGGCCATTCTCGACCCACGACCGGTACGCCCATGCCCCGGCCTGGTTGCCCGGCGTGAGCGGATTGAGGGGCAGGTCCTTGCCCTCGTAGCGGCCCCAGAAGAACGCGAGGCCGAAGGTCGCCGAGAAGCTCTCCGTGAAGCGGTACGTGACCGAGGGCAACGCGGCTCCCGACTCGGACTGCACGTCGTAGACCCACGTGATGCCCGGCAGCAGCCGATCCTGGAAGTAGCCCGTCTGCGTCGTGAACGTGAAGAAGACGTTCCACGGGCCATTGGTCGTGAAGCTGTTGTGGTAGCCCGGCACGTAGCTGAAGAACCACTGCGAGTTGAAGAAGACCGTCCGGCTCTGATTGAGGAAGTTGATGAAGGTCGGGCGGTCGATCGAGACCGTGAAGTTGAACTGGTCCGTCTTGTTGATGCCCCCGAACTTGTTCTGGTCGGTGAAGGGATTGTTTCGGACCCAGGTGAACTCGGTTCCCCAGTTGGTCTTGGTCACGTCCTCGGCGAAGTCCGCCGAGAAGCCGAAGACGTTGCGCTTCTCGTAGTCCAGCACCGCCTCGCCGCCCTGCGCCCATGCCATGTCGCGCCGCCCGAACCGGCCGTTGCCGCCCGCGTTCAGCGACTGCCGGCGTACGCCGGTGATGCCCCAGAACGACGTGACCGTGGAGCACATGTACGGCACGACGTACGAGCACCCGTCGGTGCGGTACGCGCGCGTGGGATCGAACCGAAGCGCCGGATTGGATCCCGGATCTCCGGTGGCCTTCTCGGCGGTCTGCGTCGTCGAGAACGCGACGAGCACGGCCTGGAAGTTCCACGAGAGCGCCGCCATCTCGCTCTTCCACGCCTGACCCGTGAACGGGTGGCCGATCGCGAACAGAACAGCCGGCACGGCCGCCGAGCCGAGGGCCGGAACGCCTCCCACACCCGCCGGAAAGCCGATGCCCGCCGCGGTCGGATCCGGACCGTCGACAGCGGGGTCGTAGCCGGGATCGCCCGGACCGCGACAGCCCGGAAGGAGCACGATCTGGCCGTTCTCGACGCGCGTGCAGGTCGGACCTCCTTGGAAGCCGACCGTTCCCGGCTGGGCGACGTTCCGATCCGTCGCGAGCATGCCGCCGATCGGCGTGCCTTCGAAGCCGAGCCACGATTGCACGAGAGCACTCGCCTCGGCGTTCAGCAGGTCGACGCCGCCCGTTCCCACTGCGGCGGGGTTCCCGACGACGCCGCCGTCACACTGCGTTCCGTAGAACGGACCGCAGCCGAGCAGCGCCTGCTGCTGGGGCGTGAGCACCTGCGCGAGCGTCTGGAAGACGTTGTGATTGCCGGCGAGATTGGGAACGCCGCCCGCGGGGGTCATGCTGAAGTTGAGGAGCGGGTTGACGGCGTTGCCCGACGCGAAGCCCGTCGGCGTGCCGTCGTTGGCATCGATGCTGAGCGCCACGAGCGGCGCGCGCTGAGCCGGAGCGTCGGCTCCGAGGAAGGCCGTCGAGGCCGTCAAGTTGATGCCGGTCGGCGAGCCGGAGAGCAGGCTGCTCACCGCCATCGCCACCGTGACGCCGGGAATCGGCTGGTTCGGGCTCGTGAACACGCTGAAGGCGCAGACCGACCGATCGAGGCCGCTGAAGCCGACCGACGCCGAGCAGATCGTCGCGTAGAGCTGCTGGTTGAGCGGGTTGTTGAGCAGCGCATCGTCGCCGGGCTTGAGACACGCGTCCTCGTTTCCGGTCGTGCACGCGCCGGTCGCGCCGTAGCGTCGCGGGCGGCCCGTTGCCGAGTCGACGTTCCGCGCGTAGGTCGTGAGCCGGTCTGTGTAGGGAAGCTTCGTGTAGTTCCAGAAGTCGACGAGCGCGAAGCTGAAGCGGTCCCAGCGGAACTCGAGTCGAGCCCCTCCCTGCAAGCCCTCCACGCTGTCCCACCAGTGCGGCGGGCGATTCTCGCCGGCAACGGCGAGGCCCGTGATACCGTGGACCAGCAGGCCCATCGTCTTGTCGCAGACGGGGTTCGGCGTGTAGGGCTCACCGCACCGGCCGATGTCCGTCGGCGTGAAGTCGTCGAGATCGACTGCCACCTCGAGGCGCACGTCCTCGAACGGACCTACCTCGTAGAAGGAGTAGATCGCGCGCGCTGCCCAGAGCGGGATGCGCGACTCCTCGAGGCTGGTGAGGGATCCGAGCGCGAGGTCGGTCGGGTTGAAGAGATCGGTCGTGGCGAAGAGCTCCGTCTTGCCCCAGACGATCGTCTGCCTGCCGAGCCGCAGGAACAGCGAGCCGTTCAGCATCTCGATGTCGAGGTAGGCCTCCTTCAGCTCCTTGGTCTGCTGCTGACTCGCTCCCCGGTTCCACGCCAGCTCGTCCTGACTGAAGTTCTGGTCGAACTTGTCCGTCCCGCCCTCCTGGATGTACCGCGCGTACGGGGGGCTCGGCATGAAGAGGCCCGACGCCTGCCAGGGAAGCCCCGAGTTGGCCGGAACCCGCGGCCCCTGCCGATAGGGAAGCTGCTGCCCGAACGTCATGATGTAGGGGTTCTGCTCGTTCGGGTTGAACGGGTTGACGATGTTCCGGAGCGTGGCGAAGGGATCGATGTCGTCCTTCGGGTCCCACGGCATGGCCTGGGTTCCCATGCCGTTCGTCCCGGAGCGCACGTTTCGCAGCGCGAAGCCGTAGTTGAGGTAGCGCTGGAAGGTGTAGTTGGCCGGGATGTAGTCGACCCACATGTTCGAGACGAACGGAACGATGCTGTACGAGACCGCGGCGCGCGTTCCGAGCAGCGCGTCGAAGGGCGATGCCTGATTCATTCCGCGGTAGCTCATCGTGAAGGGCACCGTCCGCCCGTTCTGGCCGGCCGGGAGAGCGATCTGGCCCTGGATCGGGATCGCAGGGTTCGCGGCGGTGATCGCTGTCGTCCCCCTCGGATTGATGTTCCCGGGGTAGACCTTGTATGTCTCGATCTCGCGATCGGGCTGGCGGATGATTGGCGTATCGTAGTTGACCGCGCCGGCTAGCCGCGGATCCTTGGCGTCCGAGAGCCGCGACGGAAGATGCTCGGAGCGGTCCCCGTAGACGTTCACGCCCGGCGAGATGCCGCACGCGCGGGTCCACACGCAGTCGTAGCGGACCTCGGCGCCGATGTACGCACTCACGGAATCGAAGGGGCCCCAGCCATCCTTCGCGATGTCGATGTCGAGCTCGAGGTGGAGGATGTGATACCACTGCGTGAGATCGAGGCCCTCGTTGAAGTTCGTGCTGATCGCGCGGATCGTCTCTTCGAAGTACCCGTGCGCCTGGATCCTTCCGTCGAAGTACTCGAACGCGCGGGCTGCCGGAGCGCTGACTGAGACCAGCAGCGCTGTGACGAGAACACCCACGAGCCGCCGCATCACGAACCCACGCACCATGCACCCCCCCCTGTGACGGACGCGGCCGCGAGGCCACCGACACGTCGCGCTACGCTGCAACGATGGAGGTCGAAGACACCTCCAGCGCTCCCCCCAGATCGTGGGGCCACGGACGGAGAGCGAATGGGCTGCGGGGTACCCGGGCGCCGCTCCCCCCCTCGAGGCCCGGCAATGCGCTCGCAGATATACACCCGGAGCGCGCACGGACACAACGAAATTCGTCAGGGCGAGGGAAAAGGCCAACGGTGATCACGCCCCCGGCCGAGGGTGACGCAAGGCGGCACAGAGGGGCGCGGGAAGGAGAACGAGGACAGACCCCACCAGCCTACCGATCGCGCACAGGAAGTGCGCACCGATCTCACCCGCGAGTGAGTAGGCGAGTAGTGTTGGAGCTAGACCCCGCCGGCGGACGGGCCGCGCGAGCTCCGGCGACGGCCGCCAGGCGCGCTCGAAGCGGGCTTCTTCTTGCGAGCACCCTGCGCGGCGGCAGTGGCCGCTCCCTCGATCGGCGCGCGCGCGGTCGCCTTACGCGGCTTGCGAGCCGCCGTCTTGCGGGGACCGCCGGTGCGAGCGGCCTTTCGCGGCGGCAGCGCCTCGTCGGAAGCGGCCTGCTCCCCATCCTTCTTCGTTGTCTTCTTCCCGAACCGGCCACCCGCAGTGCCGGGCTTCTTCTCGCGGGGCGGGAACTCGAAGCCGTGCCGGCCGTTCTCCTTGAGAACGAGCGTCGCCGAGAACGGGCGTCCGAAGCGGGACGTGAAGTCGGTGAGCAGCTCGGTCCGGCGGTTCTGCAGGTAGTAGAGCGCCTCGTCGCGCGTGATCTCGCGCTTGCAGACCGTTCTCGGGAGCTGGAAGCCGCAGCCCTTGGGCGCCCCGTCGTGCGCTCCCGCCTCTGCCCCCTCGAGCTTGCGCTCGCAGACGAAGTGAGTCGGAGACTCGACGACCCGGCAGTCCTCGCCGGAGGGGCAGCGGCCGAGCGGCGCCGGGTTGACGTCGTACTCCGGCGACGCGCTCGCGCTCTCGCCGTCGCCGGGCCCGGCCGAGCGCACCTTCATGCGCCAGGCATCGCGGTCGATCTCGATCGTGCCCTTGTAGGTGCGGCCGTCGCGGGCCGTGAATCCATCGAGCACCCCGGTCTTGCCCTCGCGCAGGAGCGCCTCCACCACCTCGCGGTTGATGTAGCGGCCGCTCGTGTCCTTCCAGAACAGCATCGGGGTCGGAGCGTCCTCACCGGCGGCCGGGTCCTCGTCCGCGCTGTAGAACCAGGCGCGCTCCTTGACCGGACGTCCGGTCCGCGGGCAAGGGCCGAGCGGAGCTTCGTTCGCGTAGAGCGCTTCGTACTCGAAGCTCTTCGCGTGCTCGACGATCTCGCGCGCGTAGGCCTCGATCTCGCTCATGAACTGCGCGGCGCTGCGCTGGCCGTGCTCGACCTCGCCAAGGTGCTTCTCGAGCTCTCCGGTGAGCGCGGCCGACGCGAGGCGATCGATGTGGACGCGGCGCAGAACGTCGATCAGACGAATGCCTTTGACGGTCGGGCGCAGCGCTTTGCCGACTCGCGTCGCGTAGCCCTTCGCGATCAGGTTCTCGATGATGTCGGCACGCGTCGCCGGCGTTCCGATGCCCTTCTCGTGCAGCGCAACAGCCAGGCTCTCGTCCTCGATCTGCTGGCCTGCGTTCTCCATCAACGAGAGAAGGCGCGCTTCCGTGATCCGCGCCGGCGGCTTCGTCTCCTGCTGCTCGGCTGCGACCTCGCGCGTCTCGACGGCAACGTCGCTCACCTCGTCGACACCCGGCCGCAGCGGGGGGAGCGACGCCTCGTCTTCCTCGGGCTCGGTCGCGAGCACGGCCCGCCAGCCCGGCTCCTGCAGCGAGCGCGCACGCGTTCGGAAGCGCTCGCCGCCCACCTGCGTCGTTCGCTCGACCTTGACCCACAGAGCCGGCGGATGGAATGCGCCGAGGAAGCGGCGGACGACGAGATCGAACAGACGCCGGTCGTCCCCCGAGAGCGAGGGACCGGGAAGAACGCCGGTCGGGATGATCGCGAAGTGGTCGCTGATTCCTGCGTCGTCGAAGATGCGGCCCTGGTTCTCGAGACCCCGATCGAGGAGGCGAGCTGCCCCTTCGCCGTACTCGGCAAGTGCACCGCCGGCCTCGCTGCGTCCCGCGTGCGCGAAGCTCTCGAGGACGCCGCGTACCGTCGCACGGTAGTCGGTCGGCAGACACCGTGAGTCAGTGCGCGGGTACGTGAGGATCTTGTGCGCCTCGTAGCAGCGCTGCGCGGCACCGAGCGTTCGTTTGGCCGACCAGCCGAAGCGGCGGTTGCCCTCGCGCTGGAGGCTCGTCAAATCGAAGAGCGGCGGCGCCGACTCGCGCGACGGCTTGCGTGTCTCCTCGGCGAGCCCGGGCCTGGCCTGCGAGGCTTCGACGACGGCTCGCGCACGCGCCTCGTCGAAGATGCGATCGTCGCGCAGCTCGCCGTCGCCATCGCTCTCGCGGAAGGCCGGATCGAACCAGACGCCCGCGTACCGGCTGCCGTCGTGCTCGAAGGCCGCCGTCACCCGCCAGTAGGGCCTCGGCACGTGCGCAACGACTTCGAGCTCGCGGTCGACCAGGAGCGCGAGCGTCGGCGTCTGGACGCGCCCGGCCGACCACGCCGTCTTCTCGCGCCGGCTCTTGAGGCGCTTGGTGAGGGCGCGCGTGGCATTCATCCCGATCAGCCAGTCGGCGAAGGAGCGGCATTCGGCGGCCGCCGCGAGCCCCTCGAGCTCGACTCCCGCGCGCAGGCTCCGGAAGCCTCCCCGAATGGCCTCGTCGGTCATCGACTGGAGCCACAGACGCCGGATCGGCTTCGTGGCGCCGAGGTGCTTCACGATCTCGCGGAAGATCAGCTCGCCTTCGCGGCCTGCGTCGCAGGCGTTGATCAGCTCCGAGACGTCGTCGCGCTGTACGAGCTTCTTGATGGTGCGAACACGCTCCGTCTGCCCGCTCTTGACCTTGAGGCGGAACTCCTGCGGCACGATGGGCAGGTTGTCGAGCGTCCAGCGTTTGTAGGCGGGGTCGATCTCGTCGGGCTCGAGCAGCTCGAGCAGGTGCCCGACCGCGAACGTCACCACGTAGCGATCGCTCTCGGCGTAGCCCTCGTGCTCCGTAAACCCGCCGAGGGCCGCGGCGATGTCACGCGCGACGCTGGGCTTCTCGGTGATGACGAGGGATTTCGCCACGGGTGTCCTCGGATGGGTGTCATGGTCCGGGGGC
>JADLGR010000128.1 GCA_020849175.1 Deltaproteobacteria bacterium
GCGATCACGCCCGGCGGGTAGTACCAGACGTCGCCCGCCGGCTCGGCAGCGCCGCCCGCGGTCAGACGCACGCGCCCGAATCGCATCTGGCCCTCGGTCGCATCGCAGAAGAGCTGGCTCGCGCGCTGTGTCTGGGAGCGGACGCGGTCGATGTCGATCTGCGCGGGCGGGAAGCGGAAGTGGATGTCGAGATCCACCGTGCCGTCCGGCTCGACGCCTCCGGCACCGCCCGCCGCGGGGCGAGGCACCAGCGCCGACACCAGAAGCGAGACGACCAACACGAGCGCCGGCCGGCCTCGTCGCATCGCAGGTCTCCTGCAAACAGGGTGGGCCCCGCACAGAAGACGTGGCAAAGCGCGCGAGCGGACTCGACGCCGTGCGGCTTCCGGGTCAGCGCCCGCGACGATGAACAGCGACCTCGCGAAGGAAGGCCGTCGATGGCGTAGTCGGCGCGCGTCGACGATGTCGATCCGGTGCCTCTCTCGGGATCCACCAACCGACCGCGGACCGAGGGCCGTTCGCCCTCCAGGGGACTACCCCCTGTCGGACGGGAGGAAAGGCAGAGATCTCATTCGACTGGGATCAGTGGAACGTCCAGAAGAACGAGATCAAGCATGGTGTGTCCCGGCTCGAAGCGGAGAGCGCCTCTCACGACCCGCGTCCCAAGAGGAGCGGCGGATCCATGAAGCCCGTTCGTAACGCGAAGAAGCGAAGACCCAAGGAGATCGGCGACTACGACGAGCGCGACACGTCGACCCTGATCGACCCGAAGCAACCGCTTGCGTTGGCGGATCTCGGGCTCGAGCTCCCCAGGCTTCCCCCGACGCAGGTCGTGTCCATCCGGCTCCCGTCCGCGCTCCTCGATCAGATCAAGGCGTTTGCGTCCGCGCGGGACGTCCCGTATCAGGCGCTGATCAAGCTGCTCCTCGCCGAGTCGCTCGAGCGCAGGAAGGGCCACGCGGCCTGACGGCCGGCGATGCGAGACCCTCGAGCAGCGCCTTCGCGCCGATCCGATCGCTCCGCACGACGCGCAGGTCGCCGCCGTGCGATCGGAGATCCGGCCGGCAGGCGTCCGGCGGCGCGCTCGCGCAGCGACCGCTCCGGTGTCACTCTCGGGCGCGTGCCGCGAAGCGAGCCGAGCCTTCGGGATCTGCGGGAGCATCGCGTCCCGGACTGGTTCCACGACGCCAAGCTCGGCATCTTCATCCACTGGGGCATCTTCTCGATCCCCGCCTGGGCGCCGCGGCTCGGAGCGGTTCCGGACCTCGTCCGCGATCACTTCGACGAGCTCTGTGTGGTGACGCCGTACGCCGAGTGGTACTGGAACGCGCTTCGCGCTGCGGGGACGCCGACGGCGCGACACCACGCAGAAACGTACGGCGCGCGCACTCCGTACGAATCCTTCCGCGAGCCCTTCGAGCGAATGCTCGAGCACTGGGATCCGGGGCCGTGGGCCGAGGCGTTCGCCGCAGCGGGAGCGCGCTACGTCGTCCTCGTGACGAAGCACCACGACGGCCATCTGCTCTGGCCGAGCGCGCATCCGAATCCGCGCAAGCCGCACTGGCAGTCGAAGCGAGACGTGGTGGGCGATCTCGCGGGCGCGGTCCGCGCGCGCGGAATGCGCTTCGGCGTCTACTACTCCGGCGGGCTCGACTGGACTTTCACGACGAAGCCGATCCGGAGCCCCGCCGAGATGATCGCCTCGACCCCGCGCGATCCGGCCTACGCAGCGCTCGTCGACGCGCACTACCGCGAGCTGATCTCACGGGTTCGTCCGAGCATCCTGTGGAACGACATCGGATACCCGGGCGGTGCCGCGCTCGCCCGCCTTCTCGCCGACTACTACGAGGCGATCCCCGAAGGCGTCGTGAACGACCGCTTCCATCCTGCGACGCTCCTGACCCGCCTCGCGGGATTTGCGCCGGTGGCCGCGCTCGTGAACCACGTCGCGCGCAGGATGATGCTGCGCCCGAATCACGTCTTTGCGCCGCCGAAGCCTCCGCACTGGGACTTCCGAACTCCGGAGTACGCGAAGTACCCGGACGTGCGGCGCGAGAAGTGGGAAGCCACGCGCGGCATCGGCAACTCGTTCGGCTACTGCCGCAACGAGGGCGAGAGCGAGCTCCTCGGCGCAGACGAGCTCGTCCGAGGCTTCGCCGACATCGTCTCGAAGAACGGGAACCTGCTCCTGAACGTCGGGCCGACCGGAGAGGGCGTGATCCCCGAGGCGCAGCTCTCGAGGCTGCGCGCGCTCGGCGCGTGGCTCCGGGTGAGCGGCGAAGCGATCTACGGAACACGGCCCTGGCGCAGGGCGTCTGCAACCACCGGCGAAGGGACCGAGCTCCGCTACACGCGATCGAAGGACGCCGTGTACGCGATCCTGCTCGGCGCCCCGGCGACGGCGCGCGTCACAATCCCGGAGCTCGGCGAAGCGGCCGGAGCAAAGGTGGCCCTGCTCGGCCACGGCGAGCTTCGGGCAGCGAGCGAGGGCTCCCGCCTCGTCGTCGAGTGGCCGCCCGCGCTCGCTGCGGCTCCGGCGTACGCCGTGCGGGTCGCCGACGCGCGGCATCGGGTTGCCGGGTAGAGTCGGCCCTCGCTTCGTGCGACTCGGAGGCCCTCCTGTACGAGCGTTTTCTCGAGTGGCTCTCGTGTCCGGCCTGCTGTGCAGACCTGCGGCTGGCGAGCGCCAGCGAGCGCGCCGGCGAGGACGTACGCGAGGGTACGTTGGCCTGCATCGCCTGCGCCGCCGTCTACCCGATCCGGCGCTCGATCCCGCGCTTCACCGGCGCCGCCGAGTACGTCGACAGCTTCTCCTGGCAGTGGGAGCGCTGGTATCCGCTGCAACGCGACTCCTACAACGGCACCCATACGCTGCGAGACGGGCTGCTGCGCCGAACGGGCTGGACGTCCGAATTCCTTCGTGGCAAGTCCCTTCTCGAGTGCGGCTGCGCCTCGGGCAACGATACCGAGATCTGGGCCGCCTTCGTGGGAACGCTCGTCTGTCTCGACCTCTCGAATGCAGTCGACCAGATCCCCGAAGCGATCCGCCAGCGCCCCGACGTGCTCGTCCTGCAAGCAGACATCTTCCGGATCCCGCTGAAGGAGGGCCGCTTCGACCTCGTCTCCTGTCACCGCGTGATCCAGCACACACCGGACCCGGAGGCCGCCTTCCGCTCGATGGTCCGGCAGGTGCGTCCGGGCGGTGAGCTCTTCGTACACAGCTACGACACGCATTGGAAGTCCCTGCTGCAAGCGAAGTACCTGTGGCGGCCGCTCACGACGAGGCTCTCCCACCACCGGGTCTACGAGGCGCTCCGGCTCGTCGGCCCCGTGCTGTATCCGCTCGTCGGCGCACTGCGCAGGCTGGGTTTCCTGCGCAAGCCCGTAAAGCTTCTCATCCCCTTCCGGAACCTCTCGCGGGGGATGCGGAAGCAGGGGACGACGCTCACGGAGCACGAGCTCTACGAGCTGAGCCTGCTGGTCAGCTTCGACGCGCTGACACCGAAGCACGACATCCCGAACTCACCGCGCACGATCGGCCGCTGGTTCGAAGAGGCGGGCTTCGAAGGCGTCACCCTGCTCGGGAGAAA
>JADLGR010000129.1 GCA_020849175.1 Deltaproteobacteria bacterium
CTCTCCTCGAGCTTTCCTGGGAGCTCGCGCGCTCCGTCGTGGACCGCGATCACGATCGAGACGGCCGGAAAGACGTCGGCACGCCGAACCGGCCATGGTGAGATCCGACGAAGCGCGAGAAGGACGAGCGGATAGCCCGCGTACGCATACGCCACCCAGCCTGCCGCGAACACGATGGCGATCCACGCGGCGCTCATCGCGAAGCGCGATCGAGACGCGCCGCGAGGCGGCCAACCGCCGCGTCGATGCGCGCGAAGGTCGCAGCGAAGATCTCCTGCGGCCGGCCCCACGGGTCGGGGAGCGCGAAGGGCCCGTTTGCAAGGAAGTCTCCGAGCATGAGGACTCGCCGCGCCGAATCCGGCGCGCACTTGCGCAGCGCACGCGCCTGCGACGCCTCCATCACCAGGAGCAGGTCCGTACCGGTGAGGAGTCCGGGCGTCAGCGGGCGGCTTCGATGGGCCGCGAGATCGACGCCGAAGTCCTTCGCGATGCGGACGGCAAGGGGATCGGCCGGCGCGCCTTCTCCCGCGGCGAGGCCTGCAGATCTCACGGCGAGATCGGGCCGTTGCCGTTGGAGGAGCGCCTCCGCGAAGGGGCTGCGGCAGATGTTCCCGTGGCACAGGACGAGGACTGTGCCAATCGGAGCCGGAGGAAGCGCCGGCTCACCGGACAGCCGGCGGCGCCACTCGTGAACGGCGTTGGCGCGCGCGGCCGGCGAGGTCACGAAACGCCCGCCGCTGCGGATCGCTCGGGAAATCCATACGGTCATGCCCGAAGCCATCATGCCCGGGCCCGTAGCGTAGGCAAGCCCGGCGACTGTCGCGGCGCTGCCACAGAGGTGCGGATGCAATCGCGTGCTCTCGCAGGATCGCCGTGGATCTGGCTCGCCGCGGGCATCGCCTTCTCACCGGCGCTGGCCGAGATCGCAGGACAAACCGTTTCGAATCCGCGGACGACGACACCGATCATCGCCGGATCGCTCCTCGTCCTCGCGTCCGCACGCTGCCGGGTTCGCGAGACGCCGGGACGCACGGTCGCACTCGGCCTGCTCGCAGCGGCGGCCGTGCTCGAGATCCTCGGCATCCTTGGCGGCTCTTCGACCTTTGCGCGCGTGAGCGTGCCCGTTGCGGTGGTCGGTGTCTCCCGCATGCTCGGACACCCGCCACTCGCGACGGCGCTCCTCTCGCTGTGGCTCGTGCCGATTCCAGTCTCGTTGCTCGAGCCGCTACGCGAGCCCTTCGAGAACGGCGCCGCGGCCTTCGTCGCGGCGGTCGGGTCACTCGTGAGCCCGGACGCGGTAGCCGTCGGACCGCTCGTACGCGCGAGCGGCCGGAGCTTCGAGCTGCGCGCGCCCGACGCCGGACTCCATCTCGCCCATCTACTGGCGCTCGTCGGCTGGTACGGTGCGGTGCTGCGCGGGGAAGGCCTCGGCGCTGCGGCTCGCATGGCCGGAAAGACAGCGCTGCTCACGCTCCCGCTGCAGCCGATCTTTCTCGCGGTCGCGGCGCTGGCGCTCCTCGCGGTGGGCCCATCGGCCGCGCGGGGCGTCCTCGATCCAGGACTCCCAGCGCTCGTCATCGTCACGGCGCTCCCGTGGGCGGAGCGCGGTCGGCGCCGGAGCGTGAAGGGACTGGCGCGTCCGTGAGGCGCTGAGAGCTGGCCGCTGCGCCGGGAACGAGAGCAATCATGGCGCGCTCGATCGAGCCCACGAACCCGTCGACTCCGAAGTGCTTCTCGGCGCGACGTCGCGCGGCGGCACCAAGACGCGAGCGCAGGTCTGCGTCGGAGGCGAGACGCTGCATCGCGGCTGCGAGCCGGCTGGCATCACCGGCAGGAACGACGAGGCCCGTCTCGGCGTGGGTGACGACCTCCGCGCTTCCGCCTGCGTCGCTGCACGCGCTCGGTACCCCGCACGCAGACGCCTCGATCAGCGCGAGCGGCATCGATTCGTCGTGTGCCGCGAGCACGTTCACGTCGATCACGTGCTGAAGGAGCGCCTCGGGGTTTCGCACCTCGCCGAGAAAGTGGACGGAGCCGGTGAGCGCCAG
The DNA here is from genome assembly GCA_020849175.1 of Deltaproteobacteria bacterium. GTDB lineage: Bacteria > Myxococcota_A > UBA9160 > UBA9160 > UBA9160 > MYXO. The sequence goes on from JADLGR010000129.1 coordinate 2,049, forward strand.
CTCGGTCACGAGCCGTTCGAGCCGCCCACGCTCCGGACCGGACCCCGCGAGGAGCAGGCGGGAGGGGCACTTCTCACGCAGCGTGGCGAATCCACGCAGCAGCACGTCGGCGCCCTTGCGCGGGATGAGGCTTCCAATCTGTCCGAAGACGATCTCGGTGTCACCGATCCCGAGATGGCGCCGGATGGTGGGGTCGCGACGGGTCGCAGGCCGAAAGCGCTCGAGATCGACGCCGTTCGGCACCACGCGCACCTCACCGCCGAAGCGGTGCTTGGCGAGAGACGAGCGACGTGTGATCTCGCTCGGAAAGACGATCTCTCGGGCGTCCCACAGGCCCCAGAGCCAGTAGTAGCGGCGGTAGAACGGCGCGTGGATGTGGCAAAGTCGCGGAATGCCGAGCCAGCGCGATGTCAGCCAGCTCGCCTGTGCGGCCCGGCCGGAGTTGCAGTACAGCAGCGCCGGCCGGCGCTCGTGTGCGAGCGCCAAGAGGCCGCGGGCCGTGCGCAGGTACGCGAGAAGGTCCAGCCGGCGCTCGGCGCGGTCGATCATCACCTCGGCAAGGTCCATCTGCACGGCGTCGACGCCGCGCGCCGCGACAGCCTCGCGCATCGCCTCGTGGTTGCAGACCACGCGCGGGCGAAACCGCCCGCGGTCGAGCCGCTCCAGCAGCGCGAGCAGGCAGTTCTCGCTGCCCCGCAGCAACGGATCGCCGTAGTGGACGAACAGGACGTCGATCAAGGACTCTCCCGCTCCCCGGGTCGGGGACGCGCGGGGCGCGCGGCCTCGCCTCTCGTTTCGGAAGGCTCCCCGTTTCCATGAGTGCGCGCGGCCACCTCCTGCGTCGTCATGGAGACGCAGCAGTCCGGCTCTCACCGAGGGCTGTCTCCCTGGACCCCCGGGGCCTCTACCGGCGCCCGCGGGCTGCGAGACCCCATCCGTGACCTCCCGAAGCTCGCGCCCGAGGCGCGTGTTGCTGGTGGAGACGAACGAGGACGGGACGACGGGCGGCTCGTACCGCGCCCTGTGCGATCTCGTCCGGCATCTCGACCGAGGCCGCTTCGAGCCGCATGTCGTGCTCTACCAGCCGAGCCCGGCGGCCGGCGACCTCGCGGCGGCCGGCGCGACGGTCGAGGTGTGGGATGCGATCCGGGCGGCCGAACGTGGCTTTTGTGGTCCCCAGAGCCTCGGCCGCCGCGCGCGTGGCCTTCTCGCCGGGGTCCGCCAAAGAGCGCACTACATGCGGCGTGCCAGAGTCGATCTCGTCCACCTGAATAACTCCCCCGGGGTCGGGTTCGACGACTGGCTCCCGGCCGCCCGGCTGGCGGGCGTCCCCTGCGTGACGCACCTGCGTGGCCCCTTCCCGGTGGCGAGCAGCGCTCCCGGCCGCTGGGTCCAGCGGCGCTTCGACGCAGTGCTGGCGGTCAGCCGCTGGATGGCCGACGCGGCCGCTCGGGCCGGGATTCCCAGCCGGCGGATTCACCTCGTCTACGACGGGGTCGACCGCGACGCCCTCCAGGCGAGTCTTCGACGCCCACCGGCCGAGGTCCGCGCAGAGCTTGGCCTCGCGAAGGACGATCTCGTCGTCCTGCTCCCGGGCCACCTTCGTCCATGGAAGGGCCAGCGCCTCGCCCTCGAGGCGCTGGCCCGCGTCCGGCCCGAGTTCCGCGCGCGGTTTCGACTCGTTCTCGCGGGCGCAGCCCCGTCCGCAGAGGCTGCCTACCGGGAGGGCATCGAGGCCCTCATCCGCGAGGCGCGCCTCGGCGCGTGCGTGCGCCTGCTTGGAGAGCGACGAGACGTTCCCGACCTCATGCGCGCCGCTGACGTCGTGCTCCATGCCTCGACGAGCCCCGAGCCGTTCGGACTCGTCGTCACCGAGGCAATGGCGCTCGGTCGGCCCGTCGTCGCCGCACGCCTCGGCGGGCCGTGCGAGATCGTGACCGAGGGAACGGGCCTTCTCTTCGATCCGTCGCGGCCCGAAGAGCTGACCTTCCTGCTCGAGCAGCTCGGCGAGCAGCCGATCCGGGAGCGCCTCGCGGCGGCCGGGCGAGAGCGCGCGGCGGCCTTCGACATCCGGCACACGGTCGCGGGTGTCGAGCGCTGCTGGGCCGCGCTCCTCGGGCTGCCCGGGAATGCAGCGGCAGCCAGGCCGTGAGTGCGGCGCCGCAGGCCGGAGGACCCGCGCCTTCGGCAGCGGGCGCAACCCGAGGCACAATCGGAGGCACCCCCTGACCGGGGCCGAGCGGCCCGTCGCCGCCACCAAAGACAGGAGGCAGGGCTTGGCGCAGGGACGGATCGGAACTGCGCTGCTCTGCACCCTCCTGGTCGGCATCGGTGCGCTCGCGTGGTGGCTCCAGCTCCAGCCACCGCTTCGGGTCGACGCGTCGGCCCTCGCCACGCTGCCCCGCGAGATCGGCGCATGGACGTCGCAGGACGTTCCGCTCGAGAGCGCGGTCGAGGCCGAGCTGCGCGCGGACATGAACCTGCAGCGACTGTACGTACACCCAACGGGTGCCGGAGTCTGGCTCTACATCGGCTACTACGGGACGGCGCGAGGCGGACGCCCGGAGCACACGCCACGCGGCTGCTACACCGGTGCGGGCTGGGGAATCGAATCGACGCGCAGCCTCGACGCCGACCCGGGTGGATCGCTTCGCGTGAACGAGTACGTCGTGGAGCGCGACGGCGAGCGCCAGCTCGTTCACTTCTGGTATCGCTCGCATCGCAGGACAGGCCTTCTCGGCGGCCTCGATCAGAATGTCGACCGGCTCCTCGGACGGCTTCTCGACGGACGTGCCGACGGCGCACTCGTGCGCCTCAGCACGCCGCTCGGGGCGGAGGACGAGGTGGCCGCGCGAGGAAGGCTGCTCGGCTTCGCTGCGGAGCTCGATCCGATGCTCGCGGCGCGCTGGCCCGAGGAGACCTCTTCGCCGCCCGACGGCCCGCGCGTCGCGTTGCCGTAGCGAAGCGGCCGGCGACGCAGCGGAGCCGTCGGCCGCGCGTGCGCCTTCGTCGCTTGGCGCCTACGGCGTCTCGCGTCGCGGCGCGCGCTCGCCTCGCTCTCGTACCCGCTGGAGGTGGTGCTGTTCGATCACGCGTACCACCTCTCCGACATCGTCGGTAACCGTGAACAGGCCGAGGTCGCGCGGTGAGATGAGCTTCTCGGCCAGCAGGCGCTGCTTGATCCAGCGCACGAGACCTCCCCAAAACTCCGTGCCGAAGAGTACGACCGGAAAGTCGTGGATCTTCCCCGTCTGCTTGAGCGTGAACGCCTCGAACATCTCGTCGAGCGTACCGAAGCCGCCCGGAAGGACGACGAAGGCGCTCGCGTACTTCACGAACATCACCTTGCGTGCGAAGAAGTGCTCGAACTCGAGGTGGATCTCGGCGAAGGGGTTTGCCTTCTGCTCCTTGGGCAGCTCGATGCTGAGTCCGATCGACTTTCCGCGCCCCTTTCGCGCGCCGCGGTTCGCCGCCTCCATCACGCCGGGCCCGCCGCCGGTGATGATCGAGAAGCCTGCAGCGGAGAGCGCTGCGGCGATGCGAACTGCCTGCTTGTAGTACGGGTGGCTCGGGCGAACGCGCGCACTACCGAAGATCGAGACCGCCGGCCAGACCGGCCGCAGCGTCTCGAAGCCCTCGACGAACTCGCCCATGATCTTGAAGACGGCCCACGTCTCGCGGGCGCGCGGATCGCTGCTCATGGGCTCCTCATCGGGCATCTCCGGGCCGCTTCTTGAACAACGCGTCGAGCGCGGCCCGCGGTGCGGCGGTCCCGGAGGAGGCCGCGCCCTCGCGAGGGGTGAACCACTCGCAGCGGTTCGCACGGTCGCGGTCCGTGACGCGCTCGGCCCCCGGCTCGCGGCACTCGTTGTAGGCCGCCGGATCATGGTGCGCGCAGTTCCGACACACGTGACAGTCAGCGCCGCAGCCGCACGTATCTCGAAATCCGATGCGCTCGTCGCTGCGAAGCGTCCACTCGCGGCCGCAGGAGAAGCAGTGCATGGCGGGACGGTCCTCTTCCCTGCGCCGCTGTCAACCTCCGCGCGGGCGCGTGATACCGTCGTGCCCCATGAACGTGTCCGGCCTTCGTCGCCTGCTCCCGCTGTGTCTGCTCGTCGTGCTCGGCGTGGGCGGAGGAGCACGCGCGCAGACGGCCGGCGCAGCCCCCGACCTCAACCTGCTCGCTCTCGACTGGGCGCGCGGCCACTACGGCTCTCCGCTGGTCTGCGACGTCGGCGGCTCTCCCGTGCGTGCGATCCGCAGCGTTCTCATTTCCCCCGCGCCATCGCGAGACGCCGATCGCGGGCCCGCGAACCGGATCCAGTTCCCGGATCCAGAGGCCCGCGGCGCGACGCGATGCTTTTCCGAGCTGGGCGCGGACGAGCCGCTCGTCGACGGCGCCCTCACCGTCTTCCTGCCCGGACGCTCGCGCCCGGACACGGCCCGCTACGAGTTCCAGGCCGAGCTGCGCCGAGAGGAGGGGTTCCGTTTCGAGATCCGCGCCGGAAAGCTCTCGATCAAGGGCTGGGCGCCGGGCGAGAGCGACCCGCGAGTCGTCGACTTCACGGGCGGGCACGCTCGTCTGCGAGCGGTGCAGCACGGCAGCGATTCCGAGCGGCTCCTGCGCGGATTTGCGAGCAAGCGAAAGCTGACGCTCGACCTCGAGGCCCCGGACGGCACCACCCTGCACTTCCCGCTCTTCGAGGCCACCGAGCGCTGACGCCTCTGTGCGCCGGACGCTGGCGACATTCAGTCGCGTCGCGGCCGTGCCGATGCAGGGCGCATGGCAGCCCCGGAAGACGAGAAGCCGATCGTCTCGCTCCTTGCCGACGATCCCGACGAGCGCTCCCGCATCGAGGTCTTCGTGGTCGGGCTCGGCGAGAGCGTCGACTCGCTCCAGGATCTCGAGCAGGCAGCCGATTTCGCGCGTCTTGCCGATCTCGCCCACGACCTCGGCCGTGGCGCTGCGAGTCACGGCTTCCCATCGCTCTCGCAGGCGGCCACCCACTCCGCCACCGCAGCCACCGCACGAGACGGCAAGCAGACTCGCGAAGCGCTGCTCGCCCTCACCGAGATCGCGCGCCGAATCCGTCTCGGCCATCGCGGCGCTGTCTGACAGAGGCTCCGATCCGCCGCTAGAGCTGATACCAGAGGTCGAGCACGCGGCCCTGCGCGTCGGCGAAGCGTCCCGATGCAGTGACGGTCAGGATGAAGATCGTGGCGTTCGCGACGGCGTGACTCACGATCAGCGGGACGATGTGCCCGCGGTGGTAGAGCCAGAGGTTCCACACGATGCCCGTCAGGAGCGCGACCGGCCACTGCCAGCCGAGATGCGAGAACGTGAAGAGAACGACCGTCACCACGAAGCCCTTCCAGGCGAAGCGAGCCATCGGCAGGTCTCGGAAGTCCGTCTCGAAGTCGACATCGATCCCCCGTCGCGAGATTCGGATCAGCTCGGCTGCGCGGATCAGGAAGCTGCGGACGAAGAGCTCCTCGACGAACGGCGTCACGGCCGCGAAGCCGACGAGTCGCAGGCCGAGGACCGTCTCGCGCAGCGAGGCTCCGAGCTGATCCGGATCGAAGCGAGACATGTCGTCCGGCTTCGAGAGCCAGCCCGTCTCGAACGGGACGATCCAGAGCAGCGCGATGGCGATGCCGAGCACCACGTCGCAGGCGACACCAGAGAACGTCGGACGGAACCCACGCAGCTCGGGAAAGCCGCCCTTCCGGTAGTAGTGGAGCAGCAGCCCCGCTGGCACGACGACCCGCAGGATCCACAGTACGAGTGA
>JADLGR010000130.1 GCA_020849175.1 Deltaproteobacteria bacterium
AGAGGTATCGCTGCGCCTTCCACGCGAGAAGCGACTGTACGACGAACGCCGTGCCGAAGACCGACAGGGAGAGCAGGGCCGGCCGGGTCTGGCGCGAGACGGCGAGCACGGCGGCGACCGCGAAGCCAGCCCACAGGCCGGGCCACGAATCGAGCATCTTGCCCACGTAGTAGCCCCGGTCGCTGGCCGAGTCGCGGGCCCAGTAGTCGACGTAGCTCACGAAGTGCGCCGCATTCGCGACGAAGCCGCTCTCGACGAGAGCGAGGCCCGCGAGGGCCGAGCCCGCGAGGGCCCCAAGCACGAGCAGCCGACCAGTCCATCCCTCGCGTGCGTGTCGGGCGAGCGCCGGGCCAGTCGTGAGCGCGGCGAAGATCCCGAGCCCGCCGATCCCGATCGCCGTCACCATCTGCATCTCATAGGCCGCGCGGAGGCTCACGGCCGTCACGAGGGCCAGGAGTGCGGTCTGCACGATGCCGTGGCGTCGCGCAGTGAGCGCGTCGACACCGATGGCTCCTCCCAGGAAGAGCAGGAGCTGTGGAGTATAGAAGCGGAGCATCTGCGAGTGCGTCACGGACTCCGGATCGATCGCGAGAAGAGCGGCCGCGACGAAGGCTGCGAGCCGCTCGCCATACGCGCGCAGCCAGAGGAAGACGACCGCGACGGCGAGGCTCCCGCAAACGAGCGCCGGCAGGCGGGCGACGACCGCAGATTCGCCGAGCATCCCGTACAGGGCCGCGACGAGCATCGTGAGCTCGCGGCCCCGGTCGTACGGCTCGCCGCCCGTGATCGAGAGCGTGCCGTCGATCAGATACTGCCGCGCCGCGAGCGCCTGATACAGCTCGTCGCCGGCCCACTCCTGCAGCAGACCCGGCGCTCTCCATGCCGCTGCGAAGATCGCCAGCAGCGCCGCTTCGACCCACGCGCTGCGCGGAAGCGAGCGCAGCGTCACGGCGTCTCGGAGTCGCGCCGCTCCGGCGCGCGGAGCCGGTATGCTCGTCGGCGTGGCGCGTTGAAGTGCACGATCATCTCGCCGATGAGGCCGAGCGCGATCGCCTGCACGCCGAGCGTGAGCAGCAGCACGCCGAGCAGGAGGAGCGGTCGATCGGCGGCACCCTGCCCCGCCAGCCGCTGCACGAAGACCAGCGCGAGGATGGCGGCGCCGATCATCGCCAGCACGGTCCCGACGAGTCCGAACAGGCGAAGGGGCTTCTCGGTGAAGCGCAGCAGGAACACCAGCCCCATCACGTCGATGAGGCGCCGCAGGTAGACGCCCGGCGAGTAGACGCGCGCACCCATCGCCCGCTGATGAACGGGCGTCTGCACCTGCTCCACCGCATAGCCTTCGCGGTACGCGAGCAGCGGCAGGAAGCGCACAAAATCGCCGTACAGAGGAATCTCGCGGAGAAACTCGACGCGCATCGCTCGAACGCCGCACGCAACGTCGTGAATTCTCCCGTCCGAGAGCGACCCGAGGAGCGCGTGGAGGACGTGATTCTGGATTCGGTTGACAGGGGCGTCGACGCGCGGAAATCGCCAGGCGACTGCGAGATCCGCTCCCTTCTCGACGCGTCGGATCAGCGCGGGGAGCACCGCCGCCTCGACCTGACGGTAGGCCGGGAGCGTCACGACGATGCGACCGTGGCAGGCGGCGGCGCCGATCAGGAGCAGCCGGGTCTCGCCGACGCTGTAGCCCGACTCGATCAGACGCACCGGCGCACCCGACCCGGCGAGGCGTTCGAGCGGCCGTGTGATCGCGCGGAACCACGGATGTGCGACGAAGACGAATTCGAACGAAACGCCCATCTCGACGAGAGGTTTCGAGAACTCGGCGTAGAGCTCGTCGAGCGGCTCGGGCCGCTCGACCACCGGAACGATGACCGAGACGTCCAGCCGTCTCTCGGGCGGGGGATCGGCAGCCCCCTGCGCGTTGGTCATGGTGTCCGCTCCGTCCACAGCGGAAGCAGCTCGCCGTCGCCCTCGCGCGTGGTGCGCAGAGCGACCTCGGCGAGGAGACCCACCATCGCGAGGAAGCAAGCCAGGAGGAGCAGCAGCAGCCCGGTCGCGGGGTAGACCCAGGCGCGGGCCGCGTCGAAGGAGCCCGACGTGGCGAGCGCAAGCGAGCGGACGACGAAGAGGGCGCCCATCACCGTGCAGACGAACGCGCTGGCTCCGAAGAGCAGGAAGGGCCGATCGCGGAACCACGAGATCATCGTGATGGTCAGCAGGTCCGCCAGGATCTTGAGAATCCGCGATGCGCCGTACTTGCTCGTGCCGAAACGCCGCGGCCGATGATTGACCTCGAGCTCGGCGATCCTCGCTCCCGCGGTCGCCGCAGCCAGCGCCGGCAGGAAGCGGTGAAGATCCGAGTAGAGGTGCATGCGTTCGAGCGCCGAACGCCGATACGCCTTGAGCGAGCACCCATTGTCGCGAATCGGCACGCGCGTGACCATGCGGATCAGTACGTTGGCGACCCACGACGGGACCCTGCGTGTCAGAAAGTCGTCCTGCCGATCGCGGCGGTAGCCCGCAACGAGGTCGTAGCCCTCGTCGAGCCTGGCCACCATGCGCGGAATCTCGGCGGGATCGTTCTGCAAGTCACCGTCGAGGCTCACCACCACGTCGCCGCGCGCCGCGTCGAAGCCGGCCTGCATGGCCTTCGTCTGGCCGTAGTTGCGGGCCATCCGGAGCAGTCGCACGCGCGGATCGACCGCCGAGATCCGGGCGGCGATCTCGGCCGTGCGGTCCCGACTCCCGTCGTCGATCAGCAGCAGCTCCCAGGCCGGATGGTCGCGGAGCGCCGAACGGATCTCGTCGACCAGAACGCAGACGCTCTGCTCCTCGTCGTAGAGGGGCACGATCACCGAGAGCGTGGTGCGGTGCTGTTGCAAGGACCCTCTCGACGCCGAGGGACACGGCCGCGGGCGCTCGCGGCGGCCATCCCTCGGGCTCCCCGCCTGCGGCGGCAGCGTGTCAGCTTACCACCCGGCACGACCGGCTTCCCGCACTTTGCGGGGCGCGGTGCGCCGCCGGGCGGGGTAGCGTCGGGGGCCGATGCCGCCCGGAAGGCTCGCATGGCTCGGATCGTCCTGGCTGCGCATCGCCCTCACGGCCGCGGTGTTCTGGGCGCTGTCGCGCTTCGTCGACGCCGGCGAGATCGTCACGCTGGGGCGTCGCGCCTCGATGCCGTGGCTCGCCGCCGCGGTTGCGCTCTACGCCGCGGACCAGGCCCTGGCCGTCTACAAGTGGCAGCTCCTGCTCGCGGGGCTCGGACTGCGAGCGCCGTTTTGGTCCCTGTTTCGAACCGCGACGAGCGGGGCCTTCGTTGCGTTCTTCGTTCCGAGTGCCCTGAGCGCCGATCTGTACAAGGGCCTCGCGACGGCTCGCTCGCTCGGAGCCGGCGCGCGGGTGACCTCGTCGATCGTCCTCGAGCGGCTGCTCGGAATCGCATCGATCGTCGTGGTGGGCTTGCTGTGCCTCGGATGGCTGCCTCGCGCGATCGCCGGTCTCGACAGCGCCGCGACGCTCGGCATCGGCGCCGTCGTGCTCGCCGGAGGTATGGGGTGCTTCCTGCACGCCGACTCGATCCTGCGTTTCGTCGAGGGGAGACTCCCGCGCCGGTTCGCCGCGCTCGCGAGCCGTCTCGAAGAGCTCGCGCGGGCCTTCGGTAGCTACCGACAGCAGCGGGCGATCCTCGTCGCGACGTTCCTGCTGTCGATCGCGATTCAGCTCGCCCGTTCCGCGGCCGCCTTCTTCGTAGCGTGCGCGGTTGGAGACACGACGCCGTTCTGGGCCTTCGTGGTCTTCGTCCCGTACGTCTATCTCGTGAACCTGCTGCCCTTTGCGACCAGCCGATTCGGCCTCGAGCAGGGCGCGTTCGTCGTCCTGTTCGCGACGGTCGGGATGCCCGCCGACGTAGCGATGACCGTCTCGCTGCTCTCGGTTCTCGCGAGCCTCGTGGTGGCGCTGCCGGGAGGCCTGTGGCTCGTGGCGGACCGGGCTGCTCTGCGCCACCGGCTTCGCCCCTGACCGCCGGGGCTCCGGCGCGGCGCGCCGCTGCCCTACACTGCCGCATCGCGGAACACCGCCGCGAGGTACACGGCATGCCGAGCGCTTCTCGCCCGCTGAACGTCCTCTGGCTGATCGATCACGTGTGCTGGGACGGGAGCCTGCACGGCGGAGGGCGGCTCTTCTACAACCTGCTCCCCGCCTTCGATCCGAATCGCGTCGTTGCCTTCCCCTACTTCCTTCGTGCGAGCGACGAGGTGCGGCGCGTCTTCGCCAGCGCTCCCGTGCCCGTGACGGTCCTCGACAAGGGCCGCTACGACCCCACCACCCTCTCGGCGCTGCTGCGGATCTGTCGCCGTCATTCGATCGACGTCATGCACCTGTTCTGTTACGCGTCGTCGACGTTCGGCCGAACGGCCGGGGCGATGCTCCGCATCCCGACCGTCATCCACGACTTCGACACGCAGATCTACTTCCCCTACCCGCTCTACCTGCGCGTCGCCGACCGACTGCTCGCGAGCGGCACGGGCCGGGCGATCGCGGCCTCACCGATGTGCCGCGCCTACATGCGCGACGTTCGCCGCGTCCCCGCCGACCGCATCGAGCTCATGGCGCACGCCGTTCCCGACGAAAAGTTCACGGCGTCACAGACCCGCGACGAGGCGCGTACGGCCCTCGGGTGGGACCCCGGCGTCACCGTCTTCTGCGCCGTCACGAAGCTCGGTCCCGATCGGGGCAACGAAACGCTGCTTCGCGCCTTCGCCCGGCTTCGCGAAACCCATCCGCTCGCCCGTCTCGTGATCGTGTACAAGCCGACGTACTACCACCGCGTCCCGAAGAGCTACGCGACGATCCCGTGGATCCACGACACGGCCGCCATGCGCGAACAGATCCAGAAGCTCGCCGAGGAGCTGGGGATCACGCGGAGCGTCCTTCTCGTCGAATCGCTCGACCATCCCGATTCGTACGTCACGGCGAGCGACGTCGTCATCGTTCCCTTCGAAGACGAGCGCTTCAGCTCGGTCCACCTGCTCGAGTCGTGCGCGCGCGGCCGGCCGGCGATCGCGACCGATCTCGGCGAGCAACGGGAGCTCGTCGAGCACGAGATCTCCGGGCTGCTCGTGCCGCCGAGGGACGAGGCCGCGCTCGCGGCGGCGATGGCGCGGCTCATGGAAGACGCCTCGCTACGCGCGCGTCTGGGCGAAGGCGCTGCGGCGCGCGCGCGCGAGTTTCGCGTCGGCTCGGTGGCCAGCCGTCTCGCAGACCTCTACGAGCGTCTGGTCGCCGATCGCGGCCATGCGCCGCCGCGTGCACGAGGCGCCGCGTGCTGATCGGCGCGACGGGCACCTTCGCCCGCGAGCGCGAGAAGCTCGGGATCGTACCCGGTTCGGCGGAAACGCTCGGCGGCGAGGGAGCGCTGGCCGCCGTTCGCCCGTGGAGAATCTCCGGACTCGACACCGAAGAGCGCCTGGCGAACGACCCTGCGACGAGCTCGTGGCTCGCGCTCTCGGGGCACCTGTACCGCGATCTCTCGTCCGGCCGAGACGGACCCGTCGCTGCGGCCGCGAGCACCCTGCTCTCACGGCTGCGTGCGAAGGGCCTCGCCGGCCTCGCGGAGCTCGACGGCACGTTCGCGCTCGCGTGGTTCGACGGCATCACACGGCGTCTTCACCTCGTTCGCGACCGGTTCGGCGTCGAGCCGCTCTTCTACGGCCTCGGACGCGGCGGCGTGCTCTTCGGCTCGCGAACCCGGGACCTCGTCGGCGCTGGCCTTCTCGCTCCGGGCATCTGTCCGCAAGGACTCGCGGAGTTCCTCACCTACTGCTTCATCCCGGGTGACGCGACGCTCGACGTGCAGATTCGACGCGTCGCTCCGGGTCACGCCATCGTGCTCGATACCGCGGGCAACGTTCTCGCGCGCGAGCGCTGGTACCGACTCTCCTTCGCCGGCCCGCACGAGCACGACGAGCGTGCCATCGAAGAGGGCTTTCGAACGCTGCTCGAGACGGCGGTGACTCGCAGACTCGCGGGAAGCCGGCCCGGTGCACTGCTCTCGGGCGGCATGGATTCGAGCTCGGTCGTGACCTTTGCGCGCCGCCATCACGACGGGCCGATCCATTCGTTCGCCTTCCGCTGCGTCGGGCAGAGCTTCGACGAATCGGTGTACGCGCGTGCGCTCGCCGAAGCGATGAGCACGACGCACCACGAGGTCGATTACGGCGAGGACGAGGCTCTCGAGATCGAGAACGCCGTCTCGGAGATGGACGCGCCGTTCTGCGACGTCGGGATCAACGTCGGCACCTTTCTACTCGGAAAGGCCGCCGCCGGCCACGCCGATTTCGTCCTCACCGGAGATGGCGGAGACGAGCTCTGGGCGAGCCACCCCGTGTACGCGGCGCAGCGCTTGCTCGCACCGTGGGAGCGGCTCGGCCTGCCGCGCGGGATCGATCGCGCCGCGCGCTGGCTCGGTACGCACCTGCGCGACTCGGACCACAAGCGCGGACTGCGCGTCGTTGCGAAGCGGCTCGTCCCGAACCCCGACCTGCCGCGCGAGCTCGGGCCGTTTCGCTGGCGATGCTACAACGCGCCGGACGAGCTGCTCGCTCTCGTGACGTCGAGTACGGCGCGTGAGCTCGCTGCGGTGAATCCCTTCCGCTGCGTACTCGACGCGTACGAGGGCTACGACGGCCCCGACGACGGCGTGTCGCCGCATCTGTACAACGACTACGTGACGGCATCGAGCTTCTACATGAACCGCCTCCTGCTGCTGCGGCGTTTTGGGATCGAGGCTCGCTCGCCGTTCTACGACCGCGAGCTGGCCGAGTACGGCGCGCAGATTCCGGCGAGCAAGAAGCTCGAAGGGATCGAGCGGACGAAGCGTCTGTTCCGCGCGGCGATGGAGGGCGTCCTTCCAGACGTCGTCAACCACCGGACGGACAAGCTCGGCCACTCGGTGCCGATGAAGGTCTGGCTGCGCAGCGACGGCCCGCTCGCGCGCCGCGTGACGAAGATCCTCTCGCCGGACGCCATCCGCGCACGCGGCCTGCTGCGGCCCGAGCCCGTGCAGCGACTCCTCGAAGAGCACCGCGCGCGCCGGCACAATCACTCGCACCGCATCTGGGCCCTGTACGTTCTCGAGCTCTGGCTGCGCGCGCGAGAAGGCAGGCTGGATGTCGCCCGCTAGCAGCGGCGACGGCGCCAGAGCGGCGCAGGGCCGGCTCATCGTCAATGCCGACGACTTCGGCGAGACCGAGCCGATCACCGCCGGGATCGCGTCGTGCATCGAGGCGGGTGTCGTCACGAGCACGACGATCCTCTCCAACATGCCCGCGACGAAACGGGCCCTCGCCTGGGCCGCGCCGCGCTCGCGCGACCGTCGGACGAGCTTCGGTGTCCACCTCAATCTCTGCGAGGGCCGGCCGCTCACGGCAGCGCGCAGTCTCGTCGCGGACGACGGGTGTTTTCGCCGAAAGCGCACGCAGGCCCTGTACGCGCTGCTGCGCCGCCTCGACCCGGACGACGTCGCGCAGGAGCTTCGCGCCCAGATCGACCGCGTACGCGATGCGGGTGTCGAGATCTCGCATCTCGACGGGCACAAGCACCTGCATCAGCTTCCGGGAGTCGGCGCCGTGGTGGCGCGGCTCGCGCCCGAGGTCGGCATCGAGCGAGTACGCTGCACGCTCGAGGAAGGGGACGCGCCGCCCGGTCTCGGGGCCGCGAGCTCTCTCGCACGCGCGGTGCGGCAGCGCTTCGCGCGCCGCTTCTCGCGCGAGGCGAGCGCTCGCGGCCTCCGCCATCCAGCGCGGACTCTCGCCGTCACGCTCCTCATGGCGCCGGGCGGGGACGCGGCGCACGCCGCCTTGCTGCGCTGTCCCGGCGCGGTGACCGAGATGTTCTGCCACCCCGGCGATGCGCGCGCCGATACCGACAAGCCGGGATCCGCCCGGCGCTACGACGAGCTGCGCTTTCTCGGGTCGGGCGCGCTGCAGCGCCTGTGCGCGCTGGCGGACGTGCGACTCGCGAGCTTCTGGGACGTCTGACGATGAAGATTCTGATGGTGATCCCGCAGCTCTTCTACTCCGCGCGCGGAACGCCGCTCTCGGCGTATCACCGGATCCGGGATCTCCAGTCGCTCGGACACGAGGTCGAGGTCCTCACCTACGGCCCCGGTGACGCGCCGCCGGATCCGCCGATCGTCGTTCATCGCGCGCGCGGTCCGCACTTCTCGCGGTCGATCCGCCAGGGCCCCTCGCTGCTCAAGATCTGGTTCGATTTTCTGCTGCTGCTCGCACTGCTCGGGCGGCTCGCCCGGCGCCGTTACGACGTCCTCTACACGCACGAGGAGGCAGGCTTCATCGCGGCCCTCGTTTGTCCTCTTCTGCGCATCCCATTCGTCTACGACATGCACTCGAGCCTCCCGCTCCAGATCCGTGACTGGGGATTCAGTGACCTCGAAGCCGTCGTGGCGATCTTCCGCTTCGTCGAGCGCTTCACGCTGAAGCGTG
>JADLGR010000131.1 GCA_020849175.1 Deltaproteobacteria bacterium
CGATCCCGTCCTCATCGATTGCCTCGAATTCAGCGAGTCCCTACGGCGAATCGACGCGGCGTCCGAGGTGGCGTTCCTCGCGATGGATCTTCGATATCGCGCGCACGACGACCTCGCCGAACGCTTCCTTCGCATCTACGCGCGCGAGAGTGACGACTTCGACCTCTACCGCGTCGTGGACTTCTTCGTCTCGTATCGTGCAGCCGTGCGCGCCAAGGTGGCGGCCATCGCGAGTCGTGAAGCGGAGATCGACGGGCCGCAGCGAACGCGCGCGTCGGAGAGTGCTGCGCGGCACCTCTCGCTCGCGCACGCCGCGCTCCAGCGGCGGCGAGGCGAGGCACTCGTCCTCGTCTGCGGCGCTGTCGGGACGGGAAAGAGCTCGGCGGCGGCCGAGATCGCGGCCGTGCTGGGCGGAGTCATCATCGCCTCGGACCGCGTTCGAAAGCGCATCGCCGGGCTCGCTCCCACGGATCGCCCGCGCGGCGCCGCCCAGGACGCGCTCTACGCCGCGCAGACGACCGACGACGTCTACGCGGGGCTCCTCGAGCGCGCGAGTCCGGTGCTCGATTCGGGCCGCACGGTCGTTCTCGATGCGACGTGGTCACGGCGCGCACACCGCGAGCGGGCGCTCGCTCTCGCAGCGGAGCGCGCCATCCCTGTGCTCCTGGTTCGCACGCACTGCGCACGAGACGTGGCCATGCGCAGGCTCGCGACACGCGCGGCGCTCGGGCGCGACCCGTCCGACGCCGGCCCCGAGCGCTTCGATCCGAGCGTGGCTGCATTCGAGCCCGCGACCGAGTGGCCGAGCGACGCCCGCATCGACGTGGCCACCGAGCGCGACACGTGGCGCGACGAGCTGCGCGCGTGCGCGCTGCACTGGCGCGACGCAGGCCGACTCGCACGCTGACGTTCCGTCTCCTGCTCCGCAGCGCCTGCATCGCCTCTGCCATCGCTCCGAACCCATACGCACTCCGCACTGCCGGCACGCTCTCGATCGCGGTAGGCTGCTGACGTGAGGTCAGCGGTGACGGAGTACGGCCTCGTGAACCTCGATCGACGCTTCGTGGCCGAGCGCGTGCGGGCGCTGATCCCCCTCACCCATCCCGGCTTTCGCGCGCTCCTCGCATGCGGGGCGAGAGGGACGAACTCGATCTCGAAGGGTTCCTTCTGAAGGGGCCGCTTCGGGATCGGCTCGTGGCGAGCGTCGTCACGATCACCGTGCTCACTCCCTTCGTCGCGAAGCCCTTCCACATCGATGATCCGCTGTTCCTGTGGACCGCACGCCGGATCCACGAAGCGCCGCTCGACTTCTACGGCTTCCTGGTGAACTGGTACGACACGGCGCAGCCCATGTCGGAGGTGATGAAGAACCCCCCGCTGGTGGCCTACTGGTACGCGGGCATCGCGATGATCACCGGGTTCGGCGAGATCGCGCTCCATCTCGGTGCGCTGCCGTTCTCGGTAGCGGCGGTGCTGGGAACTCACGAGCTCGCCCGGCGCCTGTGCGCGCGCCCGCTCCTTGCGACCCTCGTGTTCGCGTCGACGCCCACCTTCCTCGTGTCCGCCACGAGCCTCGGCGCCGACGTTCCGATGCTGGCAGCCTGGGTCTGGGCAGTGGTGCTGTGGGTCCGCGGCCTGGACGAGGGTCGCGCGTCCTGGCTCGCGGCGGCCGCCGTGCTGTGTGCGCTCGCGGCCCTGGCGAAGTACTTCGGGGCCAGCCTGCTGCCGCTGCTCCTGGTCTACACGCTGGTCCGGGAGCGTCGTATCTCGCGGCACCTCGCATGGCTGGTAGTACCGGCTCTGGCGCTCGCGCTCTACGAAGCCGCGACGGCGGCGGCCTACGGCCAGGGTCTGCTCGAGAGCGCCGTCGGCTACGCACGCCAGACGAGTGCGTCGGCCATCACGAGCCCCGGACCGGTGTGGCAGCGGGCGCTCGTCGCACTCCTCTTCACCGGAGGAGCCGTCGTGACGCCGGGCCTGCTTGCGGCCCTCTCTGGCTCGCGCTCCTCGCTCGCGTTGCTCGTCTTCGCGGCGGCCGCCTGCGCGCTCCTGGCCGTGACACACGGCTCCCTCGGCTCCCTGCCACTGGTGGATGCCGGCCACGTTCGCTGGCGTGCGGCTCTTCATGTCGCCTGCTTTGCCCTTCTCGGCCTCGAGCTGTTGGCCCTCGGCACGAAGGATCTCTTCAGCAGGCGCGACGCCGACGCCCTCCTGCTCGCACTCGCCCTGGCGGGCACTCTCGCCTTCGGCGCGTTCTTCAACTGGACCGTCAACGCACGATCCCTGATCGTCGCGGCGCCGGTGGCTGCGATCCTCGCGGTCCGCGCCCTGGGGACATCAGCCGCAGACTCCCTGCCGCGCCGCGCCATCCCCGGCATCGCCCTCGCCCTGGGCTGGTGCCTCGGGCTCGCCGTCACCTGGAGCGACGCACGCCTCGCGGCCACCTTCCGCCGCGCCACCACGGAGCTCCTCCCATCCGGATGCGCCACGTCCGACCGCTGCTGGTTCCTCGGTCACTGGGGCCTCCAGTACTACGCGCGCGAGCGGGGCGCCTGGCCGGTCGATCTTCAGACTGGATCTCTTGCGGTGGGAGACCTCTTGCTGGTTCCGGAGAACAGCGCAGGCAGCAACGAGGTGCCGTGGGGGGCAGCGACACTCGTTCGCTCTTACGACGAGGTGCCGCTCGAAGGCATCTCGGTCCAATCGATCGCGACACGCGCTGCGTTCCACGCGGCCGTGCGCGGCCCTCTCCCCTTCGTTCTCGGTGAGGCGGCGCCCGAGCGCTTCGTGCTGGTGCGGATCGACCGGCCGCTCGAGGCGGCGGCCGGAGAGCTGCGTCCCGTCCCGTGACGCTGAGCGAGATTCCTCCCATGCCCAACACACTCCGGTGTCTCGTCACTCCTGCCGTCCCCGCGCTTGCGCCCGCCGGTGCAACGAGCTTCCTCGCACCGAACTCTCCAGACCTCGGTCACGTGCCCCTGTTCCACTCCTTCGGCGGTGCATCATGACGCCGAGACGAACGCTTGCAGTCTTCGCGGGCTTCTTGCTGCTCGCTCTCGTGATCTACTCCCCGGCACTGCATGGCGCGTTCCTGTCCGACGATGAGCTCTACCTGCGCGCGAATCCATACGTGCAGACGCTCACGGCCGAGAACCTGCGGATCCTCCTCGATCCGTCCGGTGCTGCGACCGCGCACACGGCCAACTACGCGCCCGTGTTCCTGCTCGTGCTGGCGCTCGAGTGGCACGTCTTCGGCCAGGCCGTCGTTGGCTACCACCTGGTGAACGTGCTCGCCCACGCCAGCGTGGCGCTGCTGCTGCTCGAGATCTTCCGTCGCGCCGGTCTGCCGGATCGGGTGGCGCTCGGGGCGAGCCTGTTCTTCCTGGTGCATCCCGCGAACGTCGAGGCGGTGGCGTGGATCACGCAGCTAAAGACGATCCTGTGTCTGCTGCTGGCAGCGGCGGCGCTGCTGCTGCACCCGCGCCGCCCGTTACTCGCGAGCGTGTCGTTCGGTCTCGGCATTCTCACCAAGACCTCGGCCCTGTTCGCGCTTCCGGTCGCCGCGCATGAAGCCTGGCGCCGCCGCGGCGGCAGCGGCGACGAGGCGCCACGGGCTCCGTGGCTCGGCGTCTGGGCCCTCCTGTTCCTGCTCTACATGGGGCCGCAGCTCGCGGCGTTCAGCCATCTCGGCGAGAGCCCCTGGCGCGCGGACAACGATGCGCTGGGCCATCTGCGCACCATCCTGGCGATCGGCGCCCGCTATCTCGCGATGGCGGCCACCTCGTTCGGCGTCTCTGCGTTCCACAACCCTTCGCTCACGACGCCGTGGGCAGATCCCTGGTGGTGGGCCGGCCTCGCGCTCGGCACTGCCATCGTGATCCGGGCGCTCTTCGTGATCCGTCGCGGTCGAGCCGAGGGTGCCTTCTGGCTCTGGGCCGCCGCGGCGTACGCGCCCATCTCACAGCTCTTCCCGTTCCTGTTCCCGATGGGAGACCGCTACCTCTACGTGGTGCTGCCCGGCCTCGTCGGCGCAGTCTGCTGCGCGGGCATCGACTTGCAAGAGCGCCTGCTGCGCGGCCGTGGCGCGCGAGCGCGTCGGTCGTCGTCTCGTGTCGTGATGGCGCTGGCTTGCGCTGGGCTGCTCGCGCTCGGTGCGCGGAGCTTCGAGCGAGCACGCGTCTTCGAGAGCTCGCAGAGTGTCAACCTCGACGCCGCCCGTCACTATCCCGACGGCATCGTCGCAAGCCTGTTGCGTGCGAAGCGACTCGGACGGGAGAACGACCTCGAAGGAGCGCTGTCCGCCTTGCAGCGCGCCACCGCGCTCGGCTTCGACGACTTCCATGCCATCGACACCGAGCCTGCGTTCGCGACCTTCAAGAGCGCTCCGCGCTTCCGTGGATTCGTCTCGGAGCTGGCCGGTGCGTGGCTCTCACAGGCGCGGGGCCGAGGCTACTCCACGCAGACCGAGCTGCGCGGCATGGCGCAGGCACACCTGGTCCGCGGCGAGCGAGAGCAGGCCGAGCAGACGCTCGAAGAAGCACTGGCTCGTGGCGGACCGGCCAGCGACGAGATCCGGCGCCAGCTCGAGGAGCTGCGCGGACGAGCCCCGCGCTGATCCGACGTCGAGCTGTCCGCACGCCGACATCGGCTCGAGTCACCACTTCGGTGCAAAATCCAGCACCAAGATTTCGGTCTCGGGCATTCCGTCGTCGATACGAGCCGGTCGGTCCGACATTGCGCATCCGTCGCTCATCGCACCGACTTCTCTCGCGAATCCGCCCGCCACTTTCTCGGTGCGGCGCCCACTACTGGATGAAGACCGTCGCCGGACACGTCCCGGCCTGTTTCTCCAGCAGCGGAGGCTCAAATGCGCAGAACAATTGCAGCGGGTATTGCCATCGCCGTGACCGGCCTGACCCTTGCCTTCGGTGGATCACCGGCACGGGCGATCCCGATCGCGGGCGACTACTCGGTGATCGATCTGACGACCGACCCGGCCCTCACGGCTGCCGGCGTGGTCACGACGGCTCTCGGGACCGCCGAGATCCACCACTACGGGATTCTGGGTGTGACCCTCGCGGTCTTGCCCGTGACCGGTGGCGACGTCGATCTGCCGACGTCCTTCCTCGGGACGGTCGAGCACGATGGGAGCGGCCTTCGCCTCTCCTTCCTCGGCGTCGACCTCGACTTCACGAACCTGGTAATGAGCACCATCACGGGCAAGGTGACGGCCGACTTCACGGTCGGCGCGGCGAGCGGCACGGCGGAGATCTTCGACATCCTGCCGTGTGACAGCGGGGCTCCGGGCACCTGCGCGACGATCCCGGGCGGTGCTGTGATCCCGAGCGCTCTGCGGCTCACGTTCTCCGCCGATGGCGCGGCGCTCGTGGCCTTCGCATTCGGCATCCCCGGCCTCGCGGGAGTCCAGTTCGGCGTCTGGAACACGGCGCTGAGGGCTGTTCCCGAGCCCGGGACGGCGCTGCTCGTGAGCGGTGCGCTGGCAGGTCTGGCCGCGATTCGGCGCAGCCGCCGCGCGTAGAGTAAGACGCTCCGAGCCGCCGGCGCCCGGCCCGACGCATCCCGCGTCAGGCCGGGCGCTTCGTTTTTCTCCGGTGCCCGTCTCTCGTCCCCGAGAGGCGCGTCAGCAGCCGGCGAGCGCCTGCTCGAGGTCGGCCATCAGATCGTCCGCGTCTTCGATGCCGCACGAGAGTCGGACCAGCGAATCGGTGATGCCGAGGCGCAGGCGCTCCTCGCGCGGGCGGTCCCAGTACGACATCACGACCGGCATCTCGATCAGCGACTCGACCCCACCGAGGCTCGGCGCGATGTAGGGAATTCGGCAGCGGTCGATGAAACGCATCGTGGTCTCGAGATCGGCGTCGAGCTCGAACGAGACGACGCCGCCGAATCCATGCATGATGCGCGTGGCCGTGGCGTGGTCGGGATGCGAGGCGAGTCCGGGATACCAGACCCGTCGCACGCGTGGGTGCGCCTCGAGCGTTCGCGCGACGTGCAGACCCGTCTCGTTGTGCCGCTGCATGCGCAGCGCGAGCGTCTTCATTCCCCGGAGCAGCAAGTAGGCGCTGTGCGCGTCGGTACAGCCGCCGAGAATGCCGACCGCCTTGCGAAGCTCTCCGACCAGCTCGCGGGAACCCGCGGCGGCGCCCGCCAGCAGGTCGTTGTGTCCGCCGAGGTACTTGGTCGCGCTGTGCAGGACGAGGTCGGCGCCGTCGGCGAGGGCGCGGTGGTTCACCGGTGTCGCGAAGGTGCTGTCGATCACGACCCGGATGCCGTGTGCACGACACACCCGTGCGGCCTCCCGCACATCGATCACGCGAAGGTAGGGGTTGGTGGGCGACTCGGTGAAGAAGAGGTTCGAGCCGGGACGGATCGCCGACGCGAGCTTGTCGACGTTTGCCGGCTCGATCACGGTCGTCTCGACGTCGAGCTTCGTCAGATACTCGTTGCAGAACTGTCGCGTTCGGCGGTAACAGTCGCTCGTCACGATCAGGTGCCCGCCGCGCGGCAAGAGCGCGAGGAACGTCGTCGTGGCGGCGCACATTCCCGATGCGAAGAGGACGGCGTCGTCCGCGCCCTCGAGGTCGGCGAGCTTGCGCTCGACGGCGCGCCAGGTCGGGTTTCCGTAGCGGCCGTACTCGTCGCGCACGAGGCGGCCTTCCTGGTACGCGCGGAGCTCCGCCGAGTCCTTGAACCAGTAGGTCGAGGTCTGGAACACCGGCGTCGTGACGGCGTCGCTGGCCGGACGATCTCGCTCTCCGCCGTGGACTGCACGCGTGGAGTCGCCCGGCTTGCCGGGGTCGTGGCTCATGACGTCTCTCGTCGTGGGGCGCTTAGCACGTCGGGCGGAAGCCCGGCTCCTGTGCGGTCGGAGAGGCGGGCGGGTCCGGGGGTCTGCAAGCGCCGGAAATCATCCCCTTTTCGTTCGAACCCGAGGCCTCCCGAGACTACCGGCCGGGCACGCGGAACGCCAACCTGTGCGCCCGGAGGTCTCGATGTCGCGACGGATCCGAACCGGCTGGTGGGTGGTCTTGTGGCTCGTGGTGGTCGTCGCACCCGCCGCGGCAGCAGGGGCGGCCGACCCGCTGCCGTCGTGGCGAGACGGCCCTGCGCGCCGCGCGATCCTGCGCTTCGTCGCCGCGGTCACCCGACCCGGAAGCCCTGATTTCGTCCCTCGCGCCGAGCGCATCGCAACCTTCGACAACGACGGCACCCTGATGGCGGAGAAGCCGGAGTACTTTCAGCTCTACTTCATCATCGAGCGCATCCGCGAGCTCGCGCCGCAGCATCCCGAGTGGAAGGAGCAGCCGCCCTTCGCGACGGTGCTCGCGGACGACGGCGACGATCTGACCGGCCTGTCGCGCGCCGACCTCGAGCGGCTCGTCCTCGCCTCCTCGGCGAACCTGAGCGAGAAGGAATACGTCGCGTCGATCGAGCGCTTCCTCGACCACGCACGGAACCCGGAGCTCGGGCTTCCATTCCCGAAGACGGTGTACAAGCCGATGCTCGAGCTGTTGGACTTCCTTCGCGCTCGCGGGTTCCGGATCTTCGTCTGCTCGGCCGCCGGGCCGGAGATGATCCGCGGGTTCTCGGAGAAGACCTATGGCGTGCCGCGCGAGAACGTGATCGGAAGCGACATGCAGATGCGTTACGAGCTCGATGGTGCGATGCCGGTGCTGATGCGCGAGCCGAACTTCACGCCGCCGACCAACGATCGTGGCGGAAAGCCGATCAACATCGACCGCGTGGTGGGCAGGAGCCCGATCCTCGCCTTCGGAAACTCCGATGGCGACATCGAGATGCTCGAGTTTGCGGCCTACTCCGGCCGCCCTCACCTCGCTCTCCTGCTGCGTCACGATGACGCGGAGCGCGAGTTCGCCTATGACGAAGGGGCCGAGCAGGCCCTCGCGCTCGCACCCGATCGCGGCTGGATCGTCGTGAGCATGCGCGAGAGCTTCCGGCGCGTGTTCGCTACGCCACCGCCCCGGCAGCGCGAAGCGCGGTGATCTCGGCCAGAACGGCGTAGCTGGCGGTGAGCGCCGTCGTCTTGTCGGCGATGATGCAGCGAACGAGCTCGGGCGGCCCGCTCCCGCCCTGCGCCTCCATGAAGCCCGAGAGTCCCTGGATCACGGTGTCGTAGGCCGGGTGATCGCGGTACGGGCCGTCCGGCCCGAAGCCGTTGATCGAGACCGTGACGAGCCCGGGGCTCTCGGTGGCGAGGGCCTCGCACCCGAGGCCGAGGCGTGCGGGCTTACCGGGCCGGAAGCTCCCGATCAGGACGTCGGCACGCAGGGCGAGCCGGCGGGCCACGGCTCGGCCCTCCGCGGGCCTTCGTCCGCTCGGGGCCATCCCACACCTGGCCCGGCCTTGAGATCCGGCACCCTCGGAGGCTAGGGTGCCGGCATGAGCCACGACCTCTCCCAGCTCGACGCCACCGCTCAGGCCGAGCTCGTCCGCAAGGGCGAGGCCTCGCCCCGCGAGCTCGTGGACGCTGCCATCAACCGCATCGAGAAGGTCAATCCCGCGATCAACGCGGTCATCACACCACGGTTCGAGAAGGCGCGCGCCGACGCAGCCTCGCGCAGCCTGCCGAAGGGGCCATTCCAGGGCGTGCCGTTCCTGCTGAAGGACCTCGGCGTCTGGTCGGCCGGCGATCGCTACTGCGCCGGCATGAAGCTGCTCCGAGATCTCGACTGGCGCGAGCCGCAGGATTCGTTCCTCGCGGCGCGTTACCGCGCCGCGGGGCTCGTGTTCGTCGGCAAGTCGAACACGCCCGAGTTCGGGAGCGTCACGAGCACCGAGCCGGAGGCCTTCGGCCCGTCTCGCAATCCGTGGGACCCGTCGCGCTCGACCGGTGGATCGAGCGGAGGCGCTGCAGCCGCCGTCGCGTCCGGGATGGTGCCCGCCGCGCACGCCAACGATGGCGGCGGCTCGATTCGGATCCCCGCGAGCGAGTGCGGCCTCGTGGGGCTCAAGCCTACACGCGGTCGTGTCTCCATGGGTCCGGCGATGGGTGAGGTCTGGTCGGGGCTCGTGGCCGATCACGTCGTCTCGCGCAGCGTTCGCGACAGTGCGGCGATCCTCGATGCCACGGCCGGACCGATGGTCGGTGACCCGTACTGGGCGCCGCCGCCGCAGCGCCCGTTCGCAGACGAGGTCGGCGCTGCGCCTGGACGGCTTCGCATCGGCCTTCGCACGCAGACCGGAAACCCGGACATCTCGACACACCCGGACTGCGACCTTGCCGCGCGCGAAGCGGCGAAGCTCCTCGAATCGCTCGGTCATCACGTCGAGGAGGCGTCCCCGGCCGCGCTCGACGACCGCGACGTCTTCGCCCCGTTCGTCTCGCTGCTCGCGAGCTGGACGGCGCGCGACGTCGAGGCGTGGCAGACGAAGACGGGCAAGAGCATCGGGCCGCGCGACGTCGAGCCGCACAACTGGGCGATGGCCGAGATCGGCC
This sequence comes from Deltaproteobacteria bacterium, assembly GCA_020849175.1. GTDB lineage: Bacteria > Myxococcota_A > UBA9160 > UBA9160 > UBA9160 > MYXO. The sequence goes on from JADLGR010000131.1 coordinate 9,479, forward strand.
GTCAGGTCAGCGCTCCGAAGTACATCGAGGCCGTCGTCTGGCTGCAGGCGCACGCCCGACGCATCCAGCAGTGGTGGGCCGACGGCTTCGACCTGCTGCTGACACCGACTCTCGCCGAGCCGCCGCCGCCGCTCGGCGAGTTCACGTCGACACCCGAGAACCCGATGGCGGGTGTCGTCCGGTCGGGACCGTTCGCCGTCTTCACGTCGGCGTTCAACATCACGGGGCAGCCCGCGATCTCGCTCCCGCTGCACTGGAACGGAGCCGGGCTTCCGATCGGCATCCAGCTCGTGGCCGCGTACGCCCGCGAGGATGTCCTGTTCCGGGTAGCCGCACAGCTCGAGCAGGCGCGACCGTGGATCTCACGGCGGCCCGCGATCCACGCGTAGCGATGCCCGATCCCGGCCGACCGCGACTGCTCCCGCCGATCGTCGCAGCGATGCTGCTCGCAGCGTCGGCAGCGCTCGACTTCGCGCTGCCCTCGATGCCGCGCTGGCGCCTGCCCGTCGCCGGGGCCGTTCTCCTGGTCGCGGGCCTCGGAACGATGCTCTGGGCAGCGCGGCTCTTCGGCCACGCGGGCACGACGTTGATACCGTACGGAAGACCGACTCAGCTCGTTCTCGCCGGACCCTACCGATTCACCCGTAATCCCATGTACCTCGGCATCACCACCGCCTTGGTCGGAATCGCGTTGCTCGTGGGAACACCGCCCTTCTTCGTCTCTGCCGTGATCTTCCCGCTCTGGATGAATGCGCGTTTCATTCCGATGGAAGAGCGCAATCTCCAAGCCGCACTCGGCGAGGACTACCGGGCGTACTGCGCCCGCGTGCGGCGCTGGCTCTAGCGCTTCGTCACTTGATGTAGCCGAGCGCACGCAGCCGCTCGCGGTCGGCTTCGGTGAGCGTTGCGTCTTTTCCGCCACCGACCGCGCGCTGCCGTGCGAGATCGACGGCCGCATTCGTCTCGGCACGCAGACGGTCCGTGAGCGCCGCCTCGCGGGTGCGCAGATCGTTCGTCTCGCCGGGATCCTTCGCCACGTCGAAGAGCTGCTCGACCGGAAGCCCGCGAGGATTGTCCGGGTTCGCCTCGATGAACTTCCACTCCATGCCGCGCAGCGCCGTCACGACGTTGCCTTCGAGGTCGGTCTCGGCGAGCACCGGGTTCGCCACGGCCGGCGCCCGGCCCGTGTAGCGCGCCGCGAGGTCCTGCCCTTGCATGGCGGCGGGAACTGCGGCTCCCGCCTGCACGAGGATCGTCGGGGCCACGTCGACGAGGCCTGCGAGAGTCGGATCGGTCCTTGGTGCTCCCGGAGCCGCACCCTTCGGCCACTTCACGAGCAGCGGAACGTGGATCTGCTCGTCGTACAACGTCGTTCCGTGCCAGAAGCCCCCGTGGTCGTCGAACTCCTCGCCGTGGTCGGACGTCAGCACGATCAGCGTGTCGTCCCAGAGCCCGAGCGCACGCAGCTTCTCGAAGAGCTTCTCGAGGTGCTCGTCGAGATATCGAATCTCACCGATGTACAGCCGGCGCATCTCGGGCGCGAGCGAAGGAGCCGGGTGGTCGTCGGCGACGCGCGCGATCGCGCGCCCGTCGTAAGGGTGCTCGAAGTAGGGATCGTGCGGGTCCATGTAGTGCAGGAAGAAGAAGAACCGCGAGCGGCGATTTCGCTCCAGCCAATCGAAGGCCGACGCCGTCACGGTCTCGGCGTCCTGGTAGTAGTCGCTCACCCAGTAGCCGGGGCGCAGCCGAAACCAGACCTTGCGCACGATCTGGTACAGGATGAGCTTCGACGACGACTCCGTCGCGCCCGCGAGGTAGTCGGGTGCGAGGTATCGGTAGTCGCGGAACCCCTGATCGAATCCGAAGCTCGGCGCGAGATTGATGTTCGAGACGATGGCTCCAGTGTCGTAGCCCTGGCGCGTGAGCAGCTCGGCGAGCAGCTCGACGTCCGGCGAGATCGACGCGGTCTTCGTGACGGCACCGTGCGTCGACGGCAGCAGACCCGAGAGCAGCGTGGCAGCGGCCGGCTTGGTCCACGACGAGTGAGAGAAACCGAACAGACGCGTACCGCCCTCGGTGACGAGGCTGCACATCGCTGGCGTCTGCACCGGAGAGGGCGCTCCGCAGCCGACGTGATCACCGCGCAGCGTATCGACCATGATGAGGACGACGTTCGGACGGTTCGCAAGCGCGGGGGGAGCCGGCCTCGGCTCGGTGGGCGCGGGGTGCGGCGGCGCGGTCATCGACGCGGCGATGCCGGAGCAGTTGACGACGAGAACGGTCACGACGATTGCAGGAATCGGCCGCACCAGCGCGCCGGCGCGCGACGTGAAGACGCGGCGGCCGAAGGCGAGCAGTGCGACCGCGAGCAGCGAACCAGCACCGAGGATCGCGATCATCCAGAGCAGCGGGATCGGCTGCTCGGCGAACGCGTCGCGGCGCACGCGGAAGATCGTGATGAACAGGCCCATCGGCACCAGCAGCGCGACGCTTCCGAGCGTCGGAATCCAGCCGCGCAGCTCGTCGCGATCCATCGGGAGGACGCCGAGCGCTCCTCCACCGGCGGCGCCGAGGGCGCCGAAGACGACTGCGTACGCGAGCGGCCCGTACCACAGGACGTGCGGCTCTGCGCCGAGGGCGCCGTGCGCGACCACGAGCGCATCGCCGAGCCCGAGCAGAAGACCGCAGACGAGGCCGGTGCCGAGGCCGAGCCCCGCAGCGATCCGGATGCGCGCCGGGAGCGGTAGGGCGCCGGTGCCGGCCTGCGCGGGCCGTGCGACGTCCCGCGCCGAGGACAATGAGCGCGCCTCGCGCGCCGCCTGCTCCCAATCGACCTGCACGCCGTTCACGCGGCAGTACGCCGGCCGGTAGTCAGCAGGGCGGATCCACCAGAACACGCCGCCGAGCAGGGTCAGCGCTTCGGCCGCCCAGAAGCCGAGCGCGGCCGAGACGATCGCCTTGCCAGGCCCGATCATGTGCCCGATCGTCACGAGCTGCGCCCACTCGCGTGCGCCGACTCCACCCATCGTCGGCGCCAGCACGGTCGCGAAGATCTGGATCGACGAGCCGAAGACGAGCGGCCAGAACTCGGCCCTCGCCCCGGCTCCGACGGCGAGCGCGGTGAAGTAGTACATCGCCGCCGTCGTGAAGTGTACGACGAACGAGAGGCCGAGCGCCGCGAGGACGAGGCGCTTCTTGTCGCGGTACGCGGCCGACGCGTGCGCGAGCCGCATCACGACGCCGCCGAGCCGAGCCTTGCCCGGGAGAGGCATCGCGTCGAGCGCCCACTGGACGATGCCGGGGAACCAGAGCAGGAGGAGCAGGCCGCCGATGATCGCGAGGCAGACCGGTACGGTGACGAGCGCGACGATGCGCGCGCGCTCGCCGAAGATTCCGATTCCGAACGGCAGGGCGACGAGGAACGAGAGGAAAATGCCGGCCGCGCCGAGCACCTTCTCGAGCGCGGTGGTCGCGGTCACTTCGACGGTTCGTCCGCTGAAGCGCGCCGCGTCGTAGAGCTTGTAGCCGTCGAGGCCGGTCGTGCCCGGAAGGAACGTGCCGAGGAAGCGTCCGATGAGGAACGTGCCGAAGATGTGTCGGAACGGGAGGTCGACTCCCTGACCGCGCAGCAGGATCGTCCAGCGGAGCATCGAAGCGAGGATGCCGACGATCTTGATGGCGGTCGCACAAGCGACGAAGGTCCAGAACGTCGCGGCGTCGATGCTTCGCAGCTCGACGAGGATCAGCCGCCACGCGACCTCGCGCGTTCCGTCGGCCTTGACGACCGGGTGCTGTAGCAGCAGCGCGAAGGCCCAAACCGTGACGGCGGCCTTGATGACGGTGAGAAGGCGCGAGCGCCACGGCTCCGGCGCGAGCCGCGAGACGGCGAGGGCAACCAGCGCGACGACGAGGATCTCGGCCACGACGAGCATCGAAACTCCGGCCCTGGTGGCGTTCGCTGCGGGGTCTCAGTCCGCCGCGGGTCCGCCCGGATCGCCGCGCAGGATGCGCACCCGTCGCGCCTGGTAGTCGTTCTCGCTCACCTTGCCGTCCCGCCGCTGCTCCTCGAGATCGGCGAGTGCACGGAGCTGCGTGGGGCTCAGGGTCCCGGTGGTGACCGAGGGAAGGGGCTCCTCCTCCATCCCTTCTTCGGCCGGCGCCTCCGACTCCATCAGCACCGTTCGCCGCACGATCTTGCCGGCGGGCGTCACGCGCACTGCCGTCGGCGACTTGAAGATCGGGTCACGCCAGCTCACGGCCACGCCCTGCGCACCCTCGGGCTGCATCGCCTGGCCGGGTAGTACCCGGAAACGCATCACCTGCTTGTCGGGCACCGGCTCCTCGATCTTCGCCTGAGGCCCGCCCTGCGGCTGCTCCCAGTCGAGATGGAACAGGCGGATGTGGAGCATGTCGCCCTGCACGTAGGCGGAGAAGCTCGTGATGAAGTCGTGCGTGAAGACGCCGAGGTTTCGCTCCCGGCGGGCGGAGATCACGACGACCTCCTCGTCCTTCGTCGCCTTCGCGAGCGCATTCGAAAGCTTCTCACCGAGCTCGTAGACGATGTCGGCCGGGATGGCGGGCTTGCGCGAGTTGGCGTCGGAGTCGTCCGTGCGGATGTCGATGCGCGAGAGGATGTGGGCGAGGCGTGTCCCCGCGATGGTCGCCGGGTGGTCGTACCCACGCTCTTGCACGACACCGAGGGTCTTCTCACTGCGCAGGACCACCTTGTTGTCGCCGGACGCGCTCAGCACGTTGCGCGAGTAGCCGCTGCACCCCGCCGCGCCGAGGGCGCAGGCCGCGAGCAGAGCGTACGCAGGACGGAATCGGGGGCTCGTCATCCCCGGTTCGCTAGCTCAGCCGGGCCGTCGTGCCAACCCCACACTGTCCTGCCGGCTGATCGACGCGAGCGGCGGTGCGGCCTTCGCCCCTTCACCTGCAAGTCGTCCGTCGCCTGCTCGCGCTGCTCGTCCTCAGGGCAGGGGCGTGTAGTAGACCCAGATGTCCTGGTCGATCGAGAGATCGATGAGGCTTCCATTGATGACGTCGAGGTGGACGTAGACGGGCGTTCCGGCTGTGATGACGATCCCATAGCCCGACGGGAACGTGATGTTCGAGTTCGTGATGTTCGAGCCGAGGTAAGTGCTTCCCGTCTTCGCGCCGTAGTCGAAGAGGCCTGGCCCCGCGTACTTCATACGGAAGACGCAGCCGTCCGCATCGACCTCGTTGCACTGGTACATCTCGGGCCGGGTGCTGATCTCGACATCGACGTAGAGATCGACGTCGGCCTGCTCGGGGATCGACACGCTCACGATGCCGATCTTCGTCTTCGGGATCCACACGCCCGCCTTGTCCCGATGACACGTCGCGCCCTTGAGGCACAGTCCGGCGTTCGACTTGATGACCGCGGTTCGAAGCGGCGTGAGCAGCGCCGGCGGCTGTGCGAGCGACGCACCAGCGAGCAGGAACAGGGCGCCCCCTACGATCGAGACGAAGAGAGCGGCGCGAGCGTTCTGATTCATCGAGACGGCTTCCTTTCCTGTGGCGTCGGGACGATCGCCTGCGCAGCGAGGTGTGCGGCCCCGTGGAGCGCGGCCTTCGGATTGAGGCACACACGCACCGGGATGCTCTCGACGAGTGGCCGCAGTCGTCCCTTCTGCGCGTACGCCTCGGCGAAGCCGCCGCGCGAGAGTGCGGGGAGGATCTTCGGCGCAATGCCGCCGCCGAGAAAGACACCTCCGGTCGCCAGCATGCGGAGCGCGAGGTTTCCGGCCTCGGCGCCGTAGATCCGGCAGAACAGGTCGAGAGCCTCGGCACACAGTGCGTCGGTGCGTGCGAGGCCGCGCTGCGAGATGAGCGGCGTCGGGTCGCTCGCGGCCGCGAGCGCGTCGCGTAGCTCAGGTGATTCGGTTGCGAAGCCGGCGTCGCGCAGAAAGCCGTACACGTTGTGGAGGCCCGCGCCCGAGAGGATGCGCTCGTAGCTCACGTGGCCGCCGAATCGCTCGCGCAGGTGGCGAAGCAGCGCAATCTCCCGGTCCGTCTGCGGCGCGAAGTCGGCATGGCCGCCCTCCGAGGCGACGGGGTGGTGGTCCTTGCCGTCGAAGAAGAGCATCGCCTCGCCGAGCCCGGTGCCCGCGGCGATCACGGCGACGTGGCCGCGCAGCGCCGGTCGCGTCCCGGGAACGAGCACGTGCTGCTCGTCGGGTCGGAGGAAGAGCATTCCGTACGCGGTGCCTTCGAGGTCGTTCACGAGCCGCACACGCTGCGTGCCGATCGCTCGCTCGAGCGAACGCTCGTCCATCTCCCATGGCAGGTTCGTGGCCTTCGCGTGGCCTCCGAGCACGGGTCCGGCCACGGCGAAGCAGGCGCCGCCGATCGCCGGCTGCTGCCCGGCCGCGAGGAAGGCGGCGACGATCTCCTCGAGACTCGCGTACGATCCGCTCGCGAAGCGCTGCTCGCGAAGCGTGCGAAGCGACCCGCCCGAGCGTTCGAAGAGCGCGATCAGCGTCTTCGTTCCGCCGACGTCGCCGGCCAGCACCACTGCGTCTGATTCGGTCTCGGGCTCCGACATGGACTAGTGTCGACCCAGCTTCGCGGCCGCTGCCTCGTCGACCAGGAAGACGAGGCGGCCCGCGGCGGGGCGGATTCGCTGCGACGGCAAACGATCGAAGTCCTGCGGTCCCTCGAGCACCTCGGCGAGCGGCGCCGCCTTCTCGGCTCCCGCCACGAGGAACACGATCTCTCGCGCCTGATCGAAGACCGGGTACGTGAGCGTCATGCGGTGCGCACTTTGCTGCGGCACCCAGTTCGGAACGCACCAGCGCCGCGCCTCGTGCAGTGCGGCCGTGTGCGGAAAGAGCGACGCGGTGTGCCCGTCGGGCCCGAGGCCGAGCAGTACGAGGTCGAGGCTGGGCGGCGGGGATCCGGCGCCGAGTGCAAGACCGAAGACGCGCGCGAGGGTCGCTTCGTAGGCGAGCGCCGCCGCGTCGAGGTTCGGGCGCTCGGCCTCCATACGGTGAATACGCGACGGCGCGAGCGCGAGCGACTCGAGCATCGCCTCGCGCGCCATGCGGTAGTTCGACTCCGCGTCGTCCGGCGGAACTGCCCGCTCGTCGCCGAAGAAGATCTCGACGCGCTCCCAGTCGATCGTCGTTCGAAAGGGCTCTCGCGACAGGAGCGCATAGAGCCGCTTCGGCGTCGAGCCGCCCGAGAGCGCGATCGTGAAGCGGCCACGCGCGGCGATGGCCGCGGTAGCGATCCGCTGGACCTCATCGGCGGCCGCGCGACTGATCGCCTCCGCATCGGCAAAGCGCCGGACCTCGGGAATCACGATCGTCATCGAACGAGCGCCTCCGCCATGGCTCGCGACACCGCGAGAGCATCGCGAAAGACGGGGTCGCGGAACAGCTTCGGGAGCTGGCGGGTCACCAGCGCCGCCCGCGTCAGATCGCCGCGCGCGAGGATCCGCTGGGAGGCGAAGGCTCCCGGACGGTCGACGGCGATCCACCCGGCGCGCCCGAGCGAGAAGGTCGTGCAGACTCGACCGGAGGCCCCGCGCCAGCCGATCGACGTGCGGCGCAACACGGGATCACCCTGTGCCTGACGCCGAGCGGTGACACGGACGCTTCCCGGTTCGGAATCGAACGACCACGCGATCTGGTCGCCCGGCGAGACCCTCGCGCCGACCGGACGCCAGCCGAGCCGCGCCGCGAGCCAGCCGATCAGCAGCCAGGCTTTCGGCAGCGCGTGCGGCCCGTGCTCGATCTCGACCTCGTCGATCGCGTCCAGCGCCCCGGGCTCGAGGGCGGGATCGAGCGCCTGCCCGATCAGGCGGCGCCATGGCGAGAGTCGCCGCCACGCGAGGTCCGAGACGATCGCGCTCGAGCCTGCGCCGGCCACCCAGCCGGCGAGAGAGACCACGCCTCGCACCGGATCGGCCCATCCTTCGCTGTCGTAGATCACGTGCCGTGCCATCGCGGCGAGCTCTCCGAAGAGCTCGCCGCCCGAGGGAGGAGGGTTCGCCGGAGTCCACCACAGGGCAGTCGGCAGGTCGCCGATGAGCAGCGAGCGCGCGGTCGCCGGGAGACGCCGCCGCGCGCTCTCGTGCGCCGAGATCGTCACGTTCTCGGAGCAGATCTGGCGGCCCGCTCCGGCGGTGAAGCAGACGGCCGAGACGTACGCCTCGAGGTCCGACGGCTGCTCGCCCGCGCTTCCCACGAGCAGCAGGACGCGTGCGGGATGCCGCTGCACGATGTCGGCGATCTCCTCCTGAGCAAACGAAGCGTCCGCATCGTTCGCGCAGTAGACGATGAGATTCGACATGCAGGCGCGAGTGACCGGTTCCTCCGAGAGCGGACCCGGCTTCGGTCGCGACCACAGCCGCGTCAGCTCTCGCTCGACTGCCCCCACGTCGACCGGCCGCGCGACGAAGTCGGGCTGCGCCGCCTGCGTCACGGCGTCCGCCAGTTCCGAAGGGGTGACTGGATCAGCTTCTCGGCCTCGAGCGGGCCCCACGTGCCCGCAGAGTATTCCGGCAGCCAGCGCGTCGCCGCGTCTTCCCAGGCCTCGAGTATGTTCGTCACCCACCTCCACGAGGCCTCGACGGCGTCGCGGCGCATGAAGAGGGTCGCGTCGCCGGCCATCACGTCGAGCAGCAGCCGCTCGTACGCCTCGGGCGACTGCTCGCCGAACGTCGTTCCGTAGCGAAAGTCCATCTTCACCGGGAAGATGCGCACCTTCGGGCCGGGGAGCTTCGTCGCAACGCGCAGCGAGATGCCCTCGTCGGGCTGGATCCGCAGCGCGAGCACGTTCGCCTCGAGAGGCGACGCTGCGTCGGCGTTGAACAGGATCGGCGGAACGCCTTTGAACTGAACCGCGATCTCGCTCGCGCGGCGCGGCATTCGTTTGCCCGTCCTCAGGAAGAACGGCACACCCGCCCAGCGCCAGTTGTCGATGTACGCCTCGATCGCCACGTAGGTCTCGGTGACGGAGTCGGGCCGCACGTTCGGCTCGCGCCGGTAGCCCGGAACCTCCACTCCGCGATGAACGCCCGAGCCGTATTGCGCTCGCACGACGCTTCGCAGCGCATCGCTCCCCGAGATCGAACGCAGGCAGCTCAGGACCTCGAGCTTGTGGTCGCGCACCACGTCGGCGCTGAGCGTCCACGGCGGCTCCATCGCCGTCAGGCACAGGATCTGGAGGATGTGGTTCTGCACCATGTCGCGCAGCGCGCCGGCCTCCTCGTAGTAGCCCGCGCGGGTTCCGACGCCCTCTTCTTCGGCAACGGTGATCTGGACGTGGTCGACGTACTTGTGGTTCCACAACGGCTCGAAGATCGCGTTCGCGAAGCGCATGACCAGCAGATTCTGGACCGTCTCCTTGCCGAGGTAGTGATCGATGCGAAAGATCTGGTCCTCGCGGAACGAGGCGGCGAGGCCGTCGTTGAGCGCCTGCGCGCTGGCGAGGTCGCGGCCGATCGGCTTCTCGACGATGATGCGCGAGAACGGCCGTGCGGCGCCGGCGCGAACGAGTCCCGCGCCGCGAAGTCCCTCGACGCACGTCCCCATCGCACTCGGCGGGACCGAGAGGTAGAAGATGCGGTTTCCAGGAACGCCGCATCCGGGCTCGATGGCCTCGAGACGCTTCGCGAGGTCGGCATACGACGAAGCCTCGCCGAACGGGCCGCGGACGAAGAACAGGCGCTTCTCGAAGGCGGACCACGCGGGCTCTTCGAGCGGGCGCCGCGAGTGCTTCTCGATGCCGGCGCGCGCGAGCTGGCGGAAGCGCGCGTCGTCGAGATCCGTCCGGGCGAAGCCGACGATGGCGATGCCCGCCGGCAGCAGGCCGTCGAGCATCAGGTTGTAGAGCGCGGGGACGAGCTTGCGGCGCGAGAGATCGCCCGCACCACCGAAGATCACGATGCTGCACGGCTCGGGAAGGAGCGTGTGCGAGAGCCCGGCCGTCAGCGGGTTGTGTGAGGTCGTTTCGAGCATCCTCCCTCTCCGGTTCAGCGCTCCATCACGCGAACCTTCTCGCCCTCCTCGACCAGAACCACGTCCGCCATTCCGAGAAAGAGTCCAGTGCCGGCGACGCCCGGCAGCACGCGGATCGCGCGCTCGAGCGCGGCGGCGTCGCGAAGCGGACGTGTTCCGCAGTCGAGGATCCAGTTGCCATTGTCGGTGACGTACGGGGCGCCGTCGGGCCCGACACGGACGACTGGATCGAGGCCGAGCGTCTCGATCCTGCGACGCACGAGGGGGAGCGCGTAGGGAACGATCTCGACGGGGATCTTTCCGCGCTCGCCCAGCGACGCGACGAGCTTCTCGGCGCCGACGAGGACGACGAAGCGACGCGCTGACGCGGCGACGATCATCTCGCGCACGAGCGCGCCTCCGTAGCCCTTGATGCAGTCGAGCCGAGGATCGACCTCGTCCGCGCCGTCGAACGCGAGGTCGAGCTCTCCGGCCTCCTCGAGCGTGACGAGCGGGATGCCGAGGCGCGTCGCCTGCCCGGCCGTCGCGACCGAGGTCGGGACGCCGCGAACGCGCAGGCCCTTGCGCACGCGCTCGCCGAGGGCGTCGACGAACGCCGCTGCGGCGCGTCCCGTTCCGAGGCCGAGCGTTTGCCCGTCGGAGACGAGACCGAGCGCGTGTCGTGCGGTCGCCAGCGGAGGACCGGTCACGGGTTCTTCTCGGGTTCGAGCTGCTGCATGCGTTCGATCTCCTGTGCGAGCTCGGGATGCCCCTCGCGATACGCTTCGAGGCGCACGAACCACGCGCTGCGCAGCGCGCGGCCGCGGCGCCCGGAACCGTCGCGGAAGTGCTCGCGAACGCCGGCCGGAACGCGGAGCCTCGGCTCGGCGGCCGGCGGCGCGGCGGCCTCGCCGCCCACGACGATCAGCGTCGGCCGCTCGCGCTCCGTGCGAAACGCCGCAAGGGCACACGACAGCGTACCGGTGTCGGTGGCGTCGTCGACGTGGAGCACACTCCAGCCGCAGGCGCGCATCCGCTCCGCGAGATCCTCGCTGCCCGTCTCCTTGCGATCGGCCTGGCGCACCGGGCGGGTGGCATCGTAGATCCAGCACAGGTTCGAGAGCTGGCGTTCGGCCGCAAGCCGCGCCGCGTCACTCGCCGCGGCCTCTCCGAGGCAGCCGTCTTCGCAGAGCGCGTAGACGTCATAGTCGAAGAGCACGAAGCCCGGGCGGTTGAAGCGCAGCGCGCGCTCGCGTGCGGCGAGCGCGAGACCGGCGCTCGTCCCGAGGCGAAAGGCCGCGTCGCCGTGGAGCAGGTACTCGCCGGGCAGCACCTCGTCGGCGCGCAGCCTGGCGTCCTTCGTAGGGCACTCGCGGAGACGCTCGAGGTCGCCGAGCGTCACTGCGAGCTCGCGCTCGTGATGGGCTCCGCTGCTCTTTACGCCCGCAAGGTGCAGGAGGGCGTGGAGCAGGGACGCGCCATCGTCGGCGCACAGCACGAAGCGGTCGCGGTTCGGCCAGCCGGGATCGTCGGGATCGAAGCGCAGGAAGCGTTGCCAGACCACGTAGACGAGCGGCGCCATCGCCGCCGGCGCTGCAAGCCGCGGCCCGTTCGCGGCGCTCGTCGCGAGCGCGCACAGCGTGTCGATCGCCGTGCGCTCGACCGGACCTTCGTCGAGGGCGAGGCCCGCGGCGCGGGCGAGGCCTTCGCTCACGGCGTCGCCAGTCGCCGGAATGCCGCGATCACCTCGGGAGGCGCCTGCACGAGCTCGATGAGGACGCCCTCTCCACCGACGGGCGCGTCGGCGCTGCCCTTCGGATGGACGAAGCACACGTCGAACCCCGCCGCTCCCTTGCGGATCCCGCCCGGCGTAAAGCGCATGCCCTGCGCGGCGAGCCACTCGACGGCCGCGTGCAGATCGTCGATCCACAGGCCCACGTGGTTGAGCGCGGGCTCGTGCACCTTCGGACTCTTCGCCGGGTCGACCGGCTGCATGAGGTCCACCTCGACACGCAGCGGCCCCGAGCCGGCCACCGCGATGTCCTCGTCGACGTTCTCGCGCTCGCTCCGGAACTCCCCCGTGACGGTGAGGCCGAGCAGATCGACCCACAGTCTGCGCAGGGGCTTCTTGTCGAGCGCCCCGACGGCGATCTGCTGGATTCCGAGAACCGAGAACGGTCGCGAGGTCATGGTGGCTTTCCCTTCCCGGGTCGGCTCCTGCGCCCGCCGCCCGTTCAGCCCTCCCAGCGTAACCCGCCCGGGGCGATACCCTCCAGCCGATGCCCTCTCCGGCGCCCGCGGCCCGCGTCCACTTCCGCTCACTCGGCTGCCCGAAGAACCGCCTCGATTCCGAGGTGATGATCGGCACGCTCGCGCTCGGCGGCTACGCCATCGCCGAGCGGCTCGAGGACGCCGACGTCGTGGTCGTCAACACCTGCTCGTTCATCGAGAGCGCCCGCGAGGAGTCGATCAAGGCCATCCTCGAGGTGGCGGATCTTCGCGAGTCGGGGCGTCTGCGCGGGCTGGTGGTCGCCGGCTGCCTGCCGCAGCGCTACGGCGCGGAGCTCGCGAAGGAGCTGCCCGAGGTCGACGCCTTCGTCGGCACGGGTCACTTCCAGCGCATCACGCAGATTCTCGACGATGCGCTCGCGGCGCGCGGCCGTGGTGTCTATGTCGATGCGGGCCGCACGCACCTCTACGACGAGAACGAGCCTCGCGTCCTCATCGGACCCACGCACACGGCCTATCTCAAGATCTCCGAGGGTTGCGACCGCATCTGTGCCTTCTGCGCGATTCCCGCAATCCGCGGCCGCTTCCAGAGCCGCGCGCCGGAGTCCGTCGTCGCCGAGGCCCGGCAGCTCGCGGCCGCCGGCGTTCGCGAGCTCAACCTCGTGGCGCAAGACGCGACCGCGTTCGGCAAGGACCGCACCGGGCGCCCCAATCTCGCGAGCCTGCTGCGCGCGCTCGCCGGGGTCGAGGGCCTCGACTGGATCCGCCAGCTCTACCTCTACCCGACGGCAGTGACCGACGAGCTGATCGAGGTGCTCGGCAGCGGCGGGCGCGTGCTGCCGTACGTCGATGTTCCGCTCCAGCACGC
>JADLGR010000132.1 GCA_020849175.1 Deltaproteobacteria bacterium
CCCCAGGTAAAGCTCGTCTTCGCTCCGTCAGCCGACGACTGGCTCGTCCGCCGCGTCCGCACCGCCGAGGCGCCCGAACGCATCGCCGTCGTGACGGGGGACCGACAGGTGCAGGGGCGAGTCCGACACGCCGGAGGGCGAATCGTCTCGCCGCGCGCGTTTCTCGCTCGATGCCCGGACGACGAGCCCGCCCCCGCCACGAGCGCCTGACGCGCGGCCCGTCAGCCGGCCGCGCTGCTCCCGCCTTGCGGCTCCGAGGCCTTCTTCCCGATCAGCTCGAGGATGCGCCCGGCGGTCTCCTCGACGGCCTTCCCCGAGATGTCGACGATCCGCCAGCCCTGCTCGCGGAACATCCGGCGCGATCGTGCGAGCTCGCCGAGGACACTGTCGGGATCGACGTAGTCGGCGTACGGCGGCGCATGCATCTGCCTGAGGCGAGAGCGCCGGATCGTCAGCAGGGCGCCCGGATCGAGCACCAGACCGAACACACGTCGGGGATCGAGCTCGAGCAGCTCGCGCGGCGGCTCGAGGCCGGGCACCAGTGGGACGTTGCCCGTCTTGATCCCGCGCTGCGCGAGATACATCGACAGCGGTGTCTTCGAGGTGCGCGAGATCCCGGTGAGCACGAGATCGGCATCGACGAGCGTGCGCAGGTTTGCTCCGTCGTCGTGGCGCACGGCGTACTCGACCGCGTCGATGCGCCGGAAGTACTCGTCCGAGAATCCGTGCAGCAGACCCGGCTGCAGGCGGGGCTCGGCGCCGAGGTGCTGCGCCGTTCGCGAGATCAGCGGCCCGAGCAGATCGACGGTGCGGACGCCCTGGCTCGCGCCGTGATCGCGAAGCGTTCTCGCCACGCGCTCGTCGACGACGGTGAAGACCACGAGTGCGCCGGAGCGCGCTGCGAGGTCGATCACGCGCCGCGCCTGCGACTCCTGCCGGACGTCCCGGAAGGTCCGCATCCTCCAGGGCGTACGGAACTGGAGCATCGCGGCCTGCGTCGCGCTCGACGCGGTATCTCCGGTGCCGTCCGACACCACGAAGATCTCGGCAGGACTCAGCGGATCGCCCGACATCGGCCAAACGCTAGCGCGATCCTGTCGCGACACGGTTGACGCCCCCCGCACCCCCCGGCACTTTGCCCGCCATGCCCTACGACCCGCGCGTCATCGAGCCTCGCTGGCAGGCCTACTGGCTCGAGAACGAGACCTTTCGCGCCGAGATCGATCCTTCGAAGCCGAAGTACTACGTCCTCGACATGTTCCCCTACCCCTCCGGAGACGGGCTCCACGTCGGGCACCCCGAGGGCTACACGGCCACCGACATCCTCGCCCGCTACAAGCGCATGTGCGGCTACTCGGTGCTCCATCCGATGGGCTGGGACGCGTTCGGGCTGCCGGCCGAGCAGTACGCGATCAAGACCGGAACGCACCCGCGAGTCACCACCCGGCGTAACATCGAGAACTTCAAGCGCCAGATCCAGTCGCTCGGCTTCAGCTACGACTGGGCGCGCGAGATCGACACCACCGACCCAGGCTACGTCAAGTGGACGCAGTGGATCTTCCGCCTGCTGCACGAGCGCGGTCTCGCGTACGAAGCCGAGGTGCCGGTCAACTGGTGCCCCGCGCTCGGCACCGTACTCGCGAACGAAGAGGTGATCGACGGCCGAAGCGAGATCGGCGGGCATCCGGTGGTCAGGCTCCCGATGCGGCAGTGGATGCTGCGCATCACGCACTACGCCGAACGATTGCTCGACGACCTCGACGAGCTCGACTGGCCCGAGCCGATCAAGAAGCAGCAGCGCGACTGGATCGGCCGCAGCGAGGGCGCGCGCGTTCGCTTCGCCGTCGAGGGTCACCCCGGTCGTGAGATCGAGGTCTTCACCACCCGGCCCGACACGCTGTTCGGCGCCACGTACATGGTGCTCGCTCCCGAACATCCCTTCGTCGACGAGATCACGACACCGGATCGGCGCGCGGCTGTCCGCGCCTACGTCGACGCGTCGACGCGCAAGAGCGAGCGAGCCCGACTCGCCGAGGTGAAGGAGAAGACTGGCGTCGACACGGGAGCGCGAGCGACGAACCCGTGCACGGGCGAATCGGTCCCGATCTGGATCGCCGACTACGTGCTCGCGACCTATGGCACCGGCGCGATCATGGCCGTACCGGCGCACGACGAGCGCGACTACGCGTTCGCGCGGACGTTCGGCCTCGAGATCCGCGAGGTCGTGAGCGGCGGTGACGTCTCCCACGAGGCCTACACGGGCGACGGCATTGCCGTACGTTCGGGCCTGCTCGACGGCCTGCCGACGGCGGAGGCGAAGAGGCGCATCGTCGCGTGGCTCACCGAACGCGGCGCCGGAGAGGGCGCCGTCACCTACAAGCTGCGCGACTGGTTGTTCAGCCGGCAGCGCTACTGGGGCGAGCCCTTCCCGCTGCTGCACTTCGACGACGGGACGGCGCGCCTGCTTCGCGACGACGAGCTCCCGCTCCTGCTCCCCGATCTCGACGACTTCCGTCCGGCCGAGGGCGGCGGGACGCCGCTCGAGCGTGCGAGGGACTGGATCGAGACGGTCGATCCCGTCTCGGGACGCCGCGCACGTCGCGACCCGAACGTGATGCCGCAGTGGGCCGGAAGCTGCTGGTACTACCTGCGCTTCTGCGATCCGCGAAACGAGCACGTTCCCTTCTCGGCCGAGGCCGAGCGACACTGGATGCCCGTCGACCTCTACGTCGGCGGAGCGGAGCACGCGGTGCTGCACCTGCTGTACGCGCGCTTCTGGCACAAGGTGCTCTACGACGCGGGTCTCGTGCACACCCGGGAGCCGTTCCGCAAGCTGGTGAACCAGGGGATGATCCTCGGCTACAGCTATCGCTACTGGGACGACAATCTCGAAGACGACCCGAACGCGACGCCGCGCTGTCATCCGAGCTCGGCAGTGCGCATCGAAGGCGAGCACGTCGTCGCCACGGACACGGGCGCCGAGGTGAAAGCACGCTGGGTCCCGCTCCAGCAGGTGCGCTGGGGGCCCGATCGAACGCCGCTGCATCCGACGATCAGCGGACTCGTCCTCGAGGAAGTCGTCGAGAAGATGTCGAAGAGTCGCGGAAACGTGATCAACCCCGACGAGGTGATCGCAGAGTACGGGGCCGACGCCATGCGGCTGTACGAGATGTTCATCGGCCCGCTCGAGAAGGCCGCTCCGTGGTCGACCGATGGGATCCAGGGTGTCCATCGCTTCTTGCAGCGAACGTGGCGGCTGTTCGTCGACGAGGACCGCGAGGACGAGCCGCTGCGAGACCTCGCGCCGGGACCAGGCGCCCCGCCGCAGGCGCGGCTCGTCGCGCGCACCGTGGCCGGCGTGACCGGCGACGTCGAGGGCCTCGCGTTCAACACCGCGATCTCGAAGCTGATGGTGCTGGTTCGCGACGTCGCGAAGGAGGCGCCGCTCGCGCGCGATGCAGCCGAGACGCTGCTGCGACTGCTCGCACCGTTCGCGCCGCACCTCGCCGAGGAGCTCTGGCGCCGTCTCGGCCACGAGCGCTCGATCGCCTACGAGGCGTGGCCCGTCGCCGACCCGGCGCTGCTCGCCGCCGAGACGATGACGCTCGCCGTCCAGGTGAACGGCAAGCGGCGCGACGAGATCGAGGTCCCGGTCGACGCGAGCGAAGGAGCGATCCGCGCCGCCGCGCTCGCCGCACCGAACGTGGTACGCCACCTCGAAGGCAGAACGCCGAAGAAGGTGATCGTCGTTCCCGGTCGTCTGGTCAACGTCGTCGGCTGAGCCGTGCGGCGGCGCGTTCGGCTTCGCGTCCGCGGTGGAATCCGAAGCCGACCCAGTGCGCGCCGGCGAGCGCCGCCATCGCGAACCAGAACACCGCATACGAGACGTGGTCGACGGGGCTCGTCGGGCGTGTGATCCGTCCGACGGGAAGATCACCGGGCGCTCCGGGCCCGGCCTCGAGCCAGACGCTCGCGAGCGGACGCGAGATCTGCGCCTGCAAGGCCGCCACCGCGTCCGGGCGCGCGGGCGCGAATCGTTGCCAGTCCCGGTGACGCTCGGACGCGGAGCCGGGAGTGACGGGCTGGAGGGAGAGCGGCTGAACGAGTCCCTCGACGGTCACCGCCTCGTCCGCACGCGCACGGTCGCGCACGAGGAACGACTCGAGAGCGGCCCCCGGTACGCTGCCGCGCCGAACCAGGACGAGCGGAGCGTCGGACGGAGCGGGCGGCGAGAGCGCGAGCGGCGTCATGACATCGACCGAGCCTTCGAGCCCGAGCGGCACCTGACGCACGACGATCGTCTCGGAGCGCAGGAAGTGGCCGTGCGCCGTCGCGCGCCGGTCGGCGAACGCGCCGGGGTCCGCGAGAACATCCGCGATCGCGATCGGCGGCAGATCGATCCTGGCGCTGCGCTGCGCGAGGCCCTCCTGTCGCCACGCGTGGCGGCGAAGCTGCCAGACGCCGAGCGACGCAAGGACGGCGACCGCGACGAGCGCCGCGATCGTCGGCACGCGGCCCGGACGAAACGGCCTCAGCGAAGGGCCAAATCGGCCAGCATCGCCAGGAAGAGCCCGAACAGATGGCCGAGCGAGACGTGGAACGCGCGGCGTGCGGCCGCATCGGTTCGCTCGACGAGAACGCGCACGATGCTCCACGTGAACCAGGCGTCGAGAACGATCGCCGCTCCCAGATACGTCACACCGAGAAGTCCGAGCGCGACGGGCGCGAGCGTCACGGGAACGAGCGCGAGCGCGAACCAGAGCATGCTCCACCGCGTCGCCTCGTCGCCGATCACGTTCGGCAGCATCGGGATGCCAGCGCGGCGGTAGTCGTCCTTGCGAAAGAGTGCGATCGCCCAAACGTGCGGCGGCTGCCACACGAAGACGATGGCGAACAACAGCACGCCGGCGACCGTCACGCGTCCGTTCACGGCCACGTCGGCGATGAGCGGGGCCGCAGCGCCCGCAGCGCCACCGACGACCGCGTTCCATGCCGTTCGCGGCTTCAGCCAGACGGTGTAGACGAACACGTAGAACAGGATGCTGGCGACGCCGAACGCGGCTGCGAGCCAGCCTCCCGCGCGCAGCAGCACCCCGGACGCAATCGCCCCGAGCACGAGGCCGAACGCGAGCGCATTCGGTGCTGGCAGCCTCGCCGCGGGCAGCGGGCGCCCGCGGGTTCGCTCCATCAGCGCATCGCGATCGCGCTCGATCCAGCAGTTGAGGGCGTTCGCGGCGCCGGCGGCGAGCGCGGTGCCGCCCAGGATCGCGGCCGCCGCCGAGAGCGTCGGGGTCGCCGCCGTCATCCACAACACGGGAAGCCCCGTGACGAGCACGAGAAGCAGAATGCGCGGCTTCGTGAGCTCGAGATAGCCGCGCAACGCGGCCGCCGCCGAGAAGCGCACGTCCCGACGCTAGCGCCGCGCGGGCTGCGCGGTGCCGAGGGACGAAGCGCAGCGTGCGGGCGTCTCGGGCGAGCGGAGGCTCCCCGAAGCCGCCTCGGCCGTGAGCAGGCGCGCGCGGCGGCGGATCCAGAGGACGATCGCTCCGACGAGGACGAGCGGCAGCGCCGAGAGAAACAGCGATCCGAGCAGGAACCCCGTCTCCGCTCGGTCGCCAGCGCCTCCCATGCAGACCGCGCACGCACGCGCGGTGCCCGGCGCCGCGGCGAGCAGCGCAGCGACCGGCGCCGCACTCCACGTGGCGGCGCACCGGCGAGCGCGAGCGCTCACAGGTAGAGCCTCCAGTACAGCAAGGGCCAGATCCCCACCACGAAGTACCAGAAGACCTCGGTCACACCGAAGAAGCTCCGCGCAAGGAAGCCTCTCCGCAGCCGGCTCCACGCCGACGCAACCAGACCGAGCGCCACCACGGCGTGCAGCGCGTGCAGCCCGACGACGAGATAGAAGAAGCTCCCGAGCGTGCTCGACGTCATCGTGAGCCCCGCGGCGAGGAGCTGCACCCACTCGCGCCCCTGGAGCACCACGAAGGCGCTTCCGAGGAGCAGCGTCGCGAGAAGGGGCGTGCGGGCGTCGGGCGCGTGTCGCCGGAACGCCCGGTGCGCGATCACGAGCGTCACCCCGCTCGCGAGGAGCAGCGCGGTGTTCGCCGCCGTCTCCATCACCGGCAGTCGCGGCTGGCCCGGAGGCGGCCAGACGAGGGCCGACCTGCGCATGATGGTGAAGGCGCTCACGAAGCCCGCGAAGAGCATGATCTCCGTCACGACGAAGATCAGCATCGCCATGACTGCGCTCGGGACGAGCTGCGCCCCGCCGCTCTGCGGCGGGCGCGGGAGGGCGTGAAGGGTCGTGGTCGCTCCCACTAGTGGCCGCTCTCCCCGTGGTCGCCGTGCGCTCCATGCGCTCCCGCCGGGTGCGCCGCCGCCTCGGCGTTCGCTTCGATCCACGCGGGCTTCTCCCAGTTGAGACCCTTGACCTTCATCACGTCGGGCGCCGTTCCCGCGAACAGCAACACCATGAACAGCACCATCGTCACCACGAGATACGGAACGAAGCGCTTCGTGAAGTCGATGTGCATGAAGTTCTTCACGACCATGTAGGCCTTCACGACGGCGATCCCGAACGCCGTCGAGAGCGTGATCGCGATTGCCGTCGGTCGGTGCTCGATCAGCGCCGCCACCAGGGGGCCGGCGACGCTGACGACGAGCAGCGCCAGCAAGATCGCCCAGATCCGAACGTAGGGTCCGTGGTGAGCGTGCGCGCCCGATTCGGCGTGCCCCTCGCCCGCGTCATGGTTCGACATGCGTTCTCCCGATGTGCGATCGCGCAGCGATCACTTCGCGATGTAGAGCAGCGGAAACAGGAAGATCCAAACGACGTCCACGAAGTGCCAGTAGATCCCGATCAGCTCCACGCGATGGAGCTCGACCGATCGCTTTGCGCTCGCCGCAACGATCAGCAGGATCACCACGCCGGCGAGCACGTGCGCCGCGTGCAGGCCGGCTGCGGTGTAATAGAACGACCAGAAGGTGCTCGACGTGATCGTGAAGCCGTGGCGAATCTCGTCGGTCCACTCGAACGCCTTCACGACGGCGAAGAGGAGTCCGCCGGCCGCGGTGAGCTGCAGGAAGCGCGCAGCGCGCGGCCCATCTCCTTCGTCGGCAGCCTTGTGGGCCTGTACGGCCATCAGGCTCGACGTCAGCAGAACGAACGTGTTGAACGCGCCGATCCAGGTGTTCGTGTGCGCAGCCTGCTCGGCGAACGCGTCGTGCGCGAGGCGATACATGACGTACGAGGCGAGCAGCCCGCCGAAGATCACGATCTCCGACGCGATCACCCACCAGACGGCGAGCCGCCCGGTGGGCATGCCCGCCGCACTGCGCGTCGTCGCGATCGGCCTTCCAGAAGACATCGAAGCTCCCTTCGCTCCCGCTCGCGCCCGAACGGTCAGTTCGGCACGTCCTGCGGCCAGTAGTCCTCCGACCGCCCCGGCACGCTGTACTCGTACGGTCCGCGGTAGACGCGGGGCAGGTCCTTCCAGTTTCCGTGCGGCGGCGGCGAATCGGCGGTCCACTCGAGCGTGTTCGCCTTCCAGGGGTTCTTTCCGGCCTTCTTCCCTCGGCGCAGGCTCCACACCACGTTGAAGACGAAGACGAACTGGACGAGCAGCATGATCACCATCGAGATCGTCGCGAACTCGCGCAGGCCGTTGAGCATCGGCGTGTCGAGCTCCGGGTAGATCCGGTGGTCCGGGATGCGCCGGTTGTCGCCGAGGATCCCCGTCACGAACAGCGGAAGGAAGGTCCCGGAGAACGCCGTGATCGTGACCCAGAAGTGGATCTTGCCCAGCGTCTCGTTCAGCATCCTGCCGAACATCTTGGGGAACCAGAAGGTGAAGCCCGCGAACGAGCCGATGATCGCGATCGGATAGAACGTGTAGTGGAAGTGGGCCAGGACGAAGTAGGTGTCGTGGAAGTAGATGTCGCTCCCGGCCGTGCCGAGAAAGATCCCCGTCACGCCGCCGAGGAGGAACGTCGCGATGAATCCGAGAGCCCAGAGCATCGGTGTCGTGAAGGTGATCGATCCGCCGTACAGCGTCGCGATGTAGACGAGCATCATCTGGGCGACCGGAACGGAGATCAGGAGCGTGGTCACCGTGAAGATGTTCGCCATGCGCGGATCGATTCCCGCGATGAACTGGTGATGGGCCCAGACGGTGAACGAGAGCACGCAGGTCGCGATGGCGACGTAGATCGCAGTCCGGTACGCGAACAGCTTCTTCCGCGAGAAGACCGTGATGATCTCGGCGACGATTCCCAGCGCGGGGAGCAAGACGACGTAGACCTCGGGGTGCCCGAAAAACCAGAACAAGTGCTGCCAGAGGATCGGGTCGCCACCGCGGTTGGGATCGAAGAACGCCGTTCCGATCGTCTGGTCGAAGATCAGCATCACGGCACCGGCGACCAGCGGGCCCACCGAGCCCATGAACAGGATGCTCGCCAGGACGATCGTCCACACCACCATCGGGATGTCGTACATCTTCATCCCGGGCGCACGGGAGTTCATCGCGGTCGTGATGAAGTTGATTCCGCCCATCAGGAACGCGACGAACTCGAGGGCAACTGCGATCAAGAAGATCGTCGATCCGCCCGGCGTCAGGTTGTACTCGGCTTTCGACGAGAGCGGCGGGTAGACGGTCCAGGCGCCGCCGAACCCCCCACCCTTGACGAAGAACGACGAGAACAGAACGAGTACGCTGAGCAGGAAGATCTGGTACGAGAGCCGGTTCAGCCTCGGGAACACCATGTCGTCGCAGCCGAGCATCAGCGGGATCAAGTAGTTGCCGAACGCGGCGATCAAGACGGGCATCGCCACCCAGAAGATCATGATGGCGCCGTGGTTCGTGATCAGGGTGTTGTACGCCGCCGGCGTCACGATGCCCCAGAACGGAACTTCCGCCCCAGGATACGCCATCTGCATGCGGAAGACGTAGGAGAAGAACCCGCCCAGAACGGCCATCGCCATCCCGGTGAACAGGTATTGCATCGCGATCGTCTTGTGGTCGGTCGAGAAGACGTATCGCTGCCAGAACGTCTGCTCTGCATGAGCTGCGTGAGCCTCGCCTGCTGCGCCGGCCGTCATGGTTTGCGTGGCCATCGAATCAGTCTCCCGCCAGTGGCGCCGCCGACGCCAGTGCGATCCGTCCCGCCGCACGTCCGGTCATCCAGGCCGCGTGCTGCTCGGGCGTCTCGATGATGATGCGCGCGGGCATCAGGCCGTGGCCGACGCCGCAGATCTCGACGCATTGGATGTCGAACGTTCCGGTCGTCGTCGGCTCGAACCAGCCGGTGATCACGCGGCCAGGAATCGCATCCTGCTTGAGCCGGAACACCGGCACCGAGAAGCTGTGGAGAACGTCGCGAGAGACGAGCTTGAAGTGATAGCGAGTGTTCACCTGTACGTGGAGGTCGTCGACGGTCTTGATGTCGTCCGCCGTGTCGAGCCGTCCGTCCGGCCCGGGATGCACGAAGCTCCAGGCCCACTGCTGGCCGACGATCCGCACCGTCTGCTGCGCCGCGGGCAGTGATTGCTTCACCTCGTACCAGACAGGCCCGTCGAGGCCCATGATCGCGAGGTCGCACAGGAGAACGAGACCGGGAACCACCACGATCCACCGCCGTTCGGACGCCTTCTCGCCCGTGATGTACCGGGCCGGGACCCCATCTCGCTTGCGGAATCGCAGGAGGAACCAGAAGAACGTGGCCTCCGCCAGCACGAACCAGAAGACGATCACGACCCAGAAGATCACCTCGATGATGAAGTCGATCTTGCCGGCACTGGTCGAGGCGGCCACGAGGTATTTCGCGATCATGATGGACGGACCTCAGAGGACGTAGATGAAGACGGCGAGGATCCAGGCGATCACGCCGACCATGGTGATCCAGAAGATGCGCGCTGCGACATCGTCGGGCGAATGCGATTCGGCCATCGAGTTCCTCCGCCGTCTACGGCTCGAGCGTCGTGATGTAGGCGATCACGTTCTTCATGGCCTGCTCGTCGGGCAGCAGCTTCGCCATCGGGACCATGAGCGCTCCCTTCACGTCGCGCGGGTCCGATCCCCGGACACCCTGCTTGAAGTGCTGGAGCTGCGTGAGCATGTACCAATCGCTGGCGTGCGTGAGCGGCGGCGCGCCGAGCTGCTCGTTGCCACGGCCGTCGGCGCCGTGGCAGGCGATGCAGGGCGCGTAGAGCGCTGCGCCGGCGGCAGCGCTGCCCCCGGCGAGCACGGGAGCCGGCTTGACCGGCGGAAGGGACGCAACGTACCCGGCAACCGCGACGATGTCGGCGTCGGTCCGGAGCCAGAGCGCCATCGGACGCATGCGCATGCCGGAGACGTCGTCGAAGTGCGTCCCCCGAATTCCCTCGTGGAAGTTGCGCAGCTCGCGCTCGACGTACCAGGTCGGAAGGCCGGCAATCGACGGCGCGAGGTACAGCGGCGTCCCGCCACCGTCCGCACCGTGGCACTGCTGGCAAAAGCCCCAGAGCTCGCGCCCCCGCCCATTCGCCTCGTCAGCAGCGCGGCCGGCGGGCGCCGCAAGCAACAGGGCGAGCGCAGCGGCGAGCGTGGGGAGCCTCCACATCGGAGCCATCCTTCCTCCTATCCAACATCGGAGCCGGTCACGAACCGGCCCCAAGGACACGC
The DNA here is from genome assembly GCA_020849175.1 of Deltaproteobacteria bacterium. Classification (GTDB taxonomy): domain Bacteria; phylum Myxococcota_A; class UBA9160; order UBA9160; family UBA9160; genus MYXO. The sequence goes on from JADLGR010000132.1 coordinate 10,662, forward strand.
TCCGATTCCGGACCGCACCCGTCCCGGAACGAGTCGAACCTCTGGGGACGCGCTGAAAGCGAGCTCGGGAGAGCCCGTTTCGCTCGCTTCTCGGGGCACCACTGACAAGCGTGTTAGCCCACCCGGAGCGCTCGGGTCAAGACCGAGATCGCGGCGCTACGCTCGGCGCTCTTGGGTCGGGCCGCTTCAGGACTCCAGCGTGTTGGCCGCGTGATCGTCGCCGCAGTGGCTGCGGCGCTGCTCCGCGCCATCGGTGCCACGTGGCGCGTGCGCGTCGAGGGTGCGAATCCGCTCGACGCCGCCGAACGGCCGGTGCTCGGAGCGCTCTGGCATCGCAGCGTCCTGCTCGCGGCGCACCAGTTCCGCGACCGGAACGCGGTCGTGATGGTCAGCCGCAGCCGCGACGGAGACTGGATCGAGGCGCTCCTCTCGCGCCTCGGATACGCAAGGTCGGCCCGCGGCTCGAGCTCGCGCGGCGGCGCGGCGGCCCTGCGGCAGCAGATCCGGATCGTGCGCGAGACGGGAGCCGGCGCACTGCTCTGCGATGGGCCGCGCGGGCCCGCGCTCGTGGCGAAGTCGGGAGCACTGCTGCTCGCGCGCGCCTGCAACGCGCCGCTGTGGCCCGTCGCGCTCTCCGCGCGCCCCGCGCTGCGCCTCGGAAGCTGGGATCGCATGCTGCTTCCGCTCCCGTTCGCCCGTGTTCTCTGCGCGTTCGGAACGCCGCTGTACGTGCCCCGACGCGCTGGCGACGAGGAGTTCGAGGCCTGCCGCGTGCAGCTCGAGGCGTCGCTCAACCGGCTGACGCAGGATCTCGATCAGCGCCTCGGCGTTCTGCCCTAGCCACCGCGAGCACCGGCCTCCCGCTCACTCCGCTCGCTCTGCGGCCTCGACCGTTGCGCGCAGCCAGCCCCCGATCTCGGGGTGCTCGAGCAGTCCGGCCTTTCGCAGCCGGCTCGCCGCCAGCGCGCGCACCTCGCGCGCAGTGCTCGCGCGCAGCGCGCGCCGCGCGTCCTCCGCCACCTCGCCTCGATCGAGTGCTCGGACGATCTCCTTCATGACCGGCACCGCGCTCGGGCTTCCCGAGAGCTCGTCGAGACCGAGGCCGACGAGCAGCGGCACCGCCAGCGGACTGCTCGCCATCTCGCCGCAGACCGAGATCGGGATGCCGCACGACGCTGCCGCACGCACGCTGCGGTCGATCAGCAGCAGCACCGCCGGGTGCAGCGGCTCGTACAGATCGGCCACACGCTCGTTGCCGCGGTCGACCGCGAGCGTGTACTGCGTGAGATCGTTGGTGCCGATGCTGAAGAAGTCGCACTCGCGCGCCAGCGAACTGGCGATCAGCGCAGCCGACGGCACCTCGATCATGATTCCGACGGGCATCCCGGCGTCGAAGGCGATCTCCTGCTTCGTCAGCTCCTGCATCAGATCGGCGAGGATCTCCTTCACGCGGCGCAGCTCGTCCACGCTGCTCACCAGCGGCAACAGGCAGCGAACGTTACCAGCCGCGCTCGCACGCAGGATCGCGCGTAGCTGCGCGCGGAACGCCGGCTCGTGCGAGAGCATGAGGCGAATCGAGCGCCAGCCGAGCTGCGGATTCTCCTCCGGCTCGACGTCTGCCAGCGGCAGCGCCTTGTCGCCGCCGAGGTCGAGCGTTCGGATCGTGACGGGGCGCGGCGCCATCGCGCGCGCCACACGATCGTAGAGGCGCTCCTGCTCCTCCTCCTCCGGAAACCCGCGGTGCGCGAGCGCGAGCAGCTCGGTACGGAACAGGCCGACTCCCTCGGCGCCGTGTCGCTCGATCAGCCGCAGGTCGTTGAGCAGGCCGACGTTCGCGGTGAGCAGCACGCGATGACCGTCGCGCGTCTCGGCCGGGCGTCCCTTCAGCGCATCGAGGTGCTCGACCGCGACCTCGTAGCGGTGTTGTGCGCGCTCGTACTCCGAGCGCAGCCGCGCGTCGGGCGAGAGATGGACGCGGCCGCTGGCGCCGTCGACGATCGCGATCTCGCCGGGCCGAGCGGCCTCCAGAACCCCCGATACGCCGGTCACGGCCGGGATCTCGAGCGAACGCGCGAAGAGCGCACCGTGCGACGTTGCGCCGCCGTGCTCGGAGACGATCCCGGCGAGCTTCTCGGTTTCGAGCAGCGCGAAGTGCGCCGGCAGGATGTGCTCGGCGACGACGATCGACCCTTCCGAGAGCGGCACGTTGCGATGACGGACGCCGAGCAGGTTGCCCATCACGCGCCGTGCCACGTCTTCGAGATCGAGCGCACGCTCGCGGAAGTACACGTCCTCGATCTTGTCGAAGGTCTCGCGGTACGCGGCGAGGACCGTTCGCAGCGCCTCGCGCGCGTTTCCGGTGGCGGCGACCGCGCGTTCGAGGCGCGAGACGAAGCCGTGGTCCTCGAGGATCTGGATGTGCGTGTTGAAGACGGCGCCGAACTCGGGACCGAAACGCTCGGCCACTTCTTCGCGCACGTCGTCGAGCTCGCTCCGCGCCGCTTCGAGCGCGCGTTGCAGGTCCGCGGCCTCGCCGGCCGGGTCGGCGTTCGGCGTGTAATCGACCGCGGAGATGTCGAGCGGATCTTCGAGCCGGTAGACGGGGCCGATCGCGATGCCCGGCGAGGTTGCGATGCCCTGCAAGTCGCAGCGCCGGACCGCCGCGGGCTTCTCGTCCATCAGCGGGACGCCCGAGAGCGCGAGGTCGGCCACCACGCGCGCCCTCTGGTCCTCGCTCCGCGTGACGAGGTCGAGCAGGCGGGCGTTCATCACGACCGGCGCGATGAGCTGGGCGCACGTCTGCAGCAGCTCGCTCTCGCTCTGGTCGAAGGCGCGCTCCTCGGTGGTCTGGACCACGAGAACGCCGATCGGGGCCTCGCGAACGATGAGCGGCGCGGCCATCAGCGACACGAAGCGTTCCTCGCCTGTCTCCGGGAAGTATCGATACGCGGGATGCTGGCTCGCGCGCTGCGTGACGACGGCGCGCTTCTCGCGCGCCGCGAGTCCGACGAGCCCTTCGGTGAACGAGAGGCGAACCTTCCCCACCGCCTCCCGTGCGAGACCACGCGTGGCCCAGAGCGTGAGGTGTTTCATGTCGGGATCGGTCAGGTAGACGGAGCAGACGTCGGCGTCGAGGCGCCTGGCGACGAGATCGACGACGTTTCCGAGTGTCTCGCGCAGGTCGTGGGATCGCGAGACGATGCCCGCGACGTCTGCGAGAACGGAGATGCGATCGGGAATGGCGACCCTCGTGTGCGGCGCGCTGCCGTGGCCGGCGGCCGCGATCCGTCGAAGGTAGCGGCCCCGAGAGGGGTCGAGCCCGTGGAAGGGCCGGAAATGGAGCCCGGCCCCCGGCTCGCGCCGGTGGCCGGGTCCGCCGTCTCATGGGGGGGAGGCGGAATCGCAATCGAACGGGGACGGATCAGTGCTGCGTCGGCTCGCTCGGCGGCTCGATGTGAACGCGACCATTGGCCGGCGGAAACACGTAGTCCTTGTCCTCGAACCGCATGCCGAGCGCGAGGAGGATCTTGCGCTTGGTGTCCATGCGGCAGTTCATTCCCTTCTCGACGCTGTGGATCGTGCGCAGGGCCACCTTCGCCTTGCGGGCGAGCTGCGCCTGCGTCATCAGCCGATTCTCCCGCAGCTCGCGAACTCGGTTCATGGGGCTCGTCTGGGCTTCCTTCGTGTCCATGCCGTCGCACTCCCTTGTTGGCCGCTGCTGCGTGGAGGCTCGAATGCCTCCCGCGCTTCCCGTGAGAGCTTCGGTACAGAGAATGATTTCTTTAGTGTTCATGGGGGCTTAGAGTGTTCTCCGGGGAGCGCCGGGCGGAATCTCGGAGGCCGCGGGCAATCCCTGTCAAGACGGTTGGATGCGCGCCTGTCACGCATGTACATGACCGCTCGCCGGACCCAAGTTTCATCTCCCGGCCTTGCCACACCGGCGCGTGGTGGCCGCGGACAGACGTCCGGCTCCCTGCCGAACGGCTGCGGGTCGCCTTCCGTCGCCCCGCGACCGCCTGCTACGCTCCGGGCCCGTGCGAAGGCGCCGCTCGCGTCGCGCCCTGATCCGAGGCCTGGGGGCGCTGCTGCTCTTCGGCGCCGGCGTTCTCGCCGGTTTCGCCGTCGCCGGCCAGGCCGCGCCCGAGCGGCTTCGAGCCGCCGTCGAGGCGAGCCTGTCGGAAGCCCTCGCCACGAAGGCCGCCGTGGAGAGCGTTCGCCTGGTCGTGTTGCCGGACATCATCGTCGAGGCGACGGGAGTGACTGCCTTTCCGGGCGCGAACGGGCCCGCCCTCAGCGCCGGGCGCCTCGAGGCGACGCTCGACCCGGCGGCGCTCGTCTGGGGGCGGGTTCGCTTCCGGTCGATCGCACTCGACGGCGCGCAGCTCACCCTCATCCGGCAAAGGGACGGACAATGGACGCCGCCTCTGCTCACGCCGGGCCTCGAGAACCCGCTCGACCTCTTCGCCCGTCTGTTCGCGGCGCGGCTCCCGACTCCGGCCCTCGACGTTCGGTCGGGCAGCGTCACGGTCACGGACCTCGGCTCACCGGCGACCGCGGGGGGACGGCGCTTCGAGGTCACCGACCTCGCGGTGAGAATGCTGGGCAGACGGCTTCTCGAGCCGGGTCGGCTACGGGCGGTCGGCACCCTGCGTCAGACGAAGCCGGACGGCATGCGATTCGAGCTCGACGTGACCGCTCCGCGAGGCGCTGCGCCGAGGCTCGAGCTCGCCGTCGCGGATCTCGATCTTGCGAGACTCACCCCGTACCTGCGCCAGCAGGTGGCAGGGCTCGAGATGGCCGGTCTGGTCTCGGGCGTGCTCGCCCTCGATTCCGGTGAGGCCGGAGCAGCCGACCTCGCGCTCGACCTCGTCGCGACCGGCCTGCGCGCACATGCCGGACGAGGCGACGAGCGGCGCTCCCTGGCTGGCCCACTCTCGGCCGGATTCGAGGGGACGCTCCACGTGGGATCTGCGTCGCTCGCGCTCTCGGACGCACGCCTTCGAACGGACGACCTCGAGCTCGCCGGACAGGCGTCGATCGAACGACCCACCGGCGATGAAGCGCGTCTGGCTCTCGAGGGCAGCGCGTCCCGCCTCGACGTGGCGGCGCTGCGTGCAGCCGGCAACTGGCTTGCGCCGGACGAGCGGAGTGCGTTCGAAGTGGCGACCGCCAGCCTCGTCTCAGGACGTCTCGAGGGGCTCTCGCTCGCCGGTGACGCGCCGCTCGGAGCCTGGCGCGCAGCCGCTCGCGCCGACGGAACCTGGCTCCCGGCGGGAGCGCATCTCGAAGCGCGCGTTGCCGATCTCGTCGTCCAGCCGCCCGGCGGCGAGCCGGTGTCGGCGATTCGCGGTCAGGTCCGGCTCGACGGGACGGGTGTTCTCGGTGTCACCGGCCTCGAGGGCAGAATCGGAGAGCGCGCGCTCCCGGTTCTCGACCTACGGCTGGCCGGCTTCCACAACCTGCTCGCCGCGGCGGCGGAGCCCGTTCCCGCCCTCGCGCCAGCGCTCCCCGGACGCGCAGCGCTCGAAGCGCTCGTGATCGGACCCTCCGGCGAAGGCCCGGCCCCCGCCTGGACGGCGATCGAAGTCGACGCAGACTGGATCCTTCACCCCGCGTTCTTCCGGCCGCTCCGCTCCGCGAAGGCCCGCTTCGAGCCGACACCGTCAGGTGTCAGCGTCCGGCTCGATCGCGGCTCGTGGGGCGGCGTGGCGCTGCGGGGCGAGGGCAGCCTCGCGATGGATTCGCCACAGCGCGTTCGACTGTCTCTCGAGGCCGGAGCCCTCGAGGCTCCGGTCGGCCCGGCGCCGGCGCTGGAGAGCTGGGCGCACGGTCGCTTCAGCGTCGAGAAGCCCGCCGGCCCGGGTCTTCACGTCGCCAGGCTTCGCGGCGGCTTCGACCTCACGGGCACACGACTCACGATCTTCGACGCGAGCGCGACGTTCGGTGGTCCGGGACGCCTCACCGGCGATGCGCGGCTCGATCTCGGACAGGCAGGCGAGGTCGGCGCGCAGCTTCGCGCCGGCCTCGAGCAGGCGCGCGTCCCGGACTTCCTCGCGCTCTTCTCGGACGACGCGGCGCAGAGCTCGGGCAGCGTCGACGCATCGGCGCGCCTCGCGGGAACGCTGCGGCCCGGAGCCCCGATCCTCGCCGGCCTCGACGGCGACGCGCGGGTCACCGCACGCGATGGCGAGCTCTCGATCGACCTCCCGCTCCTGCTGGCGATCGCGAAGGCGAGCACGACCTTCAACCCCTTCCGCTCGGCGAGCGGTCTTCGCTTCGACCGCATCGATACCGAGCTTCGCGTCGAGGGAGGACGCCTCGCGACGAAACGGACCATCAGCCTCGAGAGCCCCGATCTTCGGCTCGCCCTCTCCGGATCGGTCGACGTCCGAGAGTCGCCGCACCGGCTGGAAGCGGTGGTGGGCTGCTTCTTCCTCGAGCCACTCGATCAGGTACTCGGCCTCATGCCGTTCGTGTCGCGCGTTCTGCTCGGCCCGGATCGCAGCCTCTTCGGCACTTACTTCGAGCTGACGGGATCGTGGGAGAGCCCCGAAGCCGGCCTCCTTCCGCTCAAGACGATCGCGTTCGGACCCGCGAGCTTCTTGCTCGAGGACGTGCCGGCGTTCGTCCGGCGCGGCATCACGGGGATCCAGCATGCGCTCCTCGGCGACGAGGGTCCGCCCGCCGTCGCGTCGCCGGCCGAATCCGCCGACCCCGCCGGCGACGGCTCGTGAGCGCCGCCCGACACAAAGTCCTGTCGCAAGCGAGCGCGGCGCGAGCCTGCGCCCGCGCCCGCCGCTCCGGCGAGCGCGTGGTCTTCACCAATGGCTGCTTCGACCTGCTCCACGTCGGACACGTGCGGAGTCTCGAGCAGGCACGCGGGCTCGGCGATCGTCTGGTCGTGGGTGTCAACTCGGATGCGAGCGTTCGGCGGCTCAAAGGTCCCGACCGGCCCATCGTTCGCGCGCGCGAGCGCGCCGAGGTGTTGGCCGCCCTCTCGTGCGTCGACTGGGTGGTGATCTTCGGCGAGTCTACGCCCCTGCGTCTCATCCGCGCGCTGCGTCCCGACGTCCTGGCCAAGGGTGGCGACTGGCGCATGGACGCGATCGTCGGCCGCGGGGACGTGCTCGGGTGGGGCGGAAGCGTGCGGCGCCTGCGCGAGATCCCGGGTGTACGCACGACGGAGATCGCCCGCCGCATTCGCGAGTCTCGAGGCAGTCCGAAGAGCCAGCGCTAGACTCGTCTGCTGTCGCCTGCGAGGATCGACATGCCCGAGTTCACGTTCCAGAAGATGTTTCCGCTCGGCCCCGACACGACGCCCTATCGCAGGCTCGATGCCGATCTCGTCTCGATCGGGAGCTGGCGCGGCCACGATGTGCTCGAGGTCGATCCCGCGGCGCTGACGCTCCTCGCCGCCGAGGCGATCCGCGACGTCTCTCATCTGTTCCGACCCGGACACCTGGCGCAGCTCCGCGCGATCCTGGACGACCCCG
>JADLGR010000133.1 GCA_020849175.1 Deltaproteobacteria bacterium
CATCGACTTCGCCGCCGCTCGGCTCCTGCGAAGCCGTCACTCACTTTCGCCGGACGAGCTTCGCGAGCTCGTCGAGCGCTTCGTCGACCAGCAGGACCTGACGCCCGCCCCTGCCCACGGAAGGCGCAACGCGCACGGCACCACACCGCCGACGCGTGCGGTCGCGGCCGTACTCGCGCGCATGCTGCGCGTGGTTCGGGACCATCGCGAAGGGCTGTGATCGCGCGTGCCGCGCGCGAGCGACCTGCTGGGGGCGGGCCGCGAGGGCGGCAGCTCCCGCCAGCGCCCTCACCTCGTGAAAAGCGACACCACCGTGCGTCGTGCAGAATCGACGTCGATCGGAAGCCCCGCCTCGAGGGCAATCAGCACGCCGAGCGCGAGAGAGAGCAGGATGGTGGCGAGGGCGGCGGGGTCGAGGTCGGCGCGCACGCGGCCGGCGGTCTGGCTCGCGAGGGTGGTCTTCGCGAGGCGCTCGATGGCCTCCTCGAGCAGCAAGACGAACTTCTCGCCGACGGCGTGCGATCGCAGGCACGCCTCGAGCAGACGATGGAGCGGCACTGGCGTCAGCGGTGTCGGGGCGCCTCGCCGGCGACGCGCCCGCGGAGATGCAGCGGTTGCGCGCAGCAGGCCTGCGAAGCGCGTCACGGCCTGCTCCAGGTCGGCGGCGACGTCGCCCCTGCCGATCACGGCGTCGAGGAAGGCCCCGAGCACGCGCTCCATCGCCGCCACCACGAGGTCGTCGCGGTCGCGGAAATGAACGTAGAAGGCCCCGCGCGTGTAGCCGGCCCGGGCGCAGATGGCGTCGAGGCTCGGCGTGTCGAGGCCGCGCTCGCCGAACTCGGCCAGCGCGGCGGCCACGAGGGCTTCGCGGGTCTCCTGCTTGCCGGCGTCCCGCGCGGAGTTGGACACACTCACGCGCCTTGACATACCGATTCGTATGTGGAAAATCAAGACACATACGAAGTCGTATGTCCAGGCTCCAGGAACGGCGTCGGAGGAGAGCCCGTGAGCGCCAGCCCCAGCACCCTCGAGGCCCCGGTCGTTCCGCCGCAGGCAGGCGCCCTCGAGACCGCTCGGATCTTCACGAAGCACTGTCTGTGCTTCGTGCTGCCCGTGACGACGCTCGCGTTTCTGCTGAGCGCACCGCATCCGTGGTACGCGGCGCTCCCCTTCCTCGGCGTGATCCTTGCGTCGGTCGAGATCGACAAGCGCAGCCGCGCCGAACGCCGCCAGCCGGCGGAGCGCCTCACCGCGTGGCCCTTCGACACGATGCTCTGGGTTCTCGTCGTGTTCCAGTTCGTGATCCTCGGCCTCGCGCTGCACATGGTCTGGAAGCTCGGATTCTGGCGCTTCGACACGCTGATCGCGTGGCTCCTCGTCGGCATCAACTCGGGCTACTCGGCAATCGTGGTGGCCCACGAGCTGATCCACCGGCGCTCGCGTCGACTGCAGCGTCTCGGTCGTGCCCTGCTGGTGACGGTGCTCTACGAGCACTTCTACACGGAGCACGTGCGCGGGCACCACGCGCGGGTGGGAACGCCCGAGGATTCCGCCACCGCGCGTTTCGGCGAGACCTACCGCCAGTTCTTTCGTCGTACGGTGCCGGGACAACTGCGCAGCGCGTGGCGCCTCGAAACGAAGCGTCTCGGTGAAGAGAGCATGAGGCTGACGGACCGCCGGCTTCTGCGGAGCCGCGTGGTGCAGGGCCTCGCCGTCGAGTGGGGCGTGGCTCTCGTGCTCCTGTTGCTTCTCGGTGTCGGCCCGTTCGCGCTCTACGTGGGGCAGGCGCTGATCGCGATCCTGCTGCTCGAGGCCGTGAACTACTTCGAGCACTGGGGTCTGGTCCGCAGCGAGAAGAAGGTCACTCCGCTGGACTCGTGGGATACGGAGTCGCGTTTCACGCTGTACACGCTGGTTGGCCTCTCGCGCCACGCCGACCACCACGCCTACGCAACGCGCCCCTTCCAGCAGCTAAGGCACTGGGACGCGAGCCCGAAGCTCCCGTACGGCTACTTCGGGATGGTGGAGATGGTGCTCTTCGCCAACGCGAGGTTCCGCGAGACCATGGCCGCAGAGCTCGAGCGAACGGGGCTGGGACCCTTCGCAAACGCGCCGACCGCGGCCTGAGCGCACGGAGCGCGCGACGAGCGAATCCGCGGACGTGCGGTGACGCCCCTTGCGCCACGTCTCGTGAGCAGCAGCGCCGTTCTGCGGCCTTCGCACCGACCCCCGAGCCTCGCGCGTGCTCTCGCTCGTCGTCCGGCGCTACGCTCGCCGAGATGGCCGGACTTCTCGACGCGCTGATCTTCTCGGGCGCCTGGGTCTCGCTCGCGGCAGGAGCCCTCGCCATCGCGGTTTCGCTCGCGTTCGGCGAAGCGGCAGATCCACGCGTCGTCGGACTCGCATTCACGGGTACGTTCGCGATCTACGGAATCGACCGCTTGCGAGACCGGGAGCGCGACACCGGACGTGCGCCGATCCGTTCGGCGTTCGTCTCTCGCTGGCGTGGGATGCTCATCGCGAGCACGGTCACGATGACGGGAGCCGCCGCATTGTTCACGTTCGCGCTCGGCCCGGGCGCGGTGGGCGTCTCGGCAGCGGCCGGCGCCCTCGGCCTGCTGCACCGGCGCCTCAAGGACCGCGTTCTCTTCAAGGCCGGCTACATCACCGCCGCCTGGATCGTCGTCGTGCTGGGACTGCCGGCGCTCACGGCACGGCCCGGCGCGGCCTCGGTCGTGTGGGTCGGCGCGGTTCTCGCACCCGTCCTGCTCGCGAACGCGATCTCGTTCAGCGTGCGCGACGAAGAGGGACTCGCTGCAGTTCTCGGCCGACGCCGTTCGCTCTCGATCGCAGTGGGCTCGGCACTCGTCGGCCTCGGCTTTGCCGCACTCTCTCCGCGCGCGGTCCGGCCGCTCGCCGCGATCGCGCTCGCGACGCTGGCCTCACTGCTGGCCTTCCGAGCCGACGAGCGCTACGCGCACGTCGCCGTCGATGGCGCACTCGTCACAGGGGCGCTCTTGTCTGCGGCCCTTTCGTAGCCTCGCGCCGCCCTGCGTGCCGAGCTCCGGGATCCACTGGCGTCGCCGGGCGGCGGCAATCCAGATCGGGCTCTATAGCTCTACAGGCGGACGAGGCGAGGAGGACGTGCCGTGCGCTGGCGTGAGGGACGGCGGAGCGAGAACGTCGAGGATCGGCGCGGTGCGCGGATGCCGGCCGGGGGCGGAGGACTCTCGATCGGCGTCGGCGGGGTGGTGATCGTCGTCCTCGTGTCGTGGCTCCTCGGGGCCGACCCACTCCAGGTGCTCGGAACCCTCGGCGGCGGCGAGAGCGGCGTGAGCGTTCCGACGGGCCCCTGGGATGGTGACGGCGAATCATCCTCACAGACGACTGGCGGGCCGGAAGATGCGCAGGCCGACTTCGTCTCCGTCGTTCTCGCCGATACCGAGGACGTGTGGAGCGAGCTCTTCGCGGCCAGCGGTGAGCGGTACGAGCCGCCTCGGCTCGTGCTCTTCACCGACAGGGTGCGCTCGGCGTGCGGAATGGCGCAGGCGGCGATGGGGCCGTTCTACTGTCCGTCCGACCAGAAGATCTACATCGATCTCGGGTTCTACCGCGATCTCCAGGAGCGCTTCCGGGCCCCCGGAGACTTCGCGCAGGCCTACGTGGTCGCTCACGAGGTAGGCCACCACGTGCAGACGCTTCTCGGGATCTCGCAGCAGGTTCACGAGGCGCGGGAGCGTGCGTCGCAGACACGAGGAAATGCCCTCTCGGTTCGCCTCGAGCTACAGGCCGACTGCTTCGCGGGGACATGGGCCCACCACGCGCAGCGGACGCGACAGATCCTCGAGCAGGGAGACGTCGAAGAGGCGCTGAACGCCGCTGCAGCGATCGGTGACGACCGAATCGAGCGGCAGGCCGCGGGGACGGTCGTCCCCGAGTCGTTCACTCATGGCAGCTCGAAACAGCGCGTCGACTGGTTCCGGCGCGGTCTCGAGACGGGCGACACGGATTCGTGTGACACATTTCGTACGGACGGACCCTGAGGCGTGAGAACGAACCTCATCGTGCGAAGTTCGCCGAAGACGCCGAAGCGAACGATTCCGACAGCGCCGCTGCGCGCAGTCGTGATGTCCCTGGGGGCCCTCGTGCTCTGCGCCTGCGGCCAGGGTCCTGCACCCGATCGGATCTTCCACGGCGGTCCAATCCGCACCCTGAACGAGCGCGGCGAGGTCGCCGAGGCGATCGCGATCCGCGAGGGTGCCATCGTCGCCATCGGCACGGCGCGCGACGTCCTCGCTCTCGCGGGCGCGCGGACGCAGGTCGAGGACCTCGGCGGCCGCGCGCTACTGCCCGGGTTCGTCGCAGTGCACGAGCATCCGACGCTCTCCGCCATCTTCGGTGGCGTCGCCGACATGAGCGGCCTCACACACTCGACGAGCGCCGAGGTCTGGGCCGCCCTGCGCACCGCCGTCGGTGCGGCCCGCAAGGGAGACTGGGTCTATGCAATGGGGATCGATCCGATTCTCGTTCCGGACCTCGAGATGCCGACGCGCCGAAGCCTCGACGCCATTGCGCCCGACAACCCGGTCGTGGTCGTCTCACAGACGATGCACTCGTTCTGGGCCAACTCGCGAGCCTTCGCGGAAGCCGGCATCGGCCGCGACACGGCCGACCCGGGCCGCGTGCGTGAGGGATCGGCGAGCGTTCGCAACGACCCGCGCGGCTGGCGCTGAGGCGAAGCCCAGGGTGCGCTCGGCGGTGGCAGGCTGTGCGTCGCGGATGCTCGTCGGCCTGTGCGGGGCAGCGCTCGCGCTCGCCGCGCCGGCTCGGGCGGAAGAGATCTCCGTGGTCTCGTTCAACGTGCACGGCCTTCCGGCGTGGATCGCGCGGGACGATCCCGCCGCGCGCATGCCCGAGATCGGACGCCTGCTCTCGCGCTACGACGTGGCGCTCGTGCAGGAGGTGTGGGGCTACGAGGAGGCTCTCGCGGCACAGACCCCTCACGGAGCGAAGCTTCAGGGCAACGCCGCGCGCTCGACCTGGCTGCGCGCGCTCGGTTTCTTGTGTGGGCGCTGCGGATCGGGGCTCTCGCTCTTCACCGATCCACCGCGGGAGCGCGTGGTCGCCTCGGAGGCCGTGGCGTACGACCGCTGCGCCGACTGGCTCTTCAGCGCGAACGACTGCTGGGCGACCAAGGGCTTTCAGTTCGTTCGCTTGCGTCTGGCATCCGGGACAGAGCTCGACGTCTACAACACGCACCTCGAAGCCGGTGATGCTGACGATGACTTCGAGGTGCGAGCGGCACAGCTCGACGAGCTACGCGCGTTCGTGTCGATGAAGAGCGCCGGGCGCGCGGTGATCCTCGGCGGCGACCTGAACCTCTCCCACGATGAGCCTCGCTCCGCCGCCGCCGTGGCCGCCTTCGCTGGAGCGCTCGGCCTGCGTGACAGCGGCGCGCGGCCCGCCGATCGCTCGCGCTGGCCCGAGCGGATCGACTGGATCCTGTACCGCGAGGGAACCGACATCCGGCTTGCGCTCACCACGTCCGGTGAAGACTTGGACTTCCGGATCGGGGACGAGGCGCTCAGCGATCACCCGGCCGTGTTCGCGCGTTTCCGCGTGACCCGCGCAGCGACCGGGGGCGCGGGGGTGGCACCCGGCAGGGGTGCGGATCTCGACTGACCTCGAGAACGAGAGTCGACGCCCCGTCCGCCTCCCGAGCAAGCCGCGGACGGGGCGTCGTCGAACGCGTCCCTGCGCTAGGCGCGGCGGCGCTGCCGCAGAGCGAGCACGAGGGCGCCGATGCCGACGAGCGTCACCGTACCGGGCTCCGGAATCGGAAGCGTCGTCGCGATCACGTAGTTGCCGGCCGAGTCACGGGTGTTGACGTACAGCACGAGCTCGGTCCCGTTGTCGACGACGTCGGTGTGCGAGAACGAGTTCGCATACGCGAGCGCGGAGCCATCGAGAGTCGGCGTGCCGAAGATTCCCACCGCGTCGCTCCAGGTCGCTCCACCATCGGTGGACTCGGAGTAGTAGACCTGGTTGTTGAATCGACCACCCGCGTTCACGCGCATGTCGAAGAAGTAGCCGAGGTTCCCCGCAACCGGGACGACGTCGCCGTGGTTGTTGATGTAGCCGGTCGCGTTGCCCTCCGCCGTGAAGGCGAGCGAGAAGTCCTTCAACACCGCGATGTCGTATCCGGTGCCCGTGAAGGGCCCTCCCGCCAGCCAGCGCGAGTTCGTCGGACCGTAGATCGACGTGTCTCCGACGATGCCGGCCGAGCCGGCGGTGTCGTCGTCGATGCGCGTGAGGGCGCCGTCGTGGAATACCGAGAGGTTGTTCGGGTCGCTTCCGATCGTCGACAGGCTCAGGTTGTAGCTGTAGGCCGCGTTGTAGTCCCCGCCGCCGTTGAAGTACGTCCAGTGCTGGATCGTCCAGTCCGAGCCGACCTTCGACACGTTCTCGAAGCCGAGCCACGGGGGCGTGCCGGACGGGAACGGATCGTTCGAGAAGCTCATCGCGCCCTGGTCGGCGAAGTTGACCCCGTCGGTCGAGGTGGCATGGCGCAGCTTGCTGATCGCGCCATACCCAGTCGGCCGGTACCACATGTGGTAGGTGCCCGCCTCGTACGCGAAGGCCGCGGAGGACCCGCCGAGGACCGTCGTACCGTCCACGTTGATCGTGTTGAGGCTGTTCGAGAAGACCGGGACCGCCGTCGCGAAATGCGGCGTGGCCAGGACGGCCGTGGCGAGGGCGAGCGTTCGGAAGGCCGAGCGAATCGACGAGACACACGTGTACATGACCAATTCCTTCCCAGGAGGTTCAGTCGGAATTCATCAGCAAATTGGGTGCCAAACAGGCGGTAAGATCCGCCTGGAGACATTCCATAGTGATTGCAACTGGTTGAGACGCTGTCGCCGGTACGCCGGCGCCGGTGGTGGGAAGTTTCGGACCCAGAGACAGAAATAGTTTTCCCTCGTGGGCGTCCGCCGCTGTGCTAGCAACGGCCGCATGACGCTCCTTGAGGTCGTAACGCCCGAGCAGCTCGCCGAGCAGCTCGTGGGAAGGACGGACGGCGACGTCGACGCCCTGGCGGCCGAGCTGGGAGTCGATGCCGTGCTCGGCAAGGTGTTCTCGCTGCTGCACGATCGCTTCCGGCCGGCGAGCGCTCCCACCCTCGCCACCACCGTGCAGTGGACCATCGGGACGCCGGCAGGCCCGCGACCGGCCTCGCTGACCGCGCAGGACGGAAGGCTCGACATCGCGGGGACCGCGGCTCGCACGCCGCGCGTGACCCTCCACGCCTCGCTGCCGGTCTTCCTTCGCGTGATCTCCGGATCGCTCAACGGCCTGCAGGCCTTCGCGGACGGCCAGCTACGTGTCGCTGGCGACGAGACACTCGCGCTCCAGCACCAGCTCTGGTTCGACGTGGATCGCCGCGGCGCCAGGCTCACCATCTCGACGCCGCGCGAGCTGGCGCGCCTCGTCGCCGGGCGAAGTGACGCCGAGCTCGATACCGGTCTTCTCATCGCGGGGGTCGACGCGGCGCTCGAGCAGATCTGCGCGGGGATGGTCGACCACTACCTCCCGCACAAGGGGCCGCGCCAGCGAACCATCGTCGAGTTCTCGCTCCGCACGAAGGCTGGCGACGAGATCCTTCAGTTCGTCGCCGACGGCGGCCGCTGCAGCCATCACCGGGGCAGCAGGGAGAAGCCCCACGTCACGCTCATGATGCGCATGCCGACCTTTCTGCGCATCGCGTCCGGCGAGCTGGGCGGGGTCGTCGCGCTCGCGCAGGGCAGCGTCAAGCTGCGCGGGAGCCTGCTGACCGCACGCACCGTACCGGGCTGGTTCGACCTGCGGCGCTGAGCGGACGCAGCGCCGGCGCTGGCACGCCGCGGATCGAACACACCGGGCGAAGCAGCCGCGCAGGGTCTTCACGGCCACGCCCGCGCGCGTCAGCCTCTTCGCGCCTCGGGATCCGTGAACACGTTCGCGGCCTGCGGAGAGAAGCGCTCGCGAAGGACGCGCTCCTGCGGCTTCTCGGAGGCGGTCTTGGGGATCTCGTCCACCACGTGCAGCCACGACGGAACGAAGTTCGGCTCGAGGCCGGCGCGGCAGGCGCGGAAGACCGCGGCGACACCGTCGGCCGCAAGCTCCGCTTCGAAGACGACCGCCGCGACCACGTCCTTCTCTCCTGGCGCTCCGGAAGCCGCAGGGACGCCGTAGACGAAGACGTCGCTCACGCCGGGCACCTCGGCGATCACCTTCTCGACGTAGCCCGGGAGGATGAAGTCGCCGTTCCTGCGGATCGCGTCGCCAGCGCGGTAGCCGAAGAAGAGCCAGCCGTCGGCGTCGCACCAGCCGTAGTCTCCGCTGCGGTTCCATCCCGCGCGGATCTTCTTCTTCGACGCCTCGGGATTGGCGAAGTACTCGACGCTGGCCTCACCGCCGGCCGGACGCACGCAGATCTCGCCGATCTCGCCGGGCGGGCACTCGGCGCCCGCTTCGTCGAGAACCTTCATCTCGATGCCGGGCATCGGCCGTCCGAACGAGCCGACCGGGCCGAGGCCTGCCGGCTTCCACGCCATACCTCCTCCGTCCATCGCACCGTAGAACTCGCAGATCGCGACGCCGAAGCGTTTCTCGAAGGCCTCCCAGATCGGAGCCGGCATGCCGCCGCTCACGACCATTCGCACGGGGTTCTCGGCATCGCCCTCCCGTGGCGTCTCACTGTAGATCGCGGTCGCCATGCCTCCGACGAGCGAGAAGCTCGTGACGCCGTGTTGCCGGCACACGTCCCAGAGCCTTCGCTTCGAGAAACGGCGGCTGAACACGCCGCGGTATCCGTGATAGAGAACCGGCGCGAGCGTCACGGCCTGCGCGTTGCCGTGGGTGAACGAGAGGCCGGTGTAGGGGCGCTCGTCCGCTGCGTAGCCGAACATGCCGGCGAGCATCTGCGCCGCGCAGAGACGGAAGTTGTGGCCGACGATGCCCTTCGGATCGCCCGTCGTCCCGGACGTGTACATGATCTGGAGCGGCGCCATCGGACCGTCCGCGCGCACGTCGAGCGTCGGCGCCGGCTGCGCGAGCGCTGCGGCGAGCGCCTCGGCCCCCCGCGACGCCGAGAGGTCCGGCGCGCCGGCGCCCGACGCGACGACGAGCGTCCACGCGAGCGCAGGCGCGCTCGCCCGCGCGGCCGCGATCTCGGCCAGGCAGTCGTCCGAGCAGACGATCCCCGAGCAGCCAGCGTTACGGAGCATGAAAGCGAGCTTCTCGCCCTTCGTTCGGGGGTCGATCGGTACGAAGATGGCGCCAGCGATCGACGCCGCGATCATCGTCTCCACGAACTCGGGATGGTTGCGCATCATGATCGCGAAGCGGTCGCCCGGCACGACGCCGCGCGCGACGAGCGCGGCGGCGATCCGGTTTGCGTTCGTCGCGAGATCGGCATAGGTGCGGATCTCGTCCGGCATCGTCCCGCCGCCGTCGCTCAGATGCTCGAACGTGAGCACGTCTCGGTCGGGAAGCGTCTCCGCGCGCATTCGGATCAGATCGCCGAGGACCATTTCGCTTCGCTCGCGCACGGTCTCCTCAGAGCCTCGCAGCGCCGACGAGGCTCAGCACCTCGTTGCAGCCGTCCTCGATCATCGAGGCGCGCGCGTCGCGCAGCAGCTTCTCGACCGGGTACTCACGACTGAGACCATTGCCGCCGAAGATCTGCACCGCGTCGCTCGCGACCTCGAACGCCGCGTTGGTGCAGAAGACCTTCGCTGCGATCGAGTAGTGCACCTGCGGCGAGCCGGTCGCGGTGAAGTACGCGACGCGCCGGGCGAGCGCACGAGCGGCCTCGACGCGGCTGAACATGCGGAACAGACGTGTGCGAACGCTCTGGTGCTCGAAGATCGGCCGTCCGCCCTGGACGCGCTGCTTCGCGTAGTCGACCGCGAGATCGAGCGCCGCGCGTGCGACGCCGACGAAGAGCTGACCCATCGCAGCGTTCGCGTGCGCGAGCATCATCTCGAGCGCGAGCGCGTAGAGATCGGGGCCGACCACGCGGTATGCCGCCGGAACGCGGACGTCGTCGAAGTAGATCTCGCCCTGGTTGAGCGTTCGCTGCCCGAGCTTGTCGAGCGGGGGCGAGCGCCGAAAGCCCGGAAGATCGGTCGGCACCACGAAGATGGCCCCGCCCTTGAATCCCTGCGACGGGTCGAGCGTACAGAAGAGGATCGCGACGTCGGCGATCGAGCCGGCCGAGACCCACGCCGCCTTCTGGCCGCGGATCACGTAATCGCTCCCGTCGGGCCCGATCTGTCGCGCGATGCAGCCGGCGCGAAGCGACGGATCGGAGAAGTGCGGCTCGGTGAACGCGACGGTATCGCTACCGTGATCGGGCTCGGTGAGGGCCCAGCACGCGATCGTGATTCGGTCCGGCGAGAGGAAACGCTCCTTGAGCTCGTCGCTCGCGCTCTGCTGGACCCACGGAACGTGGAACTGCGAGAGGCCGCAGGTGATCGCGAGGCCGACGTCGCCCCACGAGAGCTCTTCGTTCACGATGCACTGCAGTCGCGCCCGCGCCAGGGGCTCGAGACCCGGGTCGGCCGCGATCTGCGCGAGTCCGAGCGCATGGTACTGCCGGACGACGTCCCAGAGCACGGAGTCCTTCGCGATCACCTGCGCGGGGTCTGCGAGCCGGTCGAGGCTGCGCCCTGCGGGCCGGAGGACCTCGGCCGCGAAACGACGGCACGTCTCGCGGACGACGCGGTCCTCGTCGGTCTCTCCCGTCTCGATGTCGATCATCGGCACGCAGCGTCTCCCGCCCGTGGTCGGGCGAGTGGACCACACGGCATTTCCGGGGTCAAGCCGGCGGCGTGTCGCGGTATGCTGTGCGGTCCCCGCCAACGACGGAGAGCCCCTCATGCGCATCGAGGCCACCCTCACCGCTCCGGCGAGCATCGCGGAGATCGCGGCGCACGGGCGCGCCCTCGAAGCAGCCGGGTTCGACACGCTGCTCGTTCCCGAAGCGGGACACGACCCGTTCCTTCCGCTCATGACGCTCGCCGAGCACACGACTCGCCCGAAGCTCGGAACGGGAATCGCCGTCGCGTTTCCGAGAAGCCCGATGGTGATCGCCCAGCTCGCGTGGGACCTCCAGCGCTTCTCGGGCGGTCGCGTGCTGCTCGGGCTCGGCACGCAGGTGCGCGCGCACAACGAGCGCCGCTACTCGACGCCGTGGAGCGCGCCGGGCCCACGCCTTCGCGAGTACGTTCAGTGCCTGCGCGCGATCTTCGATTCGTTCCAGAACCGAACGCCGCCCCGCTTCGAAGGCGAGCACTACCGATTCACGCTGCTCACGCACTTCTTCGACCCGGGACCGATACCCGGAGTCGGGCGCGTCCCGATCTACGTCTCGGCCGTCAATCGCTACAACTGCCGGATCGCCGGCGAGCTGTGCGATGGGATCCGCATGCACCCGCTCAACACGCCCGACTACGTCCGCAAGGTGATCCGGCCCGCGATCGAGGAGGGAGCCGCGAAGACGGGCCGCGGACTCGCCGACGTCGACATCGTCGCGAATCCCTTCATCGTGACGGGTGAGAACGACGCCGAGCTCACCGAGGCGCGTGCGCTCATCCGCCGCCACGTCTCGTTCTACGCCGCGACGCGAAGCTACCGTGCGGTGATGGACCTGCACGGATGGAACGAGATCGCAGACCGGCTCGTTGCGCTCGCGAGCGAAGGACGCTGGGACGAGATGCCCGCGCTCGTCACGGACGAGATGCTCGGAGAGCTCGCCATCGTCGGCCGCTGGGAAGAGCTGCCAGATCGGCTCGCCGAGAAGTGGGGAGGGCTCGTGACGAGCATCAACCCGGTCTTCGGCCCGCCCTATGCGCAGCTCCAGGAGCGGCAGCGGCGCTGCTTCCTGAGACTCGCTCCGCTCATGGATGCTCTCGAGCAGGTTCGGTAGGCGCGTTCGGAGCCGGCGATCCGGGGGGAGGCTCGTCCGGCGGCGGGACGAGGCGTCGCCGCCACTTTCCGCGCGAGAAATCCTTCCACTGCTGGCGGAACGCCTTGCGCGCTGCACGCGCCCGGCGCTCCTGCACGCCGAGCAGACCGCCGACGGCCAGCACCGTCTTGCGCGAAAGTCGCCTGCCGGCGCGCGTGTCCATCCACTGCGTGAGATGCGCCTCCATCACCCGGGCGTCGTTGTACGCGCCGAGCAGGTCTTGCAGCTCGGCCGTTTGCTCGAGCCAGCGCACGACGTCGCGCGGTGCGACATCGGCGAGCGCATCGGCCGTGTAGCGAAGGCGCTTGACGGCGATACGCAAGGCGTGAAGCGTTTCCGGCGGCGAGTGCGCGCCGACGCGGTCCCCCTTCACGAACACGCGGTGCGCTGCGTCGTTCAGCAGACCGAGCGCCACCTCGCCCGTCTGCTGCTCTCCGGGTCCGTGGCCTCGACGCCGGCGTCGCCGCGCCCCCGGAGCCTCGCCGATGCGGTAGCGCCTCTCGAGCCTCGCGAGCAGGCGCTCGAAGCGCTCCATCTCGCGAAGGCGCGAGCGTGACCCGAGCCACGCCAGCATGCGGCGGCGCTGCTCGGCGCGAAGCGCGGCGAGCAGATCGAGGAGCGGCGCGAGCTCGGCCGCGAGCGGCGCCGGCAGGTCGCGTGAGAGCGCCGGCATGCGTGCGAGCATGACGTCGAGGTCGCGAACCGGTCCGAGAACGCGGCCTGTCTTTCCGAACAGCCGCTTCGCGCTGGCGAGCCGCTTCGGACCAAACGCGGGGCCGAAGATTCGAAACGCTGCGCGCAGACGCCGCGTTGCGACGCGCATGCGATGAACGCCCTCGTCGTCCTCGCCGAGCCGCGCGATCGGCTCTGCTGCGCGCAGCATCTCGAAGTTCACGCGCAGCACGCGCGCTCCCGCCTCGCAAAACGCCATCGCGGGAAGGAGTCCAGCGCGCCGCACGAGCGGCGGCGGGAGCACGCGACCGTAGGCCGCCAGCGCGCGCTCCAGCTTGCTCGCCTGCGCGTGCTCGAGGCCGAGTCGCTGGACCAGCGCGCCAGCGAGCGGAGCGAAAGCCGACGCGCCCCCCCTCTTCGCCTCGATCTCGATCTCGACGAACGATCCGGCGACACCGCGCGGCGAGAGAGCGCGAACGCGATCGATCGACAGCTCGGCGAGCGCACCCGACGCCGGGCTGACCAGCTCGCAGCATCGGCGGTGCGTTTCGACTCGGGCGATCTCGACGAGAGAGCCGGTGAGCGTCACTGGCTCGACGAGATCTCGAAGGCGATCCGGAAGCCCTTCTGCGCTCGCGGGCTCGGGTGTTCCCGCCGCGAGCGGCTCCTCGACTTCGAGTCGGCGAATCGCCTCACCTTCGGCAGACGCGCCTCCTTTGAAGCAGAGCCTTGCAGCTCCGGATCCACCACGAACGCGCAGCGCACTTCCGCGTCGCAGCAGGTCGAGGCCCTCGGTATCGAGATAGCGATCGATCTGTCGAACGTCCTTCGCGGGTCCGAGCTCGAATCCGAGATCGCGTGCGACCTCTTCGACCCGCACCGGGACGAGCCGCCCGCGCGCGAGGAGCTTGAACTCGACCTCCTGCCCGGCCGAAGGAGTTGCAGGCTCGCTCACGTCACCACCCGCGGCTGGAGACCGAAGACCTCGGCGAAGAGCGTTCCCTTGCGCCGCACGGCCCAGTGCTCGAGTGAGAGATCTGCGTTACCGGCGTCCACCGGTGTGAGGACGAGATCGAGATTGCGGCGGCCGATCTTCACCTCGACGCTGGCGACCTTGGTCTGGTGTTCGCGATCGAGCGCGTCCGCGAGGCGCAGGATCGCCGCGATTCTCAGCACGCGCGACTTCTCGGCGCGCGTTCGCTGCTGGAACTCGAGGTGTGTGCGCTTTGGATGGCTGCGCCGGTGGTACCGCGCTGCGAGCGCAACGATCTCTCGCTCGGACTCGGAGAGGCCGACGAGATCGCTCGAACGAATCAGATAGTGCGCGTGCTTGTGGTGAGACGCGGCGGAGACGAAGCTGCCGACGTCGTGCAGAACGGACGCCGCTTCGAGCAGGACGCGCTCCTCCGCGCCGAGGCCGTGGAGCGACGCGGTCTGGTCGAAGAGCGACGCGGCGAGGTCGCGCACCTTCTGGGCGTGCGCGAGGTCGGCGTGGTACTTGCGCGCGAGTGCGCGCGCACCGGCCAGCACCGTCTCGCGCCGGTCGGCGGCCTGCGCCGTCTCGAGGTGGCCCGCGACCACCTCCCGAACGAGACCATCGCGAAGGCCGACACGCGGAATCAGCAGCCGCTCGACGCGCGCCACTTCGGCGAGGCGGTAGTAGACGACGGCCGCGGGCAGGACGACGTCGGCCCGGTCCGGCGCCAGGCCGAGCTGCTCGACGCGCTCGGCGTACGAGAGCCGCGCGAGGCGCTGGATCCACTCGGCGAGCGTCTTGCGCGGCAGCGCCTGCACGCCCCCCTCCTCTCGCAGCGTGCCTTCGCGCGCCGCGAGGTCGCCGAGCGTCTCGATGTTGCCGCCGGTGGCGACAAAACGGTCGATCCGCTCCGATCCGAGACGCTCGCCGATTCGGCGGTCGAGGCTTCCGACGTACTGGTCGAGGAGCGCGAGGAAGCCCGTGTCTCGACCGCCTCGTGCGTCGCGTTGCAGCGCTTCGAGAAGGCGTACAGCGCCGAGCCGGTACGACTCGCTGACGGCGATCTGTCCGCTCTCGGCGAGGGTCACCTCGACGCTGCCGCCACCGACGTCGACCAGCATCGATCGGCCCTGGGAGAGGTCGACGCGCGTCTCGACGCCGCGCGCGAGGAGATACGCCTCCTCGGTCCCGGAGATCACCTCGATGCGGATTCCGGCCTCGCGCTCGATGCGTCGCAGGATCGTGTCGCGGTTCGACGCCTCACGAAGCGCGGAGGTCGCCACCGCGCGGATTCCACGGACCTGCCAGCGATCGCAGGAGGTGCGGAACGCGCGCAGGACGTCGACCGCCTTCGCGATCGATGCCTCCGGGATCGCGCCAGTGAGGAAGACGTCCTGACCGAGCCGCACGGGCTCGCGGCGTACGTCGAGCGTCGCGTACGGCTCGCCGGCGCCGCGCACCTCGATGACCTGCATCCGAATCGCGTTCGATCCGACGTCGACCACGCCGTAGCGCGGAGTGGCGACCCGCGTGGTCTTCGCAGCGCCTCGCCTCCGCGGCGTCACGGCGCGCGGGCTCGGCGCCGCGCCGGCCTTCGCGCCGCGCGGCGACGGCAGGCGCCGTCTCACGTTCGCCCGCAGCCTAGAAGACGATGACGCCGCGCGCGTTGACGCCGCTCTGCATGTCGGCGAATGCGCGGTTCACGTCGTCGATCCGGTACGTGGCCGTCACCAGCTCGTCGAGCTTGAGGCGGTGGGTCTTGTAGAGCGCGAGCAGCTTCGGAAAGTCGGTGCTCGGCCGTGCCGATCCGTACATCGATCCCATCAGGACCTTCTCCTGGAACGGCATCATGAACGCACCGAGCGTCACGGTGTCGGTCATCTTCGCGACGCCGACGACGACCGCCATCCCGCCCTTTCGCACCATGTTGTACGCCTGCGCGATCGTCGCGCCGAGGCCGATGCACTCGAACGCGTAGTCGGCGCCGCCCCCGGTCATCGCGATGACCTTCGCGACCGCGTCGCCGTCGCGCTCGGGGTTCACGCTGTGGGTCGCACCGAACTGCTGCGCGAGCTCGAGCTTCTTGTCGGCCATGTCGATCGCGATGATCTGGCTCGCGCCTGCGAGGGCCGCACCCTGAATGACGTTGAGGCCGATGCCGCCGGCGCCGATCACCGCCACCGTCGAGCCGGGAACGACCTTCGCCGTATTGATCGCTGCGCCGACGCCGGTCATCACCGCACAGCCGACGAGCGCCGCCTTGTCGAGCGGTACGTCCCGGTCGATCTTCACCACGTTCTCGCACGGCAGCGTCGCGTACTCGGCCATCACGGCGACGCCGGCGAAGTGGTTCAGCTCCACGCCCTTCGCGTCCTTGAGCCGCCGCGTTCCGTCCGGGAGCGTCATCGCGGCCTTCTGCGCGTTGTCGCACAGCGCCGGTCGGCCCGAGATGCAGTACGGGCAGCGCCCGCAGATCGCGACCCATGAAACGACGACGGTGTCGCCGATCTGGAAGTCGGTCACGCCCTCGCCGATCTCGACCACGTGGCCCGCCGCCTCGTGTCCGAGCACGAGCGGCGGCGGAAGCGGGATGGTGCCGTTCGTGGCCGACAGATCGCTGTGGCACACGCCGCAGGCCGCCATCTTGATCATGACCTCGCCGCGACGGGGCGACTCGACGGTGACGGTCTCGACACTGACGGGCTTGTTCCACTCGCGGCAAATGACGGCTTTGCCCTGCCTGGCCATGGGTTCTCCTCGGATCTCCTGGAAGGGGAAGAGATCGGGGCCTCGCCCCGAGGGTCGAACCGGGAGTCTACGAGAGCCGCGTTCGGCGTGTCAAAGACGACGGCCGGCCCGGATCGGCGCCCGCCGGCCGCCCGGTGAGGGTAGAATCGGGCCGGGGTGGTGAACCGGGCCGATCCCGGCGCAGGCGTGCGCCCGGTGTGGCCGGTGAGAACGCGGAGACGAGATGACCATCCGCCCCTTCCGACCCGGCGACGCGCCGGAGCTCGCGGAGCTCGCCTCGGCGTGCGCACGTACCGAGACCGACTTCGTGCTCAACCCGATGTGGGAGAGTGCGGAGGAGGTCCTCGGCGACTTTGGCCGCCAGCAGATCGACGCGGCCGAGCACCTGCTCGTTGCCACCGATGAAGGCGGCGCACTGCTCGGTGCGGTCGGCTTCCTGCGCCGTCCCGAGAGCGAGCTGGGCGGCCTCGTGTGCCCGATCGTCACGCGTCGCGAGCGCGGCCGCGGCCTCGGTGGCGAGCTCCTGCGGGCTGCGCTCGCGCTGGGTCACGAGAAGCTCGGTCTCACGCTCGTCGCCGCGGCGATCGGCGCGCGCAACCACGCGGGCTACGCGCTCCTGGCAGGCGCCGGCTTTCGCCCGGTACGGCAGCACGTTCTGATGCGATGCGACGATCGCCCGAAGCCGACGCCGCCGCCCGTCGAAGGGCTCGTCTTCGAGCCGGCGAGGCCGGCCGACGCTGCCGCGGTGCACGCGATCTACGAGTCGTGCGGCTTCGAAGCCCGCAGTGGCGACGTGACGCGCGACTTCATCAGCGGACGCCTGCACGCGCACGCCGTCGCACGGCAGTCGGGCCACGTCGTCGCGTTCGTCGAGCTCGAGACGCACTGGCCGCACCGGCCGTGGGTCGCGTACGTCGGAGTCGTCCGTTCCCTTCGCGATCGGGGCGTCGGCTCGGGTCTCGTCGGCTGGGCACTGGCGCGGGAGTTCGACGCCGGAGCAACCGCAGCGCTGCTCATGCTCTCGCCCGCGAATCGCACGGCCTTCCGAGCGTACGAGAAGGTGGGCTTCCGGCGCTTCCGCATGGTGGACGTGCTGGAGAAACGGCTGTAGCGGCCGCTCGTATCGCGCACGCCGTGGACGGCAGCGGGATGCGGGCATTGCCTTTGGCGGCGCGAGCGGCAGACTCGCGCCGCATGCGGCGCCTCTCTCGCTCCGAACAGAAGCGTTCCGTTCCGAAGCGCTGGCGAGCGGCGCTCGTCGCCTCGGCGCTCGCGTGCGGAGCCGCGGGCTGCCGCGGCGAAGTGGAGGATCTGTCGGTCTGTCTGCCCGGTGCGAAGCCCGCACTCTCACTGCTCGCGGTCGGCGACACGGGAGATCGCCCCGAATGGCTCTCCGTGCTCGATCAGAATCTCGTGGTGGGGCGGGTGATGGCGCAGGAGCAGCGACGCCGGCCTGCTGCGGCCTTGCTCCTGCTCGGCGACAACTTCTACAGCGAGGGATTGCTCGCAAACGAAGCCGTTCAGCGTGTTCGCGGCAACGTCGTCAAGCCGTTCTGCAGCTTCGTCGCGTCTGGAGGCCCCCGCTGGGAAGAAGTGGCCGACGCATGCGCCGTGCCTCCGGCCGACCGCACGCCGATCCCGATCATCGCCGTGCTCGGCAACCACGACCACAACACGGCCGAGAGTCCGCATCTTCAGCGAACCCTCGTACGCGAGTTCGTGTCGAACTGGGACATGCCGCCCGAGATCGCAGCCGTCCGCGAGATCGGTCACGGCGTGAGTCTCATCGTCGTCGACTCGGAGGCCCTCGACCGCGGCGCCGATCCGGCGCCGCTCTCGAACGCGCTGCTCGCGGCAAAGGGCCCGTGGCGAATCGTCGTCGGGCACCACCCGATCGGCCTCGCCGACGTCGGGTTTCGCAGGGCGTTCGCGAACGCGGTCGCGGCCACGGGCGTCCCCGTGCAGCTCCTGCTCGCGGGTCACGAGCACAATCTCCAGATCGCCGTCGCGGAGTTTCCGTTCCCGGCCCTCACGGCGATCGCAGGCAGTGGGAGCAGGATTCGCGGTGAACGCTACGGCGTGCTCGGCTCGCAGTTCGTCGCCGTCGACGCGGGCTTTGCGCGCATCGACCTCGACGGCGACGGCCCGGCGCAGCGCCTCGTGGTGTCGCTGATCGAGACTCCCGACGACGGGCTCGACTTCTGGTCGCCGACACGCGTTCTCGGCTGTTGGTCGGTGGGCGTCGACGGCCGGGTTTCCGGCGGCGAGCGGCGCCCCTGAGCTCCACGGCGCGGCAGCCGCAGGAGGATGCCGCGGCGCCGCAGCGCCTGCTCTCGCCGGTGCTCATGGGCCTCATGGTCTGGGCGGGATACCTCGTCACGGTGAACGGAGTCGCCTCGCCGTTTCTCGCCACGAGCTTCGGCCTCGACGACGCCGGGATCTCGTTTGCATTCGGCTTCATGTCGCTCGATGCGCTCCCGACCCTGTTGCTCACGCGACGCGCCGACCACCGCGGGCGCCGCAGCGTCTTGCTCGCCGCCTGCAGCGCACTTCCGGTCGTGACGCTCATCGCGGCGATCGTTCCGAACCTCTCGCTCTACGTCCTCGTTCAAGTGGTTCGCGGCTTTCTGACCGGAACGACGGTTTCGATCGTGGTCGTGATGCTGGCCGAGGTGCTGCCGGCCGAGCGGCGTGCCCGCGGGCAGGCGCGCGCCGGCATTGCGGGAGCGTTCGGCGGGGGTCTTGCGCTCGTCGTGGTGTCGTCGCTCGAGCACGTACCGGGAACGTGGCGCTGGGCCTGGGCGCTCGCGGCACTTCCGGCGCTCGCGCTCCCGCTCGTGTGGCGCGTGCTGCCCGAGACCGACGCATTCGCACACGCGGCCGCGCGCGGCGAGGTCACATCCGGTCGCATGCTCGATCTGTTCGGTCCGCCACGACGACGCATCGCGCTCGCACGGCTCGGCACCATGTTCGTCGGCGGAATCCCCGGCGCCGCTGCCGGGAGCTGGGTCTTCTATCACGTCGTGCACACGCTCGGGATGCCGGCCAGCGTCGGAAGTGCGATCTTCTTCGCGGGCGGAACGCTCGGGATCGCCGGGTTTCCGGTCGCGGCGCGTGTCGCAGACAGCCTCGGCCGCAAGGCGACGCTCGCGCTCGCGGCGACCATCGCACCGCTCGCGTCGCTCGCGTTCTACACGGGTGACGGCGCGACGCCGAGCGTCTTGCGCCTCGGCCTCTCCTTCGCCGCGCTCGCGATCGCCGGCAACGCCAGCATCACGGCCGGCCGCGCACTCGGCGCCGAGCTGTTCCCGACCCGGCTGCGAAGCACGTACTACGGCTGGGCGTATCTCGCAGAGTCGTCGTCGGTCATCGCCGCGCAGTTCCTCGTCTCGGCGCTCACGGTCGGGACCGGCGGGCTCGCGCAGGCGATTCTCTGGCTCCAGATCCTCGCTCTGCCTTCGTTCGCGGTCTTCTGGGTCTTCGTTCCCGAGACGCTCGGCCGTGATCTCGACGATCCGTCGCCGGAGCCGCCGGCTCAGTAGCGGTAGTGGTCGGGCTTGTACGGGCCGTCGACCGGAACGCCGATGTAGTCGGCCTGCGCCTTCGAGAGCTTCGTGAGCTTGACGCCCAGCTTGTCGAGGTGCAGTCGCGCCACCTCCTCGTCGAGATGCTTGGGGAGCATGTAGACGCGCTTCTCGTAGCTCTCGGCGTTCTGATTCAGATCGAGCTGAGCCAGGACCTGATTCGTGAACGAGGCCGACATCACGAAGCTCGGGTGGCCGGTCGCGCAGCCGAGGTTGAGCAAGCGCCCTTCCGCGAGCACGAGCACGCTGTGGCCGTCCGGGAAGATCCACTCGTCGTACTGCGGCTTGATCTCGACGCGGCGGATTCCGGGGACGGCCTTCAGGCCCGCCATGTCGATCTCGTTGTCGAAGTGGCCGATGTTGCCGACGATCGCCTTGTCCTTCATGCGGTGCATGTCTTCGGCGGCGATCACGTGGCGATTTCCCGTTGCCGTGACGAAGAGGTCGGCCTTCTCGATCACCTCGTCGAGCGTCGTCACCTCGTAGCCCTCCATCGCGGCCTGCAGCGCGCAGATCGGGTCGATCTCGGTGACGACGACGCGCGCGCCCTGTCCGCGCAGCGACTGCGCGCAGCCCTTGCCGACTTCGCCGAAGCCGCAGACCACGGCGAGCTTGCCGCCGAGCATGACGTCACTGGCACGCATGAGACCATCGGGCAGCGAATGACGACAGCCGTAGATGTTGTCGAACTTGCTCTTGGTGACCGAGTCATTGACGTTGATGGCAGGGAACAGGAGGGTTCCCTCCTTCGCCATCTGGTAGAGGCGATGCACGCCGGTGGTGGTCTCCTCGGAGACGCCGCGGATCGCTCGTGCGATGGCGCTCCAGCGGCCGGGATGCGCGGACAGCTCGGCGCGAACCGCGTCGAGGATGATCCCCCACTCCTCGGGGTCTTCCTTCGGGTCGAAGTCCGGCACGCGGCCGGCCTGCTCGTACTCGAGCGTCTTGTGAACGAAGAGCGTCGCGTCGCCGCCGTCGTCGACGATGAGCGTCGGGCCCGTGCCGTCGGGCCAGACGAGGGCCTCCTTCGTGCACCACCAGTACTCTTCGAGCGTCTCGCCCTTCCACGCGAAGACGGCGATCCCGCGCGGGTCGTCCGTCGTTCCGTCCGGTCCGACGGCGACGGCGGCCGCGGCGTGGTCCTGCGTCGAGAAGATGTTGCACGAGACCCAGCGCACGTCGGCGCCGAGGTCGGTGAGGGTCTCGATCAGCACTGCGGTCTGGATCGTCATGTGCAGGCTGCCCATGATCCGCGCGCCGGCAAGTGGCTTCTTCCCGGCGTGGCGCGTGCGAAGCGCCATGAGACCCGGCATCTCGTGCTCGGCGAGCCTGATCTCGCGACGGCCCCACTGCGCGAGCGAGAGGTCGCGGACCTTGAAGGGCGGGCGAGCGGGGCTGGCGGTCATGACGTCTCCTTCGAGTGGGCGCGCAGCACCCGGAAGTTCGGCCTCCGGGGCGGCGGACGGTACCGCAAGATGCCGGGGGGCAGGTACGCCCCCTTCTCTCCCGCCCCTCGTCTCGCTCCGTCAGAACCGGTCGGCGAGCCAGTGAGAGAAGCAGGCAGGGGGAAGGAGGCGCCGCAGGAGTGCGGCTGCGTCTTCGCCGGGCCCTAGCTGCGTGCCGGCTGCGGCTGCGAGGCCGGGGGCGTCGAGGACGCGGAACATGGCATTCGGATCGGCAATGGCGTCGAGCGAGACGGCGCGTGTGTGCAGCGCGGCGGTGAGCGCCGGGTCGAACAGGGGCGGCGCGACGCCGAGTGCGCGCAGTGCGCTCGACGGACGGTCGGTGCGTGCGAGCGGATCTGCAGCGCGCGGTGTGAGGATGTCGTGCACGAGCGCTGCGAGCTCGGTAGCCGCGTCCGGCTCGCGCCCGAACTCCGTGAGAACCAGAAAGCCCGAGATGACGGCCGCGCGCGCGTAGGCGACGGGCACGCCGCTGCGCAGTGCGACCACGAACTCCTCGTTCGGGTTGCCGCCGTTTCGAAGCGCAGCCTTCCAGCAGGCGTCGTCGCGGACCACCGTTCCGTGACGCTTCCCAGTGTAAATCTCATGGATGCGACGAATCGTCGCGAGATCGCAGGTGGCGTCGAAAGTCCGGCGCTCGATCCTCTCGTCGTCATCGTCGCGCGCCGCCGCGCCGGGCGCTGCGAGCCGAAGCAGCGTTCTCGACCCGGGCCACGACGTCCAGCCGAGGCGGCCGTAGAAATCGAACCGCGAGGCGAAGAGCAGCGAGAGCGGCATCCCGCGCTCGCGCATCGCGTTCGCCGCGCGCTCGAGCAGCCCGCTCGCGACACCGCTCGCGCGCTCCTCGGGCCGGGTGAAGACGCTCCCGATGCCACCGACGGGAACGGCGTG
Source organism: Deltaproteobacteria bacterium (assembly GCA_020849175.1). Lineage (GTDB taxonomy): Bacteria > Myxococcota_A > UBA9160 > UBA9160 > UBA9160 > MYXO. Next base: position 22,345 of record JADLGR010000133.1, read on the forward strand.
GCCTCCGATGCGGAGCCGGCGCGGGAAGATCTGAACGCAGGAGACGAGCCGGCTGTCCCGCTCCGCGACCCAGACGTTCTCGGCGGCGAAGGTGGGGTCTTCCTCGACGTAGCGGCGGAAGAAGGTGCGACCACGCCAGCCGTCGGGGAGCTCCCAGCCGTCGAGGAGGTCGAGCAGCGCTTCTCGCTCGCTCGGGCGCAGCGTCCGTACGTGCAGCACGAGGCCGGAGTATACTCACGGCATGTCCGAGGCCCGGGTTCTGTACCGCGAGGGATTTCGGCACTTCGTCGAGCAGCGCTTCGACGACGCCGTCCGCGCCTACCGCGAGGCGCTGGCGCTCGACTCGGAGCTCGCGATCGCATGGAACGGGCTCTCGATGGCGCTCAAGGCGAAGGGTGATCTCGACGGTGCGATCGATGCCGGACGCAAGCTCGTCGCGCTCGAGCCCGACGAGCCGCTCGGCCATACGAGCCTCTCGATCTTCTATCAGGCGAAGGGCATGATCGCCGAGGCCGAGCGCGAGAAGGCGATCGCGATGCAGCTCGGAATGAAGCAAAAGAGCGCCGCCACCCCATGACGTCGAAGCGCTCGGGGCGGATCTCGTAGATCACGCGCGAAGCGCACTCCATGTTCCGGCCGTTCCGGCGTCCGCGTGTCCCCGCACGCCTCGTAGCGCGTGATAGGCTCGCGTAGGCGCCCGGCCGAGGAGCATCTCATGCCGAACTCCCCGAAATCCATCTTCCTGTCTCCGGAAACGCACGCGTATCTCGTCGAGCACGGGATGCCGCCCGACGAGATCGCGCGTGCACTGATCGAGGAGACCGAGGCGCTCGGACCGATCGCGCGCATGCAGATCGCCCCCGAGCAGGGTGCGTTCATGACGCTGCTCACGCGCCTGATCGGTGCACGTCGCGCCATCGAGGTCGGCACCTTCACCGGCTACTCGGCGCTGTGCATCGCGCGCGGCCTCCCCGACGACGGCCGTCTGCTGTGCTGCGACGTGAGCGACGAGTGGACGCGCATCGGGAAGCGCTACTGGGAGAAGGCGGGCGTCGCCCAGCGCATCGAGCTTCGTATCGCACCGGCGACCGAGACGCTCCGTGCTCTGCCGGTCGAGCCGAGCTTCGACCTCGCCTTCATCGACGCCGACAAGCCCGGTTATCCGACGTACTACGAGGAGATCCTCGCGCGGCTTCGTCCGGGCGGCGTCATCCTCGCCGACAACGTCCTGTTCATGGGGACGGTCGTCGATCCCTCGGTCGAGAACGAGACCGTGACGGCGATCCGCGCGTTCAACGACCTCGTGGCCGCAGACGCGCGCGTCGACTGCGTCATGCTCCCCGTCGCCGACGGGCTGACGCTGCTCCGCAAGCGGTAGGGGACGGGGCGAGCCGGACTGCGCGGACCCATCACCGATGCGGAGGCGAGCGGGCTGCCGGGCCTCCGGCGAACGCTGGATGGGACGGATGGGGTAGGCTCGGCCGGGGAACCTGGCCCGGGCCGGGGGCCACTCAGAGAGCGGGGCCAGGATGGAGCGCGAGGAGCAGGCCCTCGACGAGGCGGACCGGCAGGTCGCGACCCTGCTGGCCCGGATCGCCGGGGGGGACCGGGCCGCATACGAGGCGCTCCATCGAAGGCTCTACCCCCGAGTCTATGGCTTCGTGCTGCGGCGGCTTCGCGATCCGTCGCTCGCCGAGGAAACCGTGGTGGACGTCTTCGTCGAGATCTGGAGAAACGCGGGACGATTTCGCGGGGAGTCCCGGCCGGCGACCTGGGTCTTCGGCATCGCCCACTTCAAATGCCTCGCCGCATCCCGAGCCGCGCGCCGGAGCAAGCGCTCCGCGGTCGTCGCGACCGAGCGCGAGATTCTCGAGAGCATGGCCGACAGCCGCGACGCCGAGGAAGCGCTCGCAGCCCGTGAGCGCGTTAGCCAGGTCAAGACTGCGCTCGAGGCGCTGCCTTCGGGCCAGCGCGAGGTGGTCGAGCTCGCCTTCGTCGAGGGCCTCGGATACGGCGAGATTGCCCTCCGCCTCGGCGTCGCGGAGGGGACCGTGAAGACCCGGGTTTCCCGGGCGAGGTCGATGCTCCGGCGTCTGCTCGGGGGGGACGAGTCGCCGTGGGACAGGGAGGATGCGTGATGCTGGAAGCCGCGAGCCAGGGAGGCTGCCCCCCCGAGATCCTGGCCCTCATTCCGTGGTATCCCGATGGTCCGCTCTCAGAGTCCGAGCGTGGCGCCGTCGAGGCGCACGCCGCCTCGTGCCGCGCCTGCCGCGACGAGGTTCACGCGCTGCTCGGTGAGATCGATCCGCCGGAGGGTCTCGAGATCTCCTCGGCAGCCCGTGCGCTCGTCCGGGCACTCGACCGCCTCGACGGCCAGCCGCCGGCTCGCCCGGTGAGAGCGCCGGCTTCGGCGCCGCGACCCGCGACGGCGGCGCGGCGCCGGGTTTCACCGCAGCGGCTCGCTCTGGCCGCCAGCCTGGCCCTCGCCGTCGGACTGGGAGTCGTCGCAACGCTCACGCTGCCACGCCTGCTGGGGGGCGCCGGGTACACGACGGCGGCGGCGTCCGGGAAGGAACCGGCTGCAGGGCCTGTGATCGAGATGATCCCGCGCGACGATGTGCGCGCCGCCGAGCTGCGCACCGCGCTCCGCAGGATCGACGGCGAGCTCGTGGGCGGACCCGCGGGTACGCTCGGCCGGTATCAGGTGCGGCTGCCGGCAGGAGCGGATGCCAGCGCCGCTGCGGCGATGCTGCGCGCCGAGGAGGGTGGGATTGCGACCTACGCAGAGCGAATCCACCCCTAGCGGTCGGCCGCGGCTCGCGACGGCGGTCGCGGTAGCGCTGGCGCTCTGGTCCGGCCTGTCTCCGCAGGCACATGCAGCCGACGCGGCCTGCGAGGCCTTCTCACTCTCGGCGGCAGCGGGAGCGGCCGGCGCGTCGAGCGCCGCATCCGTGCTCGATGCGCCGGGCGTGAGGCCGGCCGCAGTGCCGCCGGCGACCGAGAGGCTCGCTCGCAACGAGTCGGTCGACGGCGCGATCATTCGCATCCCCGAGGGCCGCCAGCCTTCAGGGACGAGCCGTGTGTCGGGCGAAGCGCTGCTCGTTCTTCCGAAGCTCCCGAGCGGAGAGCTCGCGGACGACTTCACGCTCGGGCCCGACGCCAGGATCGTCGATTCGTTCTGGAGCCCCGTGCTGTGCGCAACGCTCGTCCGTGTGCGGGGTCCGCGTGACGCCACTGCGCAGGATCTCGTTCCGCACGCGGCGCCGCCGGCAGTCGTTCTCCCGCACAGTCGCTACCGAACGTCGGCGGCGAGCGGGCGTGCGGCAGCGGCTCAGAAGTCCGAGGGCCCCGACCCGTACCGCCCGCTCCAGCTCGGTCTCGCGCAGCTCGGCGTCATGCAGGCGCGAGGCCGAACCGACGGAAAGGGAGTGCGCGTCGCGCTTCTCGACTCCGCTCCCGACGTCACGCATCGCGAGCTCACGCGCGTTCGGCTGCGACCGCTCGAGGGCGGTCCACCGGCCACTCCCGCGCTGCACGGAACCCTCATGGCGGGCCTCATCGCCGCGATCGAGAACAACGCGTTCGGCATCACGGGGATCGCGCCCGCGGCTGAGCTGATCGCCATTCCCGTGTGTACCCCGCTCGAGGGCGGAACGAGCGACGAGTGCGACCTCTTCGACGTGCTGCACGGCGTCGATGTCGCGTGGCAGGAGGAGGCCGGCATCCTCAACCTCTCGCTCGTCGGGCCGCCCGATCCGCTCTTGCAGCGCGCCGTGATGCGGCTGCTCGATCTCGGCGCCGTCGTGGTCGCAGCCGCCGGCAACGGAGGAAGCTCGCTCCCTGCGTATCCTGCGGCGTATCCCGGAGTGGTTGGCGTCGGCGCGGTCGATCCGGCCGGCGCTCCCTATCCGGAGAGCAACCGTGGACCGTGGGTCTCCGTCGCGGGACCGGGCGTCGAGGTGCTCTCGACGGTCCCCGGCAACTCGTTCGCGTTCGTGAACGGCACCAGCCTCGCGGCCGCGCAGGTCACTGGCGAGCTCGCGCTGCTCACTGCGGTCGTTCCGGACCCGGTTCGCATGCGCATGGCACTCCTCGCGACGGCTCGCGGTACGCTCGTCCCGGCATCGGCCGCGACGGACGCCCCGGAGACCGCGACTGCGCCCATCGCCCCGACCGTGTGCGCCGTGCTCGAGAAGATCGGCCAGCGCTGCGCGCCGTAGACCCGCAGCGTCGGCGGGAGACGCCGCTGCGCGGTCGCCTCTCCTCTCACGCCAGCAGCTTCGCGACGAGTGCGGTCCATCCAGTCTGGTGCTCGGCGCCGAGGCCGCGGCCGGTGTCGCCATCGAAGTACTCGGAGAAGCGAAGCAGGTCGCGGAAATGCGGATCACGCTGGAGCTTCTCGCTCGGACCGAAGACCGGCCGCCGCCCGTCGGCGCCGCGCAGGAACAGGCGCGTCAGTCGCGCGCCGAGATCGCGGGCCACCTCGCCGAGTGTCAGCATCTTTCCGGATCCCGTCGGACACTCGACGAGGAACTCGTCCCCGTAGTAGGCGTGGAACTTCTGAAGCGACTCGATGATCAGATGGTTGACGGGAAACCAGATCGGGCCGCGCCAGTTCGAATTGCCCCCGAAGCACGCCGTCGTCGACTCCGCCGGATCGTACTGAACCGTGAGCTTCGTCCCCTTTCCTTCGAAGACGTACGGATGATCACGGTGGTACCGCGAGAGGGACCGTACGCCGAACTCGGAGAGGAATTCGTTCTCGTCGAGCATGCGACGCAGCAGGCACTTCAGCCGGTGACCGCGAAGGAGCGAGAGCAGGCTGCGCTCGCCGCGTCCGGGCTCGTTCCATCGCGAGACGAGGCTCGCCAGATCGGGCCGGTGCTCGAGGTACCAGCGCAGGCGCTCGGCGAACCCGGGTAGCTTCGTCAGGTGTTCGGGCTCGAGCGTCTCGACCGCGAAGAGCGGAATGAGGCCGACCATCGATCGCAATCGCAGCGGAACGATGGATCCGTCCGGGAGCTCGAGCGCGTCGTAATAGAACTCGTCACGTTCGTGCCAAAGGCCGGACCCCTCGGCCCCGATCGGCCGCGCCATTGCGCTCGCGATGCCGAGAAAGTGCTCGAAGAACTTGGTCGCGATGTCCTCGTAGACCGGATCTCGCAGAGCCAGCTCGATCGCGATCCGCAGCAGGTCGAGGCAGTACATCGCCATCCAGCTCGTTCCGTCGGCCTGATTGATCCTGCCGCCCGTCGGCAGCGGCGCGCTGCGATCGAAGACACCGATGTTGTCGAGTCCGAGAAAGCCTCCTTGAAAGACGTTCTTGTCGTCGGCGTCCTTGCGATTCACCCACCAGGTGAAGTTGAGCAGGAGCTTGTGGAAGACTCGCTCGAGGAACACGAGATCGCCGCTCCCTCCCCGCCAGCGTCGGTCGATCTCGAAGACGCGCCAGGCCGCCCATGCCTGCACGGGGGGATTCACGTCGCCGAACGCCCACTCGTAGGCGGGGAGCGCGCCGTTCGGGTGCATGTACCACTCGCGCGCGATCAGCACGAGCTGCTGCTTTGCGAAGTCGGGGTCGAGGCGCGCCTGCGCGACGCAGTGGAAGGCGAGGTCCCAGCTCGCGTACCACGGATACTCCCACTTGTCCGGCATCGAGATCACCTCCTGGTTGTTGAGGTGCTCCCACTCGTGATTTCGGCCGTC
>JADLGR010000134.1 GCA_020849175.1 Deltaproteobacteria bacterium
ATCCGCACCATCTCGGGCGTGCGATCGAGCGTCGTGAGAAAGAACAGCTCCTCGCACGCGCCCCGCAGCCGGAGCTTCCAGTACGGCTCCGCCGACGGCCCCGCGAGCACCTCGGCGACGCGTGCCGCCTGCACGCGCGGCCCGAGGGTCTTCGCCGGTACGAGGCCGAAGCGCTGCGCGGCAGCGAGCCAGTCGGCGACCTGGTACGCGATCCGCTCGCGGGGCCGCGCGCCGGTTCCGTCGACACCGAAGTACAGGATCCACGGCGGCAGGCTCTGCCGCAGCCGCGCGATGCTCTCGGGCTCGTCGCCGAGCAGGCACGCGAGGCTCTGTGCGCTCAGGACGAGGAGCTCGTCACCGAGCAACGTGCGCAGCAGCTCCTGTCCGAGCGCGACGAGCGGCTCGAGCGTGTCCGAGCCGACGAGATACGCCTCGTGCGCCGCCGGGAGCAGCCGGCACTTGAACGTCGCCCAGGTGACGATCCCCATCGTCCCCTGCGCGCCCTGGACGATCCGTTGCAGGTCGGTCTGACCGGGACCCATGCCGCGCATCTGCGCACCGCCCGCTTTGCGCTGCTCTTCGAGGGTGCCCGGCCCCGCCGCCGATCCGGTCCGGAACACGTCACCGGTTCCGAACACCACTTCGATGCACAGCAGCGGGTCCTGCGCGTCCCAGTGATGCTTCGGCCGCGTGATCGGCTCGCGCTCGAGCATGCTGGCGAGCACCGACTTCGTACGGCGCGGCGCGAGCGGCAGATACGGTGCGAGGCCCTCCTCACGAAGCGCAGGGATCAGCTCGCCGAAGGTCACTCCCGGCTCGACCATCGCCACGCGGTTGCGGCGATCGACGCGCAGGATGCCTTTCATAGCGCCGAGATCGACGATCGTCGCACCGCCTTCGGACGGCACCGTGTCGCCGCGGAAGTGCGGCGGGCCCGAGCTCACCGGAACGAGCGGCGTCCCCGTGGCCGCTGCCCACTTGACGATCTCCTGCACCTGCTCGGACGTCACCGGCCTCGCGACGCTGCGCGGCGTGACGGGCGAAGCGAAGCTCTCGTCGCGCGCGTAGCGCTCGAGCGTCGCCGCGTCGCCCACCACGCCTTCGGGACCGACGATTCGCGCGAGCTCGTCCTCACGTAGCGTGTCGTGCATGCTCGCTCTCCGTCCGTGCAGGCTTGCAGCCGAAGAACGCGTAGTAGCTGTCTCCGGGAACGAGGCTCCGCGCGTGCGCGGCCTCGAATCCGGCCTCGCGCATCTGGGCGACCAGCTCGTCGGGAGCGGGCAGACGCCCGCAGCGCTCGGTACCGGCGCTCCAGATGTCGAGGCCCACGCCGACCGGGCTCCCGCCGCTGCACGCCGTCGTGAGCAGCACCCGCCCTCCCGGCTTGAGGAACGCGCGCGCGTGCCGCAGCAGCGCGATCCGTTCGTCCACCGGGAAGTAGTAGATGTTGTTGTGGAACGTCATGACGTCGAAGACCGGCTCCGGCGCGCGGTCGCGAACGTCCCCCTTGTCGACCTCGGCTCGGCCAGCGATCCCCCACGCGCGCAGGTTCGCGTTGGCGTACTCCGCCACCGCCGGCTGGAGCTCGAGCCCGAGCGCCGTGAGATCCGGATTTCGCTCGGCGGCGTAGCGGATGTACGTTGCCGAGCCTGCTCCCACCTCGAGCAGGCGCACTGCGCCACGCCGCGGAACCACGTGATCGATCGCTTCGTGGACGAAGGGCCTCACCGTCGGCGAGGAGCGTGCGATGAGGACGCCATCCTGGTCTGCGAGAGAGAAGCGCGCTCCCCGGCTCATCCGCTCGGGGCTCTCGAGGACGAGCCGGTGGTGGAGGGTCGCGACCTCCTCGAGGATCGCCATGATCGCGTCGTTCTTCGGGCGCGCGAGCGCGCGCGGAAGAGAGCCGCGAAGCGAGTAGCGGTCTCCCTCGAGTCGGAGCGCGCGAACACGAACCCCCATCTCCAGCCAGGTGCGGAGCCAGTCGTGATCGGCGCCATCGCGGACCATGTCGGCGGCCAGCTCACGGAAGGTCGCGCTGCGCTCGGCGAGGCGGCGCAAGATTCCCGCTCGAAACGCCGCGACGAGCCACGTCAGCCGGTAGAACGGCGGAGCGAGGCGCATCACGCCGAGCAGCGTACGGAGCTGCCCCATCCGGATCACTTCCAGCAGCGTCTTCACCCTCACTTCGGTCTCCTCGTCGCCAGCCGGGCCGGCAGTCGCAGGCTCGGCGGCGGGCTCCGGGCGCGCTCATATTATGAACGCGCTCAATTATGGACGTGTTCATTATAGTTCGCAAGGGGGGTGGCCGCGCCGCTCCCCAACCCCACGAAGGAGCTTCGATGCCCGAGAACATTCGGATCGACCGCATCGGCGTGTCCGCCGCCCGCATCACCCTCGATCGGCCGTCCAAACGCAACGCCCTCTCCGTGGCGCTGCGCGACGAGGTGACCGAAGCCCTCGCCGTGCTCGCGCGCGACGAGACGCTCAAGTGCGCCGTCGTCACGGGAGCCGGCGACGTCTTCTCCGCCGGCTTCGACCTCTCCGAGTTCCGGAGCGCCGCCGGCGATGCGGAGCTCTCTCGTACGCTGTGGGAGTCGAGCGACCGCTTCCACCACGCGCTGCTGTCGTTCCCGCTGCCGCTGATCGCGGCCGTGAATGGCCCCGCTCTCGCGGGCGGGTTCGACGTCGCCGTCTGCTGCGACGTCCGCATCGCCACCGAGGCCGCCCGCTTCGCGCATCCCGAGTTCGCGTTCGGCGACGTCGTCTACTCGCCGCTGCACGAACTCGTCGGTGGCGCCGTCGCCCGCGATCTGTGTCTCACCGGGCGCGCACTCGATGCGCGCGAGGCGCTCGCGCTCGGCCTCGTCTCGGAGGTCGTCCGACGAGATGCGCTCGACGAGGCAGTCGGTCGGGTGACGAAGCGAATCGACGGCGCCCCGCGCGATCGCCTGCTCCGGACCAAGGCCAAGGCGATCGCGCGCGCCGGCATCACGGCGCGCGCGACGCTCGACCTGTGAGCGCTGGCGACTCAGCTCCTGTAGAGCTGGATCCTCGGCAGCAGCTTCTCGCGCAGGGCGGTGTCGACCACGCCGAGCCCTTCGCGCGGCGCGAGGCACAGCACGCCCACCTTGCCGTCGTGCAGGTTCTTGTGGACCTGCAGCGCCGCCTCGCCCGACTGCTCGAGCGGGAAGGTGCGTGAGAGCGTCGGGTGGATGGCCCCGCGGCAGATCAGCCGGTTCGCCTCCCACGCCTCGCGGTAGTTGGCGAAGTGCGATCCGACGATGCGCTTCAGGTTCATCCACAGATAGCGGTTGTCGTAGACGTGCTCGAAGCCGCTCGTCGACGCGCAGGTGACGATCGTCCCGCCGCGGCGCGCGACGAAGACGCTCGCCGCGAAGGTCTCACGGCCGGGGTGCTCGTAGACGATGTCCGGGTCCTCGCCGCCAGTCAGCTCGCGGATCGTCGCGCCGAAGCGGCGCATTTCCTTCATGTTCATCTTGTCGCCGTCCCAGAAGCGGAAGCCTTCGGCCTTGCGGTCGATCACACGAGCGCAGCCGAGCTTGCGGACGATCTCGGCGCGGTGTGCGCTCGACACCACTCCCACGGGGAATGCGCCGCCGTTCACGGCGTACTGCGTCGCATAGCCCCCGAGGCCGCCCGACGCGCCCCAGATCAGCACGTTGTCGCCCTGCTTCATTCCGGCGCCGTGCTTCGAGACGAGCTGGCGGTACGCAGTCGAGTTGACGAGTCCGCTACACGCGGCCTCTTCCCAGGTGAGGTGCTCGGGCTTGGGCATGAGCTGATTGCTCTTCACGAGCGCGAGCTCGGCCATGCCGCCGAAGTTCGTCTCGAAGCCCCAGATGGTCTGATTCGGGTCCATCATCGCGTCGTCGTGGCCCTCGGGCTCCTCGAGATCGACGTAGTTGCAGTGAACCACGACGCGGTCGCCCGGCTTCCACTTCGAGACGCCCGGACCGACGCGCAGCACCACACCCGCCGCGTCGCTCCCCACGATGTGGTACGGCAGGTCGTGCCGCTTCCACAGCGCGCTGCGCTTGCCGTTGCGCTCGAGGAACAGGAAGGTCGGCAGCGGCTCGAAGATCGACGTCCAGACCGTGTTGAAGTTGATCGCCGACGCCATGACCGCGACGAGCGCTTCAGCCGGACCGAGCTCGGGGGTCGGAACCTCGTCGACGTGGAGCGACTTGCGCGGGTCTTTCTCCGCCGAGGGCTGGCCCTCGAACATCTTCTGCTCGTCCTTGTGTGTCGTGACGGCACGGAAGCTCTTCGGCACCGCAAGGCCGAGGAAGGCGTCGGCGCCGGCGCGCGCTTCGATGGCGTCGACGATCGGCTGGAGGGCGGACGGCATGGAGGCTCCTTGCTGTGGGACGTCCGAGCGTAACCGGCGCGGCAGGCCCCGGCGAGCGTCCGCGCTCCTTGCCCGTCGCGCACAATGACGTTAGGGTCCGCGCTCTTACGAGATCTTCCCCCACCGCTCCGAGGGCTGCATGCGGTTCTACGAATACGAGTCGAAGGCGCTGTTCGCACGGCACGGCCTTCCGCTCGGCAAGCGGGCGCTCGCCCGCACCGCCGACGATGCCCGCCGCGCTGCGGCCGAGATCGGCGGGCCCGTCGTGCTGAAGAGCCAGGTGCTCTCCGGCGGGCGCATGAAGGCGGGGGCCGTCAAGTTCGCCGACGATCCCGCGCAGGCTGCCGCGCACTTCGACGCGATCCTGCCGATCGTCGTCAATGGCCAGAAGTCGTGCGGCGTACTGGTCGAGGAGAAGAGCCCGATCGCGCAGGAGTACTACGTCGGTGTCACGTGGGACGGCCGGCGCAAGCTCCCGGTGGTGATCTTCAGCGACATGGGCGGCATCGACATCGAGGAGGTGGCCGAGAAGCATCCCGACCACGTCTCGAAGACGCACGTCTCGACGCTGCTGCCGTTCACGCCGCGCGTCGCGAAAGAGGCCATCGCCGCGACCGGGGTCACCGGAAACGACCTCACGCGCCTCACGCCGATCGTCGCGAAGCTCGTCGAGATCTTCTTCCAGTACGATCTCACGCTCGCCGAGATCAACCCGCTCGCGAAGCTCGCCGATGGCCGCTTCATCGTGCTCGACGGCCACGTCGACCTCGAGGGTGACGCGCGAGAGAAGCACAAGAAGCTGCTCGACGAGCTCGGCATCAAGCCCGAGGAGACGCGACAGGCGCGCCCGCCGACCGACTTCGAGATCCGCGGCGCACAGGTCGACGCCTCGGATCACCGCGGCGTCGCCGGCAACGTCGTCGAGTTCGACGGCAACCTCGGCCTCGTGATCGGCGCCGGAGGCGGCTCGCTCACGCTCTTCGACGCCGTCCGCAAGCACGGCGGCCGGCCCGCCAACTACTGCGAGATCGGCGGCAATCCGAGCGTCAAGAAGGCCTGCGCGCTCACGAAGCTCGTGCTCTCGAAGCCGGGCGTCGAGAAGATCGCCGTCATGATGAACGTCGTCTCGAACACGCGCGTCGACATCGTCGCCCGCGGCGTGGTCAAGGGCTGCGTCGAGTCGGGCCGAGACCCGGCGAAGACGATCGCCATCTTCCGCATCCCCGGCTCGTGGGAGGCGGACGGATTCAAGATCCTCGAGAAGTACGGCGTCGAGTTCTGCGACCGGAGCGTCTCGATGTACGAGGCCGCGGGCCGCGCCGTCGCGAAGATGGGGAAGTGAGCCAGGATGTCGATCCTCATCCACAAGGACACCACCGTCATCATCCAGGGCATCACGGGCCGTGAGGCCGTGAACATGACGCGCGAGGGCCTCAGCTACGGGACCAAGATCGTCGGTGGCGTGACGCCCGGCCGTGCCGGGCGCGACGTCTACGGCGTCCCCGTCCACGACTGCGTCCGCGACATCACGAAGCGCATGCGCGTAGACGGCTCGATCGTCACCGTTCCGGCAGCGTTCACGCGCGACGCCGTCTTCGAAGCGATCGAGAACGGCATCAAGCTCGTGGTCGTCGTCACCGAGCGAATCCCGCGCGGCGAGGTGGCACAGATGGTCGAGCTCGCGAAGCTGCGCGGCGCGCGAATCATCGGTCCCAACTGCCTCGGCATCCTCTCACCCGACGAGGCCAAGATGGGCGGCCTCGGCGGACGCGCGGAGGATGCGAAGAAGGCCTTTCGCAAGGGACCCATCGGCGTCATGTCCCGGTCGGGTGGCATGACGACCGAGATTTGCAACACGCTCACCGCAGCGGGCCTCGGCCAGAGCACCGCGGTCTCGATCGGCGGCGACGCGATCATCGGCTCGACGTACGCCGAGCTGATGCCGCTGTTCGAGGCCGATCCCGAGACGAAGGCGATCGCGATCTACTCCGAGCCCGGCGGCCGGATGGAGGCCGAGCTCGCCGAGTGGGTGAAGGAGAACCGGTCGCGGCTGCCGATCGTCGCCTTCATGGCCGGCCGCTTCATGGACGAGATGCCCGGGATGCGCTTCGGCCACGCGGGGACCATCGTCGAGGGCAAGGCCGACACGACGGCCGACAAGATCGAGCGCATGCGTGCCGCGGGGATCGCCGTCGCCGAACGGATCGAGGAGATCCCGGCGCTGCTCGAAGCGCAGATGCGCAAGCGAGGCATCCACTGATGGCGGGCATGTTCATCGACGTGAAGGTCGATCCGAAGGTCGCGGGGGACGCCGCGCTCGCGAAGAAGCTCGTCGAGGTCTGTCCCGTCAACATCTTCGCGATCGACGGGACGAAGCTGCGGATCGTCGAGGAGAATCTCGACGAGTGCGTGCTGTGCGACCTGTGCGTCCAGGCCGCGCCGCCCGGTACCGTACAGGTCATCAAGCTCTACGAGTCTTAGCGAAGGAGCCCCCGTGCGCAGCCCCCGAGACTTCCTCAAGCCGCAGGCCGTCGGCGCGCCGACCCCGGTGTCGGAGATTCCCGTCAAGCCGTCGCGCATGATCCACTTCTTCGACCCGAGCAACGAGAAGATGGCGGCGAAGCTGCCCGAGATCGCGAAGAAGACGGACATCCTGCTCGGAAACCTCGAGGATGCCGTCGCCGCGGACCGCAAGGAGGCCGCTCGCGAAGGCCTGGTGAAGATCGGCAAGGCCGTCGATTTCGGCGACGCGGCGCTCTGGACGCGCGTCAACAGCCTCGACAGCCCGTGGGTGCTCGACGATCTGCTGCGGCTCGTCGGCGAGATCGGCGATCGCCTCGAAGTGGTGATGGTGCCGAAGGTCGAAGGCGCCTGGGACATCCACTACGTCGATCGCCTGCTCGCGCAGCTCGAGGGCAAGCACCGCCTGCGGCGGCC
>JADLGR010000135.1 GCA_020849175.1 Deltaproteobacteria bacterium
GGTCGGCAGTGCCGTCGTGCGCGACGACCTGCAGAACCCCGACGACATGGATCGCGATGATCTCGCGCTCCAGCGCCTTCCGGACATCCAGCTCTCGGTCCTTCCCGGCGAGATCGTGCCGGAGCTCCCGTTCGTCGCGAGTCTCGGCGCCGAGTACACGTTCTTCGAGAGCTTCCGGAACGCGAACGGCTTCTTCGGTTCGGGACAGAATGTCGACGGGCTGTTCATCGACACCGGTCTCGACGGCGTGACCGATCCCTACGAGCGCGACGTGGCTGGACTGAAGGGGGGCTTCGATCCCTCGGGAGACAACTTCCCACCCGGTCCGGAGGGAGATGGTGTCTTCCAGGAAGGCGAGATCCTCGCCAACGCCGGTCACCGCCTGATCCTCAATCCGCGACTCGGCTATCCGCTTCGCCTCTTCGATTTCCTCGAGGTGTCGCCCGAGGCCGGCTACCGCGAGGCCATCTACGCGACCGATTCGCTCGGTACGGAGAATCGCGGCTATGTGACCGGACGCGTCGACCTTCGCACCCGGCTCCGGCGCGCGCTCGATCTTCCGTTCGGGCTCGGGCAGGCCACGCACCTGCTCGAGCCGCGTCTGGGCTACGCGCTGGTGTCGAAGACGGTCGTTTCGAAGAGCCCGGTCTTCATCCCCGAATCGGGGCCGCAGCAGCAGCGCTTGCGAGAGCTCGACCTCGACAACGTGACGCTCGACCCCGCAGACCGGCTCCCTTCCGCGAACATCCTCGCCGGCGGCTTCGGCAACCGCCTCTACGGCAAGGGACTCGACGGGGGTCCACCGCGGCTGCTCGCGGACGTGACGGTCCTCGGCCAGTACGACTTCTCGCAGGATCGGGCGGGAGAGCTCGTCCTCGACGGCACGGGGTATCCCGGCGGCGGGATCTACACGCGATTCATCATGGGCTACCAGATGCAGGAGGAGCGCTTCGACGAAGCCCTCGTGCAGACGTCGTGGGCGAGCGCGCGCGGGGACGACCTCAGCGTGTCGTACCGCTTCCTCGACCAGATTCCGCTCTTCTACGAGTCGTTCCGTTACGACAAGGAGCGGTTCGACAGCGTGACGGGATCCTTCTCGCAGGTCAATCAGATCAGCGTGTACGTTCGCTGGGCGGTCACCCGGAGCTGGGGTCTCACCTACAGCGGAACGTACAGCGCCGACAACTCGGTGTTCCTCGGCAACCAGGGGGGAGTCGAGTACCTCTCGCAGTGCCGCTGCTGGGCGGTGCGCTTCGAGGCCGATCAGGATCCCGTCAGCGGCGCGCGCTTCAACGTGAAGTACCGCATCGTCGGTCTCGGAGACGACACGGTGCGGCCCTTCGCCGGCTTCAAGGGCGGCGGCGTGCTCCCGACGAGCAAGGCCGGAGGGGCGGGCTTCTTCTGACCGCACCCTGCGGCGTCCGCGGGCTCGGTGCTTCGTCGGTTGACGCTCCCCGGGGGCTCTGATACCCAAGGCTCCTCAACCGCCCACACGCGCGGGGTTCGCCCTGCGCCCGAGGATGGCGTGCTCCGCCCGGCCGAGGATGCGTTCGAGAGGCTCGCGACCCGAGGGAATCTGATCCCGCTGGTGCGCGAGATCCTGGCCGACCTCGATACGCCGCTGTCTCTGTTCCGCCGCCTCGATGACGGGCGTACGACGTTCCTGTTCGAGTCGGTGCAGGGCGGCGAGAAGTGGGCTCGCTACAGCTTCCTCGGCGCGGGCGCGCGCGCGATCTTCCGCGCCCGCGGACGAAGCGTCGAGTGGGAGGAAGGCGGGCGAACGGAGCGGTTCGAGGCCGAAGCAGACCCGCTCGCCGTCCTGCGAAGCCGGCTCGCTGGACTCCGACCGGTGCCACTCGACGGGATCGAGCTGCCGCGTTTCGTCGGCGGTGCGGTTGGCATGATCGGGTACGACTGGGTCCGCTTCGTCGAGCGCATTCCGGACGCGAACCCCGACGAGCTCGACTTGCCGGACCTGTGGTTCGTCCTGCCCGAGACGGTGGTCGTCTACGACAACATCCGCCACACGGCGCTGATCGTGCGACACGTCGAGATCCGCCCCGGCGACGATCCGCGCGCGCTCTATCGCGAGGAGGTCGCGCAGATCGACGCGACCGTGCGCCGCCTCCGCGCTCCGCTGCACGCAGATCCGGCTCGCGCGGCGGCGCGAGCGCCGATGGAAGTGCAGTCGAGCGTCCCGCGCGAGCGATTCCACGAGATCGTGAAGCGGGCGAAGGAGTACATCGAGGCGGGAGACGTCTTCCAGGTGGTCCTCTCGCAGCGACTGCGCATTCCACTCCAGGCGGATCCGTTCCTCATCTACCGGCACCTGCGATCGATCAACCCGAGCCCGTACCTGTTCTTCCTGCGAATGGAGGGGCCGGTTCTCATCGGGAGCTCTCCGGAGATCCTGGCGCGACTCGACCACGGGCAGATCGACGTGCGTCCCATCGCGGGCACGCGACGCCGCGGCCACACGCCCGAAGAAGATCGAGCGCTCGAGGCCGAGCTCCTGGCCGACCCGAAGGAGCGCGCCGAGCACCTCATGCTGGTCGATCTCGGGCGAAACGATGTCGGGCGTGTGGCGGAGATCGGGTCGGTTCACGTGCGCGACTACGCGGTGATCGAGCGCTATTCGCACGTCATGCACATCGTCTCGCACGTGACCGCGCGGCTGCGAGCCGGGCTCGACTGGCTCGACCTTCTGCGAGCGACCTTCCCGTGCGGAACTCTCTCCGGAGCACCCAAGGTTCGCGCGATGGAGATCATCGACGAGCTCGAGACGGTGCGACGCGGCTTCTTCGGCGGCTGCGTCGGCTACATCGACTACTCCGGGAACATGGACACCGCGATCACGATCCGAACGATCCTCGTGAAGGACGATGTCCTGCACCTGCAAGCGGGCGCGGGAATCGTCGCCGACTCCGATCCCGAGGCCGAGTACCAGGAGACCATGAGCAAGGCCCGCGCGCTCATCCAGGCCATCGACCTCGCGCGCGAAGGAGAGGATTGATGGCGGCGAGCACCGAGGGGCCGCGGATCCTGGTGATCGACAACTACGATTCGTTCACGTACAACCTCGTGCAGTACCTGGGTGAGCTGGGCGCGCTCGTCGACGTGGTGCGCAGCGATGTCGAGACGCCGCAGGCGCTTCTCGCGCGCCGTCCCGACGGCGTCGTGATCTCCCCGGGGCCCGGCGAGCCGCAGGCAGCCGGTGTGAGCGTTCCGGTCGTCGATCTGTTCGCGCGCGCAGGGATTCCCGTGCTGGGCGTGTGTCTCGGGCATCAGGGGATCGGCGTCGCGTACGGAGGGAAGATCGTTCGCGCGCGCACCCTGATGCACGGCAAGACCTCGCTCGTCCATCACGACGGAGAGGGCGTCTTCGCCGGGCTGCCGCAGCCGCTCGAAGCCACGCGCTACCACTCGCTCGTGATCGAGGCCGAGACCTGTCCGGCCGTGCTCGAGGTGACGGCGCGAACGCAGGACGGCGAGATCATGGCCGTTCGGCATCGAACGCTGCCGGTCGAGGGCGTCCAGTTCCATCCGGAATCGGTCCTGACGCCGGCCGGCAAGCAGCTCCTCGGAAACTTCCTCTCGCGCTGTCGCGAGCGGCGTGCTGCATGAGCGTCGTGGCAGCGACCGAGATCGCCGTGCGCGGAGACGAGGTTCCGATCCACGTGCTCGAGGCGGCGTTCGGCGAGATCATGGACGGTAAGGCCACGCCCGTCGGCATCGCTGCGCTGCTCGTCGCGCTGCGGACGAAAGGCGAGACGGCGGGGGAGCTCGTCGCCGTGGCCCGTGCGCTGCGCTCACGCGCCGTGCAGGCGCCGCTGCACGACGCGCGAACGGTCGACACGTGCGGGACAGGAGGCGACGGCGCGGGGACCTTCAACATCTCGACGACGGCGGCCTTCGTCGTCGCCGGCGCAGGCGTCCCCGTCGCCAAGCACGGCAACCGGGCGGCCACCAGCCGCGCCGGGAGCTTCGACGTGCTGGAGGCGCTGGGCGTCGAGATCGAGCTCTCGGTCGAAGCGGCCGCCCGCGTTCTGGACCAGATCGGCATCGCGCCCTTCTTTGCGCGCATCGCACATCCGGCCATGCGATTCGTCGCTCCGGTGCGGCGCGAGCTCGGCGTGCGAACGCTCATGAACTGGATGGGCCCGCTGCTCTCGCCCGTGGGTGTTCGCCGGCAGGTGATCGGAGTCGGCGAGCCGGCTCTCTGTGCGCTGCTCGGGCGCGTTCTGTTCACGCTCGGCACCGATGCTGCACTGCTGGTCCACGGCAGCGACGGTCTCGACGAGATCACCATCACGGGTCCGACCCACGCGGTTCGCGTCGGCGGCGCCTGCGGCGAGGGCCGCGCGATCGAGATCGATCCGCAGCGGCTCGGCCTGACACGCGGGCGAAGCGAGGATCTGCGCGGCGGGGATGCCTCAGAGAATGCGGCCATCCTTCGCAGCATCCTGGCGGGCGAGAAGGGGCCGCGACGCGACATCGTGTGTCTGAACGCGGCGGCGGCCCTGTGGATCGCGGATGCGGCGCCGTCGCTCGAAGCAGGCCTCGCGCAGGCGGCCGAGAGCATCGACTCCGGCGCGGCGAAGGCGAAGCTCGAAGCGCTGGTCCGCGCGACGCAGGCCGCGCGGACGGAGGCCCGGGGGTGACGATCCTCGACGAGATCGTCGCGCACAAGCGAAGCGAGATCGCGGCGGCGCGGCTCCATGAACCCGACGCAGTTCTCGCCGCTCGCGCCGAGGCCGTCTCGGACCCGACGCGCGGGCTCCGCCGCTCGATCGAGACGGGCACGCCTCCGCGCATCATCGCGGAGATCAAGCGGCGCTCCCCGAGCCGCGGCGAGATCCGCTCGGATTTCGATCCGGCGGCGATCGCGAAGGACTACCTCGAAGGCGGCGCGGCGGCGCTCTCGGTCCTGACCGACGAGCATTACTTCGGCGGGCGGATCGAGTACCTCGCGACGGCGCGCGCAGCGGCTTCGCTGCCGATCTTGCGCAAGGACTTCATCGTCGAGTCGCGTCAGATCGACGAGGCGCGCGTGGCCGGCGCGGACGCGGTGCTGCTGATCGTCGCGGCGCTCGCGCCACGCGCGCTCGAGGCCCTGCACGGACGAGCGCTCGCGGTCGGGCTCGACGTCCTCGTCGAGGTCCACGACGAGGCGGAGCTCGATACGGCGCTCGCCGCCGGCGCGAAGCTCGTCGGGATCAACAACCGCGACCTTCGAAGCTTCGCCGTCGATCTCGGCGTCACGGAGCGCCTCGCACCGCGCGCGCCGCAGGACGTGGTGATCGTCGCCGAGAGCGGCATCATGACGAGCGCGGACGTCCGGCGGCTCTCGGCCGCCGGCGCACGCGCGTTCTTGGTCGGAGAGTCCCTGATGCGCGAGCCCGATCCCGGACTCGCGCTGCGCAGGCTACGGGAGGCATCGTGAGCGGGAGCGTTCGGATCAAGGTGTGCGGGATCGTCCATCCCGACGACGCACAGGCGGCCGTCGACGCGGGAGCGGACCTGCTCGGGCTCAACTTCGTGCCGGGCTCGCCGCGCGCCCTCGACGTGCGCAAGGCCGCGGCGATCGCCGATCGCGTTCGCGGTCAGGTCGAGCTGGTGGCGGTCTTCCGCGACGCGGGCTGGTCGGAGATCGAGCGGGTGATCCGGCGTGTCGAAGTCGAGCGGGTGCAGCTCCACGGTGACGAGGCGCCCGAAGAGGTCGAGCAGGTCGACCTGCCGGTGATCAAGGCGATCCGCGGGGCAGACCCGGAGCAGGCGGAGCGGTATCCCGGGACGCTGCTGTTGCTCGATCATCCGACCGAGGGCGGCGGGCGTGGCCGCGCGTGGAACTGGTCCGACGCGAGCGCCCTGATCGAAGACGGCATCGACGTGATCCTCGCCGGCGGGCTCGACTCCGAGAACGTCGTCGGAGCGCTCGAAGCGCTCGGCGACCTGCTGCCGTGGGGAGTCGACGTGGCGACGGGTGTCGAGACGGAAGGCAGCCGCAAGGACGCGGCGAAGCTCAAGGCGTTCGTCGAAGCCGTTCGCCGAGCGGAGAGCGCCGCGCCGTGACACAGGCGCCCGGACACTTCGGCGCGTATGGCGGGCGGTACGTCCCGGAGACTCTGGTCGCCGCGCTCGACGAACTCGAAGAGGCGCGCCTGCACGTCGTTCCGAGCGATGCCTTCCAGCGCGAGCTCGATGACCTGCTGCGCACGTACGCCGGCCGACCGACACCGCTCACGTTCGCGAGGCGCATCACCGAGGACCTCGGCGGTGCGCGCGTCTACCTGAAGCGAGAAGATCTCGCCCACACCGGCGCGCACAAGATCAACAACGTCCTCGGGCAGGCGCTGCTCGCGCGATCGATGGGAAAGCGCCGCGTGATCGCCGAGACGGGCGCGGGCCAGCACGGCGTTGCGACGGCGACGGCCTGCGCGCTCCTCGGTCTGGACTGCGAGGTCTATCAGGGGGCCGAAGACGTCGAGCGGCAGGCGCTGAACGTCTTTCGCATGGAGCTGCTGGGCGCGCGCGTGCTCCCGGTCGAGGCCGGATCGCGAACGCTCAAGGATGCGATCAACGAGGCCATGCGCGACTGGGTGACGAACGTCCGCGACACCTATTACTGCATCGGATCGACGATGGGACCGCATCCCTATCCGACGCTGGTGCGTGACTTCCAGCGCGTGATCGGCGTCGAGGCACGCCGGCAGATTCTCGAGGTCGAGGGAAGACTCCCCGACGTTCTCGTGGCCTGCGTCGGAGGCGGATCGAACGCGATGGGACTGTTCCATCCCTTCCTCGCCGATGGCGGCGTGCGCATGATCGGGTGCGAGGCAGGAGGGGAGGGGCTCGCGAGCGGACGCCACGGGGCGACGATGACGGCGGGCGTTGCGGGCATCTTCCATGGCCAACGAACGCTCGTCCTCTCGGACGACGATGGTCAGATCTTTCCGGCGCACTCGATCTCAGCCGGCCTCGACTATCCCGGCGTCGGGCCCGAGCACGCCTTCCTGCGCGACAGCGGGCGCGCGCAGTACGTGGCCGTCACCGACGCCGAGGCGCTCGATGCGCTCCAGTATCTCTCGCGCATGGAGGGCATCATTCCGGCGCTGGAGAGCGCGCATGCGATCGCGCACCTCCGCAGGCTCGCGCCGACGCTCGCGAACGACGCGATCGTGATCGTGAACCTCTCGGGACGAGGCGACAAGGACGTGATGCAGGTACGCGAGCTGCTGCGGAGCGCTGTGGGCGGAGTGCACTGACGATGGGGCGGCTGCAAGACCGATTTCGCGAGCTTCGCGGGCGCGGGGAGTGTGCGCTCCTGCCCTTCGTCACGGCAGGCGATCCGGACCTCGAGTTCACCGAGGCACTCGTCCTCGCCTTCGCTGCGGCGGGAGCCGACGGCCTCGAGATCGGCGTTCCGTTCTCGGATCCGATCGCCGACGGCCCGACGATCCAGCGCGCGAGCCAGCGCGCACTCGCGAGCCACACCTCGCTGCGCCGAATCCTCGAGCTCGTGAAGCGTGTGCGCGCGAAGGTCGACGTGCCGCTGGTCCTCATGGGCTACGCGAATCCGTTCTTCGCCATGGGGGAGGAGCGCTTCGCGGTGGCCGCTGCGGAAGTGGGGGTGGACGGTGTGATCTGCCCCGATCTCCCGCCCGAGGAGGGCGAAGCCTTCTACGGCGCGCTCGAGGCGAAGGGTGTCGGTCCGATCCTGCTCGCAGCGCCGACGACGCGTCCCGAACGTCTCACGCGGCTCGCGGCGCGAACGAGAGGCTTCCTCTACTACGTCGCGCTCACGGGGGTGACGGGTGCGCGGGCGGCGGTGTCGGCCGACCTGCGTGCGGGCGTTGCACGGGTTCGCGAGATCTCCGATGTCCCGGTGTGCGTCGGGTTCGGCGTCTCGACGCCCGAGCAGGCGCGGGAGATTGGCGGCTTCGCGGACGGCGTCGTCGTCGCGAGCGCGATCATCGACCGCATGGAGCGGGCGCCGACGCGCGAGGAGAAGCTCGACGTCGCGACGCGTTTCGTCGCGGAGCTGAAGGCGGCACTACGGCCGGCGTAGGCCGGCCGCAGCGCAAGGCTCCACGATCGCAGCGCCCCTACGCGGCCGGGTCCATCAGGGACTTGAAGCCCGACGGAGCGTGCGGGCCGATCACGAGCTGCTCGAGCACGCCTGCGCCGACGCGGTCCCCCATGCGCACGCGGCAGAGCTGCTGAACGTGGATGTGCCGCAGGTCCATCGGCGCGCAGTCCGCGACGCGCCAGCGCTCCGCCGCGACGGCGTTCTCGCCCTTCCACAGTCCGTGGCCCCACTCCGGGTGCAGATAGCCGAGGCCGAGCATCTGGAAGGTGAGGATCGGTTCGAGCGAGAGCTCGTGCGTGTGCCCGCCCACGGCCGTCAGCGCGATGCGGGCCGACTTCGCGCGCCGTGTTCCCGGCTGCCACACGATGTCGTGCGAGACGCTCGCCATCTCCGAAGGCATGGCGGGCAGCGCGGCGTCGTGCGGCGCGTCGGGTGCGAGGGCGGGCATGATGCTTCCGAAGGCGTGCCACCGGGCACCCTCGCCGTCCTCGTTGACGTCGAAGTGCGCGCAGCAATCGTCGAACTGCGTGGGAGCCCAGAGCCAGAAGAACTGCGGAGCGGGCCCCGGTGCGGCAGCCTCGCGTTCACCGACCGGTCGAATGCCCCAGGACCGGTCGCGACAGCCGATGTGCCGTGCGCGTGCGAGGGGATGGCGCCGTCCGTCGATCGTGATCGTCCCCTCCCAGCTTCCGAACTGCGTGAGGCGTGTGTAGTCCATCATCACGCGTCCCTCGTGGGCACGATGGAAGCGCGGCTCTTCGATCGGCTGCGCGCGCGAGTGGAAGAGCATCTCGGCCTCGACGCCGCTCGCGTTGCTGGCGAGCGTCACGCGGAAGCGCCGCATCGGCTCGATCACTTCGATGGAGATCGGCCCCACGCGAGTCTCGCCACGCTCGAGCGGGGCGAGGCGTGAGGCGTGGACCGAGTGCTGCACGCCGTCTCGCAGAACGCTCACTGCGGCGTCCATCACGCGGCGGTTCGGGTACAGACCGAGCGCCACGGCGAAGAACAGCTCGCCGTCGCGATCGTAGCCGTTGAAGAAGTAGCGGTCGTAGAAGTTGCGATCCCCCGATCCGGGGTGCGCCACGGGGTCGGCCGTCTGGTGGACGAGGTAGTCGTCGAAGTGCGTCAGCATGCGGTCTGGCCTTTCGGTGTGGGTTCGGGTCTTGCCGTGTCGGTAACGAGGCGCTGGTAGAGTGCGCGCACCTGCTGCTCCGTTTCCTCTGGAGATCCGGAGTTGTCGATCACGTGGTCGGCGAGCCTGCGCTTTTCGTCGAGCGACATCTGGGAACGAATCCGCCGCAGCGCTTCGTCACGATCGCGCCCGTCGCGCCGCATCTGACGCTCGAGCTGAGCGCCCTCGGGCGCCCAGACCACGATCACGCACTCGTACGGCGCAGGGGCGCCGCGGCCGGCCTCACGGCCTTCGAGGAGGAGCGGGACGTCGAGGACGACCAGCGGCGCGCCGCTGGCGCGGGCAGCGGCGAGGCGGTGCGCCATCTCGGCGCCGACCTTCGGGTGGACGATCGCACCGAGCCGAGCGCGCTGCGCGGGGTCGGAGAAGACGATACGCCCGAGTGCCTCACGGTCGAGCGCACCGTTCGCGTCGAGGATGTCGGGTCCGAAGGCGGCGACCATCTCCGCGAGCAGCGGCTCTCCAGCTTCTTGCATCTCGTGGACGATGGCGTCGGCATCGATCACGACGGCGCCGAGGTCGCGCAGAAGCGTCGCAACGGTGCTCTTCCCCGAGCCGATGCCGCCGGTCAGGCCGACCACCCGTGTCATGGGGCGGCAGGATCGCGGCTTTGGCGGCCGCACTCAAGGGGCCGACCTCAGACGGCCACGCGCACGCAGTTCTTCCCGTCGGCCTTCGCGCGATACAGGGCCTGATCGGCGGCGCGGAAGAAGGCCTTGCGATCGCCCTTGTACTGCGCGACGCCGACCGAGACGCTGAGCGTGATGGGACGGACGGCGTCCCCCGGCGTGAAGGCCTTCTTCGCGACGGCCGAACGCAGCTTCTCGGCGAGCACCGTCGCGCCGGCGAGGTCGACCGAGGACGCGACGATCGCGAACTCCTCGCCGCCGTAACGCGCGAGCAGATCGCTGTCGCGGACCGCTTCCGCGAGGGCTTCGGCGATGCACTGGAGGGCTTCGTCGCCGGCCGCGTGTCCGAGTCGGTCGTTGAGACGCTTGAAGTCGTCGATGTCGAGCAGAATCATCGACAAGGGATCACCGGTTCGTGTTGCGCGCTTGATCTCGCGTGTCAGGTGATCCTGGAAGAAGCGGTGGTTGTGGAGCTTCGTCAGGCCGTCGGTGATCGAGAGCTGCTCGAGAACTTCATTGCTCGCCTGCAGGTTCTGGTTCTGGTCGCGCAGCCGACGGTTCGCGGCTTCGAGGTCCGCCTGGCTGCGCTGGAGCCGCCGCGCCATCTCGTTGAAGGTTCGCGTGAGAAGGCCGATCTCGTCGTGCCGCCCGGTCTCGGGGATCTGACGGTCGAAGCGCCCCCCCGCGAGTCGGCGCGCGGCGTCCGAGAGCGCCTCGATCGGACGCACGATGCGCGTGGTGATCGCGTAGGCGAGAAGGCTCGCGAGGGCGACGACGCCAACGTCGATCAGCAGCAGGCGCCGCAGGACCGTGAGCACGGGAGCGAAGGCGTGGTCGTACGGAGCCTCGACGCGCAGCGTCCAGCCGAGGGTGCCGAGCGGACGTGCGACCCCGATGACGTGCTCGCCGGTGGCACTCGTGTACTCGCGCACGCGACCCAGCGGGCGAGGGATCTCTCCGGCGGGTGTACCCCCCTCGGCCGGCACCCCGGCGTGAACGAGGACGCTGTCGCCGGGACCGAGAAGATCGAGGCGCATCGCGGCGTCGATCCGGTCGCTGACGAGCACGTCGCGCAAGGCGTCGGAATCGAAGATGCCGGCGAGGTACGCCGCCGGGCTTCCGCCCGGTCCGATCACCGGAATGCACGTTGCGACGAGCGGACGTTGTCCGGTCCTCGAAAACGCCTGCACGACGGGCGCACCGGGGCGAACGAGGGCCTCACCCTGCGCGGCGGACAGCGTCTCGCCGGAATCGGTCGAGAAGATGGGCCGGCCATCGAGGCCCAGAAGGACGAAGGCGTGCACCTCGCGCGAGCGTTCCGCAGCGGGTCCGGTGAGATTCTTGAAGAGGGTCTCGGCGGACGCCCGGCGCGTCGGTGCGCCGGCATCGCGTGCGAGCGCCAGCAGCGTATCGCGGCTCGTGCGGCGGGCCGCGACATCGGCGGTCAGCCGCCGGCCCTCGACGAGCCAGCGCAGGAGGCGCTGACTCCCCTGCTCGAGCGTGGCAGGGTAGGTCGCGTGGATCTGCTCCCAGAGCTGCCGGCGCGCCGTCTCGATCGAGATCCAGCTCACGGCCGCCGCGCTGACGAAGGTGGCGACGAAGACCAGGAGGATGATCTGCGTCGCGACGCTGGTCTCGGGCTCGGCGAGCCTCTGGTCGGAGCTCTCCATCGCTACAGCGCCCCTCCCGAGCCTCCTGCATCGACGGTCTCGGGCCGCTCCTTGACCGGGGTACGGCCGAATCCGTTGCTTTTTCGAAGGGTTGCCTACCAGCGAGGGGTGCGACGTCGCTGCGCCGGCGTCCGCCGCGCCTAACCCCTTGCCAGAGCGAGGGGTTTTGGGCGAGAAGGGCTTGGCAGGAGGCGGGGCGGCCGATATATTGCGCCAGCTTTTTCGGGGAGTTAGGCCACGCCGCGCGGCCGGGCGGGAAGGAGCGAATGACCCGATCGGTGCAGCCCCTGGGCGACGACGCGAGCGCGCAGCGAATGCGCCCGGACGGACCGGCCCCGGAGCTGGCGCGTCTGCGTGCGCAAATCGACGCTGTCGACGGCGCCATCCTCACGCTCCTCAACGAGCGAGCCAGCCTCGTGCTCGAGGTTGGACGTCTCAAGCAAGGTGCGGGAGTCGCACCGTTCGATGCCGCCCGCGAGCGCGAGATCCTCGAGCGCCTGGCCGCGCTCAACTCCGGCCCGTTTCCGACCGCATCGATTCCCGATGTGTTTCGTGAAATCATCGGCGTCATGCGCGGTCTCGAAGGAACACTGCGCGTCGCGTACCTCGGTCCGGAGGGAACGTTCAGCCACCTCGCTGCGCGCCGGCAGTTCGGCGCACTGGCCGATCTGGTGCCCGAGCCGACCCTGCCCGACGTCGTCGCAGCCGTGGAGCACGGTCGTGCGGACATTGCCGTCGTTCCCGTCGAGAACACGACCGAGGGTGTCGTGACGGCGACCCTCGACGCCCTTGTCGAGGCGGAGACCGAGATCTGCGGCGAGATCGTGCTCCGCATCTCGCACCAGCTCTTCTCGCGTAGCGGCCGGCTCGCCGACGTCGAGCGCGTCGCGTCGATCCCGCAGGCCCTCGCGCAGTGCCGGCACTGGATCGAGGCGCACCTCCCGCATGCCGATCGGGTCGAGACCGCGAGCACGGCGGCAGCGGCTCGCCTCGCAGCAGACGACCCCGGCGTGGCCGCGATTGGAAGCGATCTCGCCGCGCGAACGTGGGGCCTTGCGACGATCGAGACCTCGGTCGAGGATCGCCGTGACAACACCACGCGATTCGTCGTGCTGGGCGGTGAGAAAGCCGCGCCCGGCGACAACGATCTCACGTCTGCGCTCTTCACCGTCCGTCGTGACGAGGCGGGAGCGCTCCACCGTCTGCTGGCGCCGTTCTCGGCGCACGGCGTCAATCTGACCTCGATCCAGTCCCGGCCCCTCAAGGGCAAGCCCTGGGAGTACGTGTTCTTCCTCGACATCGAGGGCCACCGTGACGAGGCGCGCGTGGCGCAGGCGCTCACCGAGGCGGCAGGCGTTGCGACCGCGTACCGCGTCCTCGGCTCGTTCCCGCGCGCGCTCCCGCGCGCGGCGGCCGCCGGAGCGTCGTAGCGTGCGAAGACTCGCGAAGGCGCACGTTGCGCAGATCCGGCCGTACCAGCCGGGCAAGCCAGTCGAGGAGCTGGAGCGCGA